>JASFUX010000167.1:0-7523 GCA_050050115.1 Maricaulaceae bacterium | reverse complement strand
TTTGAAGCGCGGCCGGGCGATATCGTCGATCTCGACGAGCTCAAACGTCATCTCGCTGCGAACGGCTATGCGCGGGCCTCCACCGTGATGGAGCGGGGCGACTATGCGCTGCGCGGCGGCGTGGTCGACGTCTTCTCGCCGGGTGCGAACGAGCCGCTGCGGCTCGACTTCTTCGGCGACACGCTCGAATCCGTTCGCGCTTTCGATCCCGACACCCAGCGCACCACGCGCCAGCTTGACCACGCGGTGCTCGAGCCGGTGAGCGAAGTGTTCCTCGACGCCGACTCGATCGCTCGATTCCGGCGCGGCTTCGTCGCTGCCTTCGGCGCGGTTACCGACGGCGATCTCGTCTACGACTCTGTTTCGGAAGGCGTGCGCGCCCACGGCGTCGAGCACTGGCTGCCGCTGTTTCACGACCAGCTCGAGACGATGTTCGACTATGCGGGTGAAACTGCGCTCGTTGTGGTCGATCACCGAGTTGACGCCGCGCTGGAAGAGCGCCGCACGCTGATCGACGACTACTACGCAGCTCGCGCCGACGAGGGCGCCGCGCCGGTGAAGGGCCTGGGCGCACAGAGCTACCGCGCGCTGCCGCCCGACGCGCTCTATCTCTCGGAAACCGAGTGGGCGCTCGAAATGGACACGCGCCCGGTCCGGATTCTGAGCGCCTTCGCACCGGCGGAGGAGGGGACTGCGGTCGACCTTGGCGCGCGGCCGGGGCGGGAGTTTTCAGCCGAACGCCGCGGCGGCGACGTCAATGTCTTCGACGAGGCGGCGCGCTATGTCCGCGAGCAGAACGCGGCAGGCAAGCGCGTTCTGCTGGCGTGCTGGACCGAAGGATCGAGCGAGCGCACCGCCGGGGTTCTCGCCGATCACGGCGTCGTAGGGATCAAGCCGGCGGCGAGCTGGGGGGAAGTCCAGGCGCTCGGTCGCGATGATATCGCGCGGGCGGTGCTGCCGCTCGAGCGCGGTTTCGAAACGGATGACCTCGTCGTCCTCTCCGAACAGGACATCCTCGGCGATCGTTTGGCGCGGCCGCACGGCAAGCGTCGCGCGGCGAACTTCATCTCCGAGGCCTCCTCGCTCTCGGTCGGCGACCTGGTGGTCCACGTCGATCATGGGATCGGCCGTTATCTCGGCCTGCGTACGCTCGAAGTCGAAGGCGCGCCGCGCGACTGCCTCGAAATCGAATATGCCGGCGACTCCAAGCTGTATCTGCCTGTCGAGAACATCGAGCTCTTGTCCCGCTACGGCGCGGACGCAGGGGAGGCTCAGCTAGACCGACTCGGCGGCGCGGGCTGGCAGTCGCGCAAAGCGAAGGCGAAAAAGCACCTCCTTGAGCTGGCCGGCAAGCTGATCGAGATCGCCGCGGCGCGCCAGCTCAAGACCGCCGACGCGCTCGAGACCGAGGCCGGCGTCTACGACGAGTTCTGCGCGCGTTTTCCGTACGCAGAAACGGACGATCAGCTCTCCGCGATCCATGACGTGCTCGACGATCTCGGCTCGGGCAAGCCGATGGACCGGCTGATCTGCGGCGACGTCGGCTTCGGCAAGACCGAGGTTGGCCTGCGCGCGGCCTTCGCCACGGCGATCAACGGCAAGCAGGTGGCCGTCGTCGCGCCGACGACGCTGCTTGCCCGCCAGCACTTCAAGACGTTCTCCGAGCGCTTCCACGGCTGGCCCGTCAAGGTGCGTCAGCTTTCGCGACTCGTCTCGGCCAAAGAGGCGGCGACGACGCGCGAGATGATTGCTTCGGGCGCCTGCGACATCGTTATCGGGACCCATGCGCTGCTCGCCAAGTCCGTTCATTTCAAAGACCTCGGCTTGCTGATCATCGACGAGGAGCAGCATTTCGGCGTCAAGCACAAGGAGCGTCTCAAGGAACTTAAGGCCGACGTGCATGTCCTGACGCTCACCGCCACGCCGATCCCGCGCACGCTGCAGATGTCGCTCGCTGGCTTGCGCGAGCTGTCGATCATCGCCACCCCGCCGATTGATCGTCTTGCGGTGCGCACTTATGTGACGCCGTTTGACGCCGTGACCGCGCGCGAAGCGCTCCTGCGCGAGCGCTTCAGGGGCGGGCAGAGTTTCTTCGTCTGCCCTCGGATTTCCGACCTGCCAGACGCCGAAGAATTCCTGACCGAGCGCGTTCCGGAAGTCCGCTATGTCGTTGCGCACGGCCAGATGTCGCCGAGCGAGCTGGAGGACCGGATCACCGCCTTCTATGAAGGCAAGTTCGACGTCCTCGTTTCGACCGCCATCGTCGAGTCCGGGCTCGACATCCCGACGGCGAACACGCTCGTCGTCTATCGCGCAGACCGCTTCGGCCTCGCCCAGCTCTATCAGCTGCGGGGCAGGGTGGGGCGCTCGAAAACCCGCGCCTACGCCTATCTGACCATCCCTTCGACTTGGAAAATCACCGAAGGCGCGGAGAAGCGCCTCAAGGTGCTTCAGTCGCTCGATACGCTCGGCGCGGGCTTCACCTTGGCGAGCCACGACCTCGACCTACGCGGCGGCGGCAACCTCCTCGGCGAGGAGCAGTCGGGGCACATCCGGGAGGTCGGCGTGGAGCTGTTCCAGTCGATGCTCGAAGAGGCGATCGCCACGCACAAGCACGACGGCGGGCATGACGACTCCGACTGGTCGCCGCAGATCAACGTCGGCGCATCTGTTCTGATCCCGGAAGACTATGCGCCCGACCTCGACGTGCGCCTCGGCCTTTACCGGCGCGCCTCGCGCCTGGAAAGCCGCTCCGAACGGGACGCTTTCGCCGCCGAGCTCATCGACCGCTTCGGTCCGCTGCCGGAGGAAACGGCGCACCTGCTCGCGGTCATGGAGATCAAGGCGCTGTGTCGCGCTGCGCGCGTCTCTAAGGTTGAGGCCGGCCCCAAGGGCGTGGTGATCGGCTTCCGCGAGGACGCGCTGGAGGACCCTGCGCCGCTGGTTCAGTTGGTGAGCCGCTATGCAGGTCAAATAAAGCTGCGGCCCGACCATACGCTGTTCATCGCCGGCGAATGGGAGACGCCGGACGCGCGCCTCAAGGGCGCAAAGCGTTGGCTCGAACGGATTGTCGAAGCGATCAAGACGCCTGAAAGCGAAGAACAGAGCGCGGTTTAGCTCAACTGTTCGTCGACCGACGGATCCTCGCTGCTCTGCGGCGGCGTAAAGGCGCCGTCGAGCGCGCCGGCCGCTCGGGCGAGGAGGGCGCGGGCCGACTCCGTGCGGCCGCGCTGGGCGACCTCGCAGCGCAGCTCGACCTGAAACGAGTCCGCCGCTGCGCCGCCGCCGAAGGCGGTGCATTCGGCGATCGCCGCCACCCGCTGCGCCGCGCCCTCAGCCGAAACCTGACGCGCGCCGGGCATGGCGATGGCGAAGACCCCGGGGTCGAGCTCGGCGGCGAAGTCCTCGGCCCGCATCAGCCGCGAGATCATCGCGCCGACCTGTCGGATCGCCAGATCGCGCATCGCTGGTTGAGCGGATCGCGGCGCTTCGACCTTGGCGACCACGAGCGAGAGCGGCCGTTCGAGATGCGCCGACCGGCGGATCATGCTCTCGAAGTGATGGATGAAGAAGCCCATGGTGGCGAGGCCCGAGACCGAGTCGAACACCTCTGGCGCGCGTACTTGAGCGAAGGCGCGCTTGACCGCACCGCGGCGCTGGCGCTCGCGCGCAAGACTCATGACGCGGCGGGCCATGTCAGCAGGTTCGGCGTCGGCGGGCAGCAGTTCGGAGACGCCGCGGTCGAACGCCGTCTCAGCGATCTCGAACGCGTCGCGATCAAGCAACAGCGCCGCCGGCGTATGATAGAGCCTAGTGTTGCGTCTGAGCGCAGTGGCGACCGCAAGCGCGGTCTCGATCTTATTCGTTGCGTGAATGACCACCGCATCGAAGTCGCGTTCGTGCAGGAAGTCGAACGCAGTGAACGTCGTAAACGCGGCGCAGGTGGTCGCCCCGAATTCCGAGAGCTCGCGCGCCAGGCCCAGGAACGCCGGAGAAGGATCGCCGACGTAGAGCACGTTCACCTTCTTGCGCGGCTCCTCGAACGACAGGTTCACGTCGATCCCGCGCGACGCGAGGCTTGCAGCGCGCAGCCGCGCCTCGTCCTCCATGACCGCCAGCCGCAGGAGCAGCTTGATGCGCGCGGCGATTTGGGCGGGATGAGCGGGCAGGGCGAGGGCGGCGTCGACGCCTTGGGGCGGCGCCGCCGGATCGACCTCGTCCCCGATCGCCACGAAAGCCAGGAGCCGCGGCTGGGCGCGCGCCTTCATCTCGATCGCCAAGCGGGAGATCGCGGCGGCCGAGGCGTCGAGCCGGTCGAAGACCACTGCGTCGTAGTATTGGTCGCGCGAACGCGTCCGGGCGCCCGTTTCCCCCGCCGCGCCGGTCGCTTCGATTCCGAAACGACCCAGCGCCGCAGCCAGAGCGTGAGCGTCCGCCGCGCGGTTGTTAACCACAAGGACCCGAGCCGACGTCGTCATAGTGCTTGAAGATTCCATGCCGGTTCGTCGTCCCAATTCACGTTTCGCGCCAGACGATTCCAGGAACGCGCTTAAGTTTCCCTGGATTCTTCACGCCTGAAAGCGTTGCGCGGGCGTGATCTTCATTCTTTTTCGGCGTTCATGCCGGGTTCAGGCCGCCACGCCTAGCCTGATTGCAAGTTCGGAGCGAGTCATCCCGTCCCTCGCACCGCTCCGGGCCCCCGCGTCCCTCGAGGACGCGCGGAGCGCGCCGGCTTGGGCCGGCGCGCTTTTCCGTTTCGGGACCGCCGCAGAGAGTTATGGTCCCGAATTCAGACAGTTTTTTCAAACGGCGTATTCCCTCGGCCGCTCAAGGCGTTTACTCGTAGCTCTTCGGCGCTGCAGCATTCCATGAAGGGAGAGCCCAGGTGACGACGAAGGTCTACCCCGACGCGAAATCCGCACTCGAGGGCGTTGCCCGCGACGGCATGCTGGTGATGGCCGGCGGCTTCGGCCTTTGCGGCATTCCCGAGCTGCTGATCGCGGCGCTGCGGGACTCCGGAGCCAAGGACCTCACCGTCGTCTCCAACAACGCCGGCGTCGACGGCTTTGGGCTGGGGCTGCTGCTCGAAACCCGTCAAATCAAGAAGATGATTTCGTCCTACGTCGGAGAGAACAAAGAGTTCGAGCGCCAATATCTTTCCGGCGAGCTCGAACTTGAGTTTAATCCGCAAGGCACGCTGGCCGAGCGCTGCCGCGCTGGCGGGGCGGGCATCGCAGCTTTCTTCACCAAGACCGGCGTCGGCACGATGATCGCCGAAAACAAGCACCACGAGGAGTTCAACGGCGAGACTTACGTGATGGAGACCGGTCTTGTCGCCGACCTTTCGATTGTCAAAGCCTGGAAGGGCGACGCCGAGGGCAACCTCGTCTATCGGAAGACCGCCAAGAACTTCAATCCGGAGATGGCGACCGCGGGGAAGGTCACGATCGCGGAGGTCGAGGAGCTGGTCCCGGTCGGATCACTCGATCCGAACTACATCCATACACCGGGCATCTTCGTGCACCGGATCATCCAGGGCGAACACGAAAAGCGCATCGAGAAGGTCACGACGCGCGCAAGGAGCGCCTGACATGCCATGGACACGCGAACAAATGGCCGAGCGCGCCGCGCAGGAGCTTGAGGACGGCTTCTACGTCAATCTCGGCATCGGCATTCCGACGCTGGTCGCGAACTACATCCCCGAGGGCGTAGCCGTCACGCTGCAGTCGGAGAACGGCATGCTCGGCATGGGGCCGTTTCCCTACGAAGGGGAGGAGGATCCCGACCTCATCAACGCCGGCAAGCAGACGATCACCGAACTCGATCAGACAAGCTACTTCTCGTCAGCCGAGTCCTTCGCAATGATCCGTGGAGGGCACATCGATTTGGCGATCCTCGGCGCCATGGAGGTGGCCGAGAACGGAGACCTGGCGAACTGGATGATCCCTGGCAAGCTAGTCAAGGGCATGGGCGGCGCGATGGATCTCGTCGCGGGCGTCAAACGGGTCGTCGTGGTGATGGATCACACCAACAAGGCCGGCGAGACCAAGCTCTTGAAGCACTGCAGTCTGCCGCTCACCGGCAAAGGCGTGGTCGACCGGATCATCACCGACCTTGGCGTCTTCGACGTCGAGCAGGGCGGATCGGGCCTCAAGGTCGTCGAGCTGGCTCCCGGCGTGACCGAAGACGAGGTGCGCGAAAAGACAGAGGCGGCGATCTGGGCTTAGATCGCCGCCTCTGGGCTCTTCTTCAACTAGAATCGTCGATCGGCTAGTCGCTCGCGAGCGCGAACTCACCTTCGAACGAGATTTCAACTTCGTCGCTGACGTTCGGCGTGAACGCGCCGGCTCCGAAGTCAGAGCGGTTGATCGTGGTCGAGGCGCTGAACCCGAGCGCCGAAGTGCGCCGCATCGGATGCTCGTCCGCCTTGCGCAGCACGACGTCCAAGGTCACGGGCAAGGTGGTCCCGCGGATCGTCAGATCGCCCGTGACCGTGCCGGTGTTCTCGCCCGTGACCGCGACGGCGGTGCTTTCAAACGTGGCGGTTGGCGAGGTCGCCGTGTCGAGAAAGCGCTCGTCGCGGATGTGCTCTTCGAATTCCGAGACGTCGCCCACGCCGGTGTCGACGCTGTCGACGTTGATCGTCGCGCTCACCGAGCTGTTCGCCGGGTTGTCTGCATCAAAGTTGATGGTCGCGTCGAAGTCGCGGAAGGCCAAGACAGGCCGCGAGAAGCCCAAATGGCTGTAGGTGAAGGTGAGGTAGGCATGCGTTTTGTCGAGCGTATAGGTTCCCGACGGGACGTTGATCATCGTCGTCTCAGCGTCCGCGTCCGCCGCCGGAGCGACCTCGTCGGCTTGCGCGAGTACGATCGTCTCAGCGTCCTCGCCGGCCGGCGCGGCGGCGTTCTCGGTCGCCGATTGCTCTTCCTGCGCGCACGCGGCCATCGAGAAGGCGAGCGCGGCGGCGAGCACCACGGCGGCGCGGCTCGTCGGCTTGGGTGATGTCATAGGCATGGTTGGTCCCCTTTTGCTGACCCGAAATCTACGCAGATACAATGAGAAGCTGGAACATTGACGGGCGAGCGCCCCTAGCGCTGTTCACGATGTTGGGAGAACGGCGGCTCGTCAATCATTAGCGAACGCGATATTGGCCGGAACAGGGCGGGCGGCCTGCGCCGCAAAGTCTTGGCGGACGGGGAGGGATTCGAGCCCTGCTGTTCGTCAGTGTTCGCAGCAGTTCGCGATCGTTCCATTTATGCAAACAAATACAGCAATGTGCGCCTCTATTAAGCGCATATTCCGCACACAGCTGTTCACACGCATTTCTGCAAATCCGGACTCGACTGGTGGGTAGAGTGGTGGGTAGAAAAGGTTCGGCGGAGACGTGCGCGCATCCGGGCCCAGATTAGAGCACGTAGCGCCGAAGCGAAACTGCCAATGGTGGGTAGAGGCGAGATATGGCGAGCAATCTCTCGGCGCTGGGCGTGTCGCGGATGAAAGAGCCCGGCCGATACACTGACGGC
>JASFUX010000166.1:0-7533 GCA_050050115.1 Maricaulaceae bacterium | reverse complement strand
GTCCGGATCGAACGGCCCGACGTCGGTGACGCGGCTGAGCGCGATGTCGCCGTAGTAGTGCGGGAACAGATCGCCGCCGCGCGAGGGCTCCCACTTGAGCGCTTCGCCCAGCACGGCCGCGTCGAACGCCAGCACCCAGAGGTCGGCGACGCCGGCGTAGTGCCGCCGCGCCGTCTCGGCGACTTGGCTGCGGGTTGAAAGATGGAGGTAGCCGTCGCGTTCGTCGTCCGCCGACCAGGGGACCACGCCAGCCGGGTCGGCCCATGCGGATTCCCATGCGTCGCGGGCGATCAGCCTGTAGACGGTCGATTCGTTCATGGCCCGATGCTGGCCTGAGCCTGCCCGCGCCTCCAAGCTCATTCGAGAAAGTTTCGACAATAGGTTGAACTTCCTGTCTGCCCGGCTATGCTCCCAAGAATAGGATTTTAATCTTCGGAGGCGGCAGGCCCGGCAAATGCTCAGCCACGCCCAGATCTGGAGCGGCATCGACGAGCTGGCGCGGCGCTATTCGCTCACGCCTTCGGGGCTGGCCAAGCTCGCCAGGCTCGACCCCACGACGTTCAACAAATCCAAGCGCCACTCCGCCGACAGCGGCAAGCCGCGCTGGCCGTCGACGGAGTCGATCGCCAAGGTGCTCGAAGCCACGGGCGCGAGCTTTTCCGAATTCGCCGCCCTCGCGTCGTCACGCGAAGAGCGCGGCCCGTCGATCCCGCTGATGGGCCTTGCCCAGGCCGGCCATGACGGCTTCTTCGACGACGCGGGCTTCCCCGCGGGCGCGGGCTGGGACGAGATCTCGTTTCCCGGCGCGCCCGGCGACGGCGCCTATGCGCTCGAGATCTCGGGGGACTCCATGGCCCCGGTCTACCGCCCCGGCGACCGGATCATCGTCGCGCCCGGTCAGGAGGTTCGCCAAGGCGACCGGGTGGTGGTGCGCACCACCGGCGGCGAGGTCATGGCCAAGCAGCTCGGCCGGGTGACCGCGCGGCGGATCGAGCTGATCTCGCTCAACCCTGAGTACGACGCCCGGACGATCGACGTGAGCGAGGTCGACTGGATCGCCAGGATCCTCTGGGCGAGCCAGTAGGCGTTCACTCGGCAAGCGTTCACAAAGCCGTGTTCGGTCGGCGCCGTCTGCGAACCGACGCGCGACACCCCTCTGTTTTCGGCGTATGATTGCACCATGAAACACCAAGCACAGGGCTCGCGCGCGGCCCGACAATGTGCGCGCTTCACCGTCGCCGCCTCCGCTGCGGCATTGATGACGGCTTTCGCATCAACGCCGGCGATGAGCCAGATGATCGTGTTCGGAGATTCGGGCGGACACGCTTGCTACAACGCCGCACGCACGGGCAACGACTCGCTAGGCGCGCTCGACGACTGCACGCACGCGCTCGAGACCAATCTGCTCAACCGGCGTGACCGCGCGGCGACCCACCATAACCGCGGGATCATCCACCGCCTGCGCGGCGACCTCGACGCGGCGATGGCTGACTATCACGAGTCCCAGCGGCTCGAGCCCGACATGCCCGAAAGCTACGTCAGCGAGGGCAACGTCCTCTACGTGATGGACGACTTCGACGGCGCGCTTCGCGCCTACGACGCGGCGCTCGAACGCGATCTGCCTGTCGCCCACGTCGCCCATTACAATCGCGGCCTCGTCTATGAAGCGATGGAGCGCCTCGACGCCGCCGAGCAGGCGTTCAACGACGCCGCGGCGGCCTCGCCGGAATGGCGGCTGCCGCAAGAAGGCCTCGCCCGCATCGCCGAGAAGCGCGCAGCGATCGCAGCGCAAGCCGCGCGCCGCAACGGCAGCTAGCCGACCGCGCACGGAAAGCCGCTACGCCACCGCCACGGCGGTGCTGTCTTCGCGTGCAGCGCCGCGCTACAGATCTACCTGACGTTGTATCCGACAAAGGGGGACCTCATGGCGCACGCGGCTCTAGGCAAACAATCGAGGCGCGCGTCTCGACGAGGACGCGTCGGCGCGGCGTGGCTCGGCGTTCTGAGCTTGCTCGTCGCCGGCTGTGCGAGCGCTGGCGGGACCGCGCCCGAGAGCACCGCCCCCGCTTCCGCCCCCGCTTCGGCCGATGCGATCGGCAGGCTCCCGCGAGCGATCGTGTTCGTCACGCTCGGCGACGCCTACCTCAACCGCGGCGACTTCTCCGGCGCGCGCGAAGCGTATGAAGCGGCTCACGTCGAAGCGCTCGCGCACGTCGATCGCGAGCCTGACAGCATCGAGGCGCTGCGTGATCTTGCGCACACGCATCAACGGCTCGGCACGGTCGATCACGCGCAAGGCGACGCCGCGAAGGCGCGCGAGCATTGGACCAGTCAGCTGGCGATCGCGCGGGACTTGTCGCATCGCGAGCCTTCCCGCCCGGACTGGCGCCGCCTGACCATCGACGCGCATGCGCGGCTTGCGATGCTCGGCGGCGACGACATCGATACGCACGCGGGCGAAGTAGAGCGCTTGCTGACCGAGCTGCGGGCCGAAGGCGCTCTTGACGAGCGGGACGCGTGGCTGCTCGAGATGCTCGACGATCCGCCGGACGCGACCGAAGAACTGTTCAATATCGGAGAAGCCAGCACTGCGCTCTTTGAGACCGGAGAGTACACCGCGGCGCTCCGGGCCAGCACGGCCGACCTGTTGCAGATCAACTCGCTCTATGTGGCCGGAACGATTGATCCGGAGATCGCCGCCGGCATGCACGGCAGCCACGCTTGGCGCGCTTTGTTCGCGCGGGAGTTCGATGTGGCCGAGGCGTCCGCGCGCCGCGGCCTGGAGATCGATCCGAGCATGGTCTGGATCGAAATGAACCTCGCGCACGCTCTGATGTATCAAGGACGGCTCGACGAGGCGGACGCGATCTACCGGGCGCGCGCCGGCTCCGTCCTCTCGCTCGAGGGCGGCGATCGACCTTGGGACGAGGTGTTGGCGGAGGACTTCACCGCGCTTCGCGGCGCCGGCCTCGATCATTCCCACATCGACGCTGTGCTGGCGCAGTCTACAGAGTGACCGCCGCCTTCGCGCGGCGCTTCCTCTCGTGCGGGTCGAGCCAACGTTTTCTGACGCGCACAGACTTGGGCGTGACCTCGACCAGCTCGTCGTCGTCGATCCAGGCGATCGCCTGCTCGAGCGTGAGAATCTTCGGCGGCGTCAGCCGCACCGCCTCGTCCTTGCCGGCCGCGCGGATGTTGGTGAGCTTCTTCGACTTGAGCGGGTTGACCTCGAGGTCTTCACCGCGCGCGTTCTCGCCGATGACCATGCCCGGATAGATCGGCTCGCCCGGTGCGATGAACATCACCCCGCGCTCTTCGAGGTTCCACAGCGCAAAGGGCACGGCCGTCCCCGCTTCCATCGAAACGAGCGCGCCGTTGCGCCGGCCCGGGATGTCGCCGGCGTAGGGCGCCCAGGCATGGAAGACCCGGTTCATCACGCCCGAGCCGCGCGTGTCGGTGAGGAATTCCGAGTGATAGCCGACCAGACCTCGGGACGGCGCGTGCACCACCAGGCGCGTCTTTCCGCCGCCTGACGGCTTCATCTCGATGAGCTGTCCGCGGCGCTGCGCCAGCTTGTCGATCACCGCGCCGGAGAACTCGTCGTCGACGTCCATGACGACTTCTTCGACGGGCTCGAGTCTTTGGCCGTTCTCTTCGCGCACCAGCACTCGCGGGCGCGACACCGACAGCTCGAAACCTTCCCGCCGCAGCGTTTCGATCAGCACGCCGAGCTGCAGCTCGCCGCGGCCGGCGACCTCGAAAGCGTCCTTCTCGCCCGTCTCGTTCACGCGGATCGCGACGTCGCCCTCGGCCTGGCGAAACAGCCGCTCACGGATGACGCGCGACTGCACCTTGTCGCCCTCGCGTCCGGCGAGCGGGGAATCGTTGATCGACACCGTCACCGCCAGCGTCGGCGGATCGATCGGCGGCGCGGGCACGGCCTCGCTCGCTTCGGGATCGGCCAGCGTATCCGCGACGGTCGCCTTGGCGAGACCCGCGATGGCGACGATGTCGCCCGCCTCTGCCGTCTCGACAGGCACGCGTTTCAAGCCCCGGAACGCCAACAGCTTCGACAATCGCGCGCGTTCGATTTCCTGGCCATCCGCCCGAATTGCGCGAACGGTATCGCCGACTTGGACGCTGCCGGACTCGACCCGGCCCGTCAGCACCCGGCCCAGGAACGGATCGTAGTCGAGCAAGGTCGCCAGCAAGCGGAACGGCTCGTCGCGCGCAGCGATCTGCGCCGGCGCGAGCACGTGCGAGACGATCAGCTCGAAGAGCGGCGCGAGATCATCGCGCGACCCGTCAAGCTCGCTGGTCGCCCAGCCGTCCTTGCCGCTCGCGTAGACGAAGGGAAAGTCGAGCTGCTCGTCGCTCGCGCCCAAAAGCGCGAAGAGATCGAACACCTCGGAGACGACCACATCAGGCCGCGCATGCGGGCGGTCGACCTTGTTCAAGACCACGATCGGCCGCAGCCCCAACGCCAGCGCCTTGGCGAGCACGAACTTGGTCTGCGGCATCGGGCCTTCTTCGGCGTCGACCAGCAGCAAGCAGCCGTCGACCATCGAGAGGATGCGCTCGACCTCGCCGCCGAAGTCGGCGTGGCCGGGGGTGTCGACGATGTTGATCCGCACCTCGCCGTTGGCGCTTGGCCATACGACGGAGGTCGGCTTGGCGAGGATGGTGATGCCCCGCTCACGCTCCTGGTCGTTCATGTCCATGGCGCGCTCGGGCCGGGACTCGTTGGCGCGGAAGGCCCCGCCCTGGGTCAGCATCTGATCCACGAGCGTGGTCTTGCCGTGGTCGACGTGGGCGATGATCGCCACGTTGCGGAGCGCGGGCGCGGACATGGGGAGGACCGTGGTTTCAGGGTTCTTGTTGCGGCGGCTGTTTGCTCTGCTGCGCTGCGAAAAGCAAGCCGGTCCGCTCAGCGGCGCTGCTTAGAAGCCGCGCTCAGCGTTGGGTCCGCATCAGCATGATCTGGCCGGTGATCACCGTCGCGACGCCGACGAGCGCCAGCGGCGTCCAGGCCTTGCCTTCAAAGACGCTGGAAATCCCCAGCGCGATCGGCGGGGTCAGCGCGGAGATATAGGACGCCAGCGCATAGCCGCGCCGCTTCGCCAGAGCATAGTAGAGCGCAAACGCAATCACCGATCCGAAGACGGAGAGGTAGAGCAGCGAACCGACGTAGGCGAACGTGGGCTCGAACGTCCACGCTGCGCCGCGTACCGTGGCGAGGACCGCCAGGATCACCGCGCCGTAGCCCATCGCCCAGCCCGTCAGCGGCAGCACCCGCGCGCCGTGACGCTGACCGCGCGCGGCGAATACGTTTGCGATCGCCGAGAACAGCACCGCGCCGAGCGCCAGCGCGCCGCCGACCGCCGCCCGCGCGTCAAAGTCGGCCGTGCGCAGCTCCTCCCACAACAGCGCGCCGACGCCGAGCACGCCGAGCGCCGCCGCCGTCCAGGCCATGCGCGGCGCGCGCTCGCCCGCGGCGATGCGGAAGACGATGAGGTTGGTGAAGGCGAGCGAGGCGAACACCACCGCGACCACGGCCGAGGCGATGCGCTGCTCGGCGAGATAGACCAAGGTGTAGTTCAGGGTGAACAGGAAGACGCCCATGCCAATGGCGGCGACGTGCTGATCGCGCGTGAGCGTCAGGCTTTCGCCCCGCGCCCGCACGAGCAGCGCGAACAGGGCGGCGGCGAGCCCGAAGCGGTAGGCGATGGAAACCTGCGGGTCGACGCTCCCGAGCTGCAGCGTGATCGCGAACCAGGTCGAGCCCCAGATCAGGCTGCACGCGGCGATCGCGCCGACGTCGGCGAACGAGCGCGGCGCAGGCGGCGAGGATGGCGCGGGCGCGGCGGCGTCTGCCATGACCTCTCTCCCCTCGCCTCGTTCGTCACCCGTCCGCCGCTACATAGGCGGCGGTTCGCCGCGGCGCCAGCGCGCTTTTCGGACCCGTACGGTTTGGGTTAAGCCCTCGCCATGCCGAACCGCCCCACCATCTTCATCGACGCCGACGCCTGTCCCGTGAAGGACGAAGTCTACCGCGTCGCCGAACGCTATCAGCTGGCGGTGAAGATCGTCGCCAACGCCTGGATCCGCACGCCGGTCGATCCGCGTCACGAGATGGTCGTCGTCGAAGATGGCCCGGACGTCGCCGACGATTGGATCGCCGAGCGCGCCCAGGCCGGCGATATCGTGATCACGGCCGACATCCCCCTCGCCGATCGCGCGCTCAAGGCCGGCGCAGCCGCGATCTCGCCGAAAGGCAGACCGTTTACGGAGGACTCGATCGGCGCCGCCCTCGCCCAGCGCGCGGTGATGGATCACTTGCGCTCGACCGGCGAGATGACCGGCGGACCTAGCGCGTTCGAGAACAAGGACCGCTCGCGGTTTCTCTCCACGCTCGACGAGGCGGTGAACCGCTCGCTCAAGGCGGTTCGGCGATGAAGATCGAACTCGCACCCGGCGTTTCGATCGACGAGTCCGAGATCGAGGAGCGGTTCATTCGCGCGTCCGGTCCCGGCGGGCAGAACGTCAACAAGGTCGCCAGCGCCGTGCAGCTTCGCTTCGACATCGCGAACGCCGCGGGCCTGCCCGAAGCGGTCAAGGCGAGGCTCAAGCGCCTGCCCGGCGCCTATGCGAGCAAAGACGGCGTGATCGTCATCACCGCGCGGCGGCATCGCGATCAGGCGCGCAATCGGGCGGACGCGCGCGAGCGGCTTTATGAGCTGATCCGCCAGGCAGCGGTTGCGCCCAAGCCGCGCACACGCACGAAAATCCCCGCCGCGGCGCGCAAGAAACGCCTTGAGACCAAGGCGCGGCGCGGCGTGGTGAAAAAGCTCCGCGCCCGGCCTGGCGACGATTAGCCCGGCGAAGATTAAAACGTCTACACCTTGGGCGGGAACTTCAGCATCGCCATGGCGAACGCTGTTTCCAGGCACTAGTCTGGCCGCCGGAAAAGGCGCGCGCTGTGCGCGAGGGGCGTCAGGAACAATCAGCGCCGCTGATCACTGAAGAACAGGCGCGAGCGTAAACGCTGGGGAGCAATCGTGATTTCGAAAATACTGCTGTGGGTCTTCGCGGCCTTCCTCCTCGCCATGGGCGGGGCCATGCTCGTCGGCGGCGTCTGGCTCGTCACTCTGGGCGGGAGCTTTTATTACGCCGTAGGCGGAGCGGTGCTCGTCGCCGTCGCCGCGCTGCTGGTCCGCGGCGGCGCCTGGGGGCCGCGGCTCTATGCGCTGTTCCTCGCCGGCACCATCGTCTGGAGCCTGATCGAGGCCGGGCTCGACAGCTGGGCGTTGATGCCGCGGCTCGTCGCCTTCATCGTCATCGGCCTATGGATGGCTGCGCCCTGGACGCGGGCGGCGCTCAACAAGGACGAAGACGAAAGCTATCTAACCGCCGAGGGCCTGCCCGGGATCGCCGCGGCGGCCGGCGCTCTGCTCGTCGTCGTCGCAGCCTTCCAAGGCTATCCGTCTCAGCCCCTGGCCGAGGGCCGGCCGAGCGTCGACCTCGGCGCCCCGG
>JASFUX010000165.1:0-7571 GCA_050050115.1 Maricaulaceae bacterium | reverse complement strand
CGACGTGGTCGTCGGTCTCGAAGCCCTCTCGCACATGATCGACCAGCCGGCGTTTGTTCGGAAGCTGAGGCGGCTTGTGCGCAAAGGCGGGCGGGTGATGATCGCGACGCAAAATCGACCGGTGTTCGAAACGCTCGACTGGGCGAGAGACGACGGCGCGCCCCGGTATCGCAGGTGGGTCACCGAGAGTGAGCTCAGGGCGCTTTTCGCCGACGGATTTGAAATCGAAGAACTGTTCTCGGCGGTTCCGGTCCGGCGCGGCGGCTTGTCTCGGATACTCAATGCGAGCAAGGTCTATCGCGCCCTCGTCGCCTTGCTTGGCGATAACGCCGATAAGATCCGGCGTCCGCTCGGTCTTGGCGACGGCATGATCTTGATGCTCAAAGCCAAGCGCATTTCCTGACCGCCGCGATCTGCGACGAGACCGGCGGCCAAAGCGCAGCGAGGCCGTGCGAGCCAGCGTAGAGGAGCCGGTCATCTCTGAAACCCCCGACGCCGCCCAGCAGGAGTTTCCCGACTGGTCCAACGAGATGGGCGAGCGCTGGCTCGCTCATCTCGATCAGTTCGAGGGGATGATCGCCGGCGTCGGCGAAGCGCTTTTGGACTTCGCCGCCTTCAAGCCGAACGAGCGGGTCGTCGACGTCGGCTGCGGCGCAGGGCCGAGCACGCTCGACATCGCCCGCCGGCTCGGGCCCGAAGGGTTTGTCCTCGGGCTCGACGTCTCGCCCGCCCTCGTCGGCGCCGCGAATGAGCGCGCCGAGGCCGAAGATCACAACCGCATCGCCTTCCGCCTCGCCGACGCCGCCGTCGACACGCCGCCCGAGGCGCCGTTCGACGTGCTGTTCTCGCGCTTCGGCCTGATGTTCTTCGAAGACCCGGGCGCCGCCTTCGCGCACATGCGCGGCTGGCTCCGCCCCGGCGGTCGGCTCGCCATGTCCTGCTGGGCGCCGCCGCGTGAGAACCCGTGGATCATGGCGGTCCAAGGCGTGCTCAAGCGCCACTTCGAAATGCCCGAACGCGATCCCACCTTGCCCGGCCCCTTCGCGCTCGCCGACACGGACCGGCTCACTCGCATCCTGACCGGCGCAGGCTTCACCAACGTCGCCATCGAGCCCTGGCGCGGACGCCAGCCCGTGGGCGGCCCGGGCTCCACGCCGGCGACGGCGACCGACTTCGCCATCGAAGGCATGTCGATCGGGACGCTGCTGGAAGAGCAGCCCGACGAGGTCGTCGCCCAGATCCGCGGCGAGATCGAAGCCGCCTTCGCGCCCGGCGCGGGACCGGGCGGCGTGATGATGGAAGGCGCGGCGTGGTTCGTCTCGGCGAAGAACCCTTAGCGATCTCCCCTCATCCCTACTCCGGCCGTATGCGCAGGATATGCCCCTCGTCTGCGTCGGTGACGACGTAGAGGTTTCCGTCCGGACCCATGCGCACGTCGCGGATGCGCGCGCAGCGATCGCGCAGCAGCTTCTCTTCGGCGACGACGCGACCCTCCTCGTTCAGGACGATGCGCACGAGCTGCAGGCCCGAGAGCCCGCCCATGAACACGTCGCCTTGCCATTCGGGGAACGCCTCGCCGGTGTAGAAGGCCATGCCGGCGAAGGCGACGGACGGCGTCCAGAAGTGCACCGGCTGCTCCATGCCTTCCATGGCGGTCAGCCCGTCGTTCAAGAGCGAGCCGTCGTTGTCGCGGCCATAGGAGATCAGCGGGAAGCCGTAGTTGAGCCCCGCTTGGATGAGGTTGAGCTCGTCGCCGCCGCGCGGCTCGTTCTCGATCACCCAGAGCGCGCCGGTCCCCGGCTGGATCGCCATGCCTTGAGGATCGCGCATGCCCAGGGCGTAGACGGACGGATCAGCGTCCGGATCGTCGACGAACGGGTTGTCCTCGGGGATCGAGCCGTCGGTGTTGATCCGCAGGATCTTGCCGTCCGGGTTCGCGGCGGACTGGGTGAGGCCATAGCCGTCCGACAGATCCGCGGTGACGATGAATAGCGTGCCGTCGTCCGCCTGCACGACGCGGCGCACTCGCGTCGTCGGCGCGCTCCAGAGGACCGTCAGGTCGGTGATCTCGCTCTCGTCTTCGGACACCCGCGCGCTGGCGACATGGCCGGCGTCGCCGTCGGCGCCCTCGGGCTGGGTGTTATAGGCGAGGTAGATCGTGCGGTTGGTCTCGAAGTCCTGATCGAGGATCACGTCGTGCATGCCGAAGAACGGAAACGACGTGCGGATCTCCGGAACGCCGGGGAGAAGATCGGAGACCTCGCCCTCGGCCGACACGGTGACGAGGCCCTGATTGCGGATGGTCACCAGCATGTTGCCACTGGGCAGGAACGCCAGGCCCCAGCCGTGCGCGATGCCCGAGGCGACCTCTTCAACCACGTAAGCCTGCTCGGTCTCGATCCGCGGCGCGCGCGTCTGGTCGGAGAACATCGGCTCGGGGCGATAGTCGTCGCCGGCGTTGCGCGGCACGCCGCACTGCTCGAGGCTGAGCTGATCCTCTTCATGCCAGCGCGCGATATCTTCTTCGGTCGGCTCGGGCGGGGCGAATTGCGCAAACGCAGGCGCCGCAAAGCCCGCGCACGCCGCGCAGGCGACAAGAAGTCGCTTCATCATGAGGTCCCCTCGATTGCCGAGCCGCGCCGGTCGTTGCGGCCGCTCCTCAAGCCCTCTAGGGCGCCGACGGCGAACAGGGCAATGCCGCCCGCCAGCCCGGTCGATCACAGCTTCGAGAGCCGCTTTGCGCCGGTCATCCCCAGAATTCGGCTCGCTGCGGCGCTTTGACTCGCACGGTTGACGCTTCGTTAAGAGAGAATCGCCATCACATCCCCTGATGGGCGCTCGGTCGGGTCAACATACGTTCTACGAATTCTTCGCCGGCGGCGGGATGGCGCGGCTGGGCCTCGGCTCGCCGTGGCGCTGCCTGTTCGCCAACGACCTCGACCCGGTCAAGGCCGAGGTCTACCGGACCAATTTCGGCTCCAGCCCGGCCAAGGACGTCTTCAAGCTCGGCGACGTCTGGGACGTCACGGAAGACGAGCTTGAGGGCCACGCCGACCTCGCCTGGGCGAGCTTTCCCTGCCAGGACCTCTCCCTCGCCGGCCGCCGCGCCGGTTTGGCGGGCGAGCGCTCGGGCACGTTCTATGGATTCTGGCGGCTGGTCGACGCGCTCGACAAGGAAGGCCGCGCGCCGCGCCTCGTGGTGCTGGAAAACGTCGCCGGGGTGCTGACCTCGAACGGCGGGCACGACTTCCGCGAGATCGTCGATTGCATGGCGCGGTCGGGCTACGACTACGGCGCGCTCGAGCTCGACGCCTCGCACTTCACCCCGCAGTCGCGGCCTCGCCTGTTCTTCATCGGCTCACGCGATCCGATCCCGAGCCATCTGCTCTCGCCCGGCGGGCCCGAAACCTGGGACACCCCGCCCTTCGGCTGCACCTCGGGCGTCATCGCCGCGGTCGACCGGCTGCCCAAGTCGCTCGCCGCGCACTGGCGCTGGCTGGCCGAGCCAGTGCCGCCGCGCAAGAACATCTGGCTCGAGCAGATCGTCGAGAAGAATCCGCCGCCCGAGGCCTGGCACACGCCGGCGGAGACCAACCATCTCCTGTCGCTGATGTCGGACCTGCATTCGACCCGCCTCGATACGATCCGCAAAGAGGGCCAGTACCGCGTCGGCGCCGTGTTCCGCCGCACCCGGACCGAGAACGGCGAGCGCGCTCAGCGCGCCGAAGCGCGGTTCGACGGCCTGGCGGGCTGCCTGCGCACGCCGCAGGGCGGTTCAAGCCGTCAGCAGCTCATCATTGTTGAAGAGAATGGCGAAGTGCGCACCCGGGCGATGACCCCGCGCGAGACCGCCCGGCTGATGGGCCTGCCGGAGTCCTACAAGCTGCCCGAGGGCCAAACGGCGGCCTTGAAGGTCACCGGCGACGGCGTCGCCGTGCCGGTGGTCCGCTGGCTGGCGCGGCAGATCCTCGAGCCGCTGCTTCAGGACGAGCAGGTCGAGGCGGCTTAGCCCTTCATTTTAAATCACGCGACATCAGCCGACGCCGGAAGCACGGCGTTGGACAACATTTCTTTGAGGCTGGCGCGCCGCGCTTCATCGGCCGGGCGCGAGACGTGCAGCGTGCTGGCGTACCAGCCGGCCTCTTCAAGCGGCGTCGGCGGCTTGCCGACGCGTGCAAGGCGCGCCATGGCGCCGTCGCGTTCCTCGTCGCTTGCGAACAAGCGCTGCGGAAACACCAGCTCGCCCGGCGACTCGGTGACGTAGCCGCCCGGCGCGAGCGCGTCGGCGATTGGGTCGAAATCGAACTGTCTCAGCACGAACGAAGCGACCCACGGCTTGCCGCGCGCGCCCTCGAGCACCTTGGTGAAGGTCGGCGCGCCGACGTAGCCGACGGCGCCGGTGGAGATCACCAGATCGACGTCGGCGAGCACGCGCTCGGCGAGGGAGTCGAGGGGCTGCTCTTCAAGGTTCCGGTTGAGCGCCGCGTCGATGATGTGCGCGGACTCGGCGTAGGCGACCGCCCGCGACGCGGTGTCGAGCCCCACCACGTTGAGCGGCCGCGTCTCGCCGTGCGCGTCATAGAACGCCCGGTCGTCCCGCAACAGCGCCGCGCCGGCGAGGCCTTCGGCCCGCTTGGCCGCGTAGCGCGCCACCAACTCGGAGAAGCTCAGGTCGTATTTCAGGATCGCGGCGTTGACGCCGTACGAGCAGCCGATGTCGGCGATCGTCACCCGTTCGAGCCCGCGCTCGCGTTGCAGCGCCTCGATCAGCGCGACGAACACCGCGCGCGCAGCCTCTGGAATGACGTAGTCAAGTTTGCCAAGTGTTAAATAATACGATGCCGGGTCTTCCGCGTTGTAAATGTCGTCGAGGACTATCTTTCCAGTGTTGTCGAGTTTCTTTTGTGCAGAGTATTCGGGCATGATTTTTCGGGCGGCAGTGACCGCCGCTGCGCGCACTCTCCAAAACTTGATGATGTCATGACACTACCAGAAGGGCTCGGAGCTGGCCATCCCGCATTTCCCGCGGCCAGCCCTACTCGACCGCGGACGCATCGGCGTTTCGCTCGCTACCTTTCAGTCGACGAACTCAGCAACGGCTTCGGCGAAGGCGTCGGGCTGGTCGAGCATGATGAAGTGATAGCTACCGTCCATGCGGGTCAGCTCGACGCCCGCGAGGTCCGCGTACGCCGACGCGTAGAGCTGGTCGGCCAGAGTGGCCGGAACGCCCATCGCCTGATCCCAAGCGTAGACCACCGTCACCGGCGCAACGATGTCGCCGAGATGCGGCCGCGCGTCAGTCGTCATGTCTTCGTACATCGCACGCGCGGTGACGGCGCGATCGGACTGCAGCGACCAGCCGAGAACGTCCGCCCGACGCGCATCGGATTTGACCAAGTTGCGCGTGCTCATGGTCTGGGACATCTCGAACTGCTCAGGGCTTTGCGCGAGAATCTGATCGCGCATCATCGCCGCCTGCGGCTCGACCATCTCCACAGTCGCCGCGGGGTTGAAGATCAGCGGATAGAACGGCAAAGCGTCGACAACCATGACGCGGTCGACCGCCTCGGGATGCGCGGCGGTGACCTCAAGTGCGATCAGTCCGCCTAAGGAATGACCGACGATGGCCGGCGCATCGAGCGTCGCGGCGTAGCCCGCGATCTCTTCGGTCAGCGGCGCGAGGATCGGCCCGTCAGCGTTAGGGCCCGCGGGCGCGCCAGCGAATCCCGCGACCTGGACCGCGTGCACGCGATGAGTCGAGGACAGCTGCGCGACTGTCTCGTCCCAGACCGCAGACGACGACGCGAGCCCTGGGACCAGGATCACGTCCGGCCCTTCCCCCGTCACTTCGACGGAAAAGCGCTCGGAGGTTTGCGCGAAGCACGGCGCGGCGAGCGCTGCTGCGGCGGCGACGGCGGCTATGGATCGTAGACGTAGTGATCTGATCATCTCTTGCTCCTTGTTCGGCTGAAAAATCCCCGTCTCGCTCGGGCTTGTCCCGAGCGCCCAGGAGGTCTCGACGCGACGGCTGACGACGGCTGTCGAGATCGAGCGGAGCGACGCAGCTTGGACTGGCTCGCTCGCGCGCCTCCTGGGTCCTCGGGACAAGCCCGAGGAAGACCGGAGATGCTGATCTTGGTGCCAGCTCCCCTATTCCGCGGCTGCGGCCGCCCCGTCCTCTTCGTCGAAGAAAACCTCCTCGATGCGCAGCCCGAACAGGCGCGCGATTTTGAACGCGAGCGGCAGAGACGGATCGTACCGGCCGGTCTCGATCGCGTTGACGGATTGGCGCGATATGCCGAGCTCCTCGGCGAGCCCGCCCTGGCTCCAGCCGCGCGCCGTGCGCAGCTCCTTGAGGCGGTTGTTCACGCCGCGCGCTCCATGTTTCTCGCGCGCCACTTGTAGACGAGGCCGTTGATCCCGAAGAACATCGGTCCAAGGAGGAAAATCCACAGCGTCGGCGCGGCTTCATAAAGCTCCAAGAAGCCCCAAAGGACGGCGAAGGAGGCGGTGATCATGCCCGCCGCGGCGAGCGAGGTGAGTTGCTGAAGGCGCGTGAACTCATCGGTTTCGCGCAGGTATCGCCACATCACGAGAAAACAAAGTCCGATCGGCGCGGCCGTCACAATCGCCAAAGCGACGCGCGCCCAAAGCGGCGGCTCGCCAAACTGCGTGAAGAGAATTGGCCCCACAAAGCACAGCACGCCGTAAATGATGATCAGCGGCGTGAACACTGCGCGGTAGCGCTTGTTCGCCTGCGTGTAGGTGATCTCTGTCATGGAACCCTCCTGTCAACGTCACCTGACAGTAAAGGTCCCTTTACAGGTGTGTCAAGGGTGCTGGACATTATATACTTGACAAAGCAAGACCAAAAACGGTATCCGGCTACCGGTGACAGGCCGGCTCTTTGTGAAGTTGAGATCACTCCTCAGATGACTGAGGCGGGTCTTCGCGCTTTGCGGAATCACGTGATTTCTTCCGACCCTTCGGATGTGGCCGAAGAGTTGGTTCACGACGTATATCTAGCAATGGCTGAAGTTGCAGGAAGTCCGTCGCCCAAGGGATGAACTCTTCGGCTCTGTCCGCACACTCCTTGATGAAGTCTTTTGCCAGAGAATAAACCACATGAGTCGCAGCATCGCTGTCCGGGCTGACAAGCTTCTCGGTCGCGAATGCAAAATGGCCGTCTGGCGTTGCTCCGAGAAGAATGCCGTGTGCAACCGCGTTGCGAATGTCCAGAATCTCGCGAACGTCTTTTGGAAACGCCTGCTTGTGAAACTTCGCTGCGGCGTCCTCCCGCATCTCTGCGAGATAGGACGCGATATCTAGTCGGCGAGTAACGGCGGTTCGCCCGAGAAGGACGCGCGCTTGACTTTCTGATATCCCTGCAAGTGCGCAGATGTGCAGTGTGACAATATCTTCAATTCCAGCGCATGCGCGGACGAGTCGCCCGATAGATAGGAGCGTTTCATCGTCCAAAATGGCTGGCGCTAGAACGGCCTCTTCCGACGAGTAGCTTTTGCCCATGACAAAACCCAAGGATGACGAGCGGTTCAATGAGACGCTTCGGC
>JASFUX010000164.1:0-7580 GCA_050050115.1 Maricaulaceae bacterium | reverse complement strand
CACGCCCTGAACGGGCGGGCGCAAGCTGCGCGTTTCCTCTTGAGCGGTTCGATCGGGCGCGACCGTCGGCGGCGCAACGCGCGCGCCGGTCTGGTCGCCGATCTGGCTCGAAGCGATCGCCGAGCGATCAGGTGGCGTGATCGACGCTTCGGTCGCGGCGCGCAAGCCCGCAAGCGGCACGCTGGCGTCCGCATCCGGAACGTCGTGAAAAGTCAGAAACGCCGCGAACGCGAAGTAACCGCACCAAGCCAGCGCCGCGAGCGTTCGCGCGCCGCCTTTGGTGTCCGCCCAGTCCGACGCGCCGACGTCACGCGCGCCAGCTCGGCGTGCGCTGTCCAGCGACGCATCGTCTTGTCGCGCATGGTTCGAAGCGTGGGTCATCACTGGCATGCTACCCAAGCAAATGAGGCGTTTCCACGACGTTGCGGCCCTTCCCGCGGGCTTACTCGCCCGCGACTTGCGCCAGATCGAGCAGGCCCTCGCCGCACGGACGGTGGCACATGCCCGGCTGTCCGTCGATCGTCGTTCCGCCCGGGGTCTCCGAGCACAGCCCGGTGCATTGGGCGAGTGAGCGCGGATTGCGCGCGTTGTTGACGATCAGGTCGATCAGCGTGTCGTTCGAGCGCGCCGGGTCTTGCGACTTTAAGAGCGCGAGCGCGGCCGACACATGCGGCGCGGCCATTGAGGTGCCGTGCTCGTAGGCGTAGCGGCAGTCGCCGATCGCCTCGGACGACAGCGGGTCGACGCAGTCCTCCGCGCGCTTGGTCGAGAGGATCCCGTCCGGCCGGCCGTCGCCGTCGAGATCGGCCGAGAGGTCTCCGCCCGGCGCCATGACGTCGACGCCCTCGCCCCAGTTCGAATAGTAGGCGAGCGCGCCCACGCCGTCCCCGGCGGCGACCGTCAGCACGCCATCGCAGCCCGAGGGGCCGTACTCGGCGACGTCGATGCCCTTGTTGCCCGCCGCCGCGACGACGATCGCGCCCGCCGCAATGGCGTCGTTGATCGCTTCCTGCGTCGAAGCCGGGCAGCCGTCCGGCGCGGGAAAACCGAGCGACAGGTTGATGATGTCCGCCGGGTTCTCGTTCGCCACAGAGATCACGCCGCCGGGCGTCTCGATCAGCGCCTCCTCGACGCCGGCCGCCCAGCGGATCGCATCGTTGATGTCCGACTGCAGGCCGCCGCAGCGACCGAGCGCGCGAACCGGCACGATGGTCACGTCCCAGGCGCCGCCGGCGATCCCTGCGCCGTCATTGGTCGACGCCGCGCCGATGGTGCCGGCGACGTGGGTCCCGTGGTAGCTGTTCGCCGCTTCGGGATCGGTGGTGTCGCAGATGTCTCCGGGATCGGACGGATCGGTGTCGCGCCCGTCGCCGTCGTTGCCGTAGAAGGCGACCGAGACCATGTCGATGCCGGTCGCGACGTTGGGCGAGCCGGAGATGTCGGGATGCGCCGTGTCGAGCCCGGTGTCGACCACCGCGACGACGATCTCGCGCGAGCCATGCTGCTCGGTGCGCGCCCAGAAATCCTGAAAGCCCGCGCCGCCCGACAGCGCCGCGGTCTCACCATCGCCCTCGCCCGCGCCGCCGTTTCCGCCTTGGCTGGTGTAGTTCCACTGCAGCCCGTAAAGCGGGTCGTCCGGCGCACCGGTGGCGCCGGCGGTCCGCCGCGGCCGGCGAGCGAACTCGTGGGTGACGATATAGTTGGGCTCGACGTACTCGAACTCGTTCGACGCCCTCAAGCGCTCGATCGCGCAGTTCACGCCGATGCGCGGATTGGCGCGCATCATCTCGGCGTCGACATCGTCCGGACACCGATCTTCAGCCCAAGCGAGGCGGCGGGCCTGCGTGCGCATGACGCGCTCGCGGATCTGCTCGCCGGCGTCGAATGCGATCGGCCGCTGCTGGGAGATGGTGCGGGGCGCGGCGAGGGTGCGCGTCTGGTCGGTTTGAACCTGAAGCTGTTGCGGCGCGACCGAAGGCAGGAGCCGGAGCCGGCTCGGCGCCTGGATCGCTCGCAGGGTTCGCGTGTCGGTGTCGGTGTCGGTGTCCGGTTCGATCGCCGCGGCCTCTTCTTCGGCGACTTCGTCCATCAGGTCGTAGTCGAGGTTGATCACCATCGCGCCGGTCGAGCGCACCTCGGCGATCGAGCCGACCTCGTTGGCGATCCGCATTGCGTTCGACAGCGGGGTGACCTGACGCGACACGGCGAGCGAGCGCACGCTCGGCGCGATCCGCGCGTTGGGCGCGAGACGGGCGACCGGCGCTTCTTCGTCCGCAGCGTCAGGCGCGGCGTCGGGCTGCGCTGCGGCGGCCGCATCGGCGGTGACCACAGCACGCGGCTTGGCGATCAGCATGCCGGCGTAGATCTCAGGCGCAACGGCTTCAGCGGCGCGCCTCGAAGGCGGCGGAGCGAACTCTGCACGCACGGCGCGCAGCGCGGGCGGCGCGGCGGCGAGCCGGTCCATCGGCGTGATGTATTCGGGCGGCGCGAGCACGCCGAGACCGGGCAGCTCGATCGGCCCGGTGTCGCCGCGATACCAGAAGAAGGTGAACACAAGAGCGCCGCCGATCAGGCCGACGAGAAGCGTGCGCATGTAGGCCCTCCATTCCCCCGGCCGCGTCGTAGTCGCCCTTCGCTCGCCGGATGGTCGAGAGGGGCGATCCCGCGCGGCTCGCTCACAATCTGGCACGCCTTCGTCAAAATCGCGAGACGGGACTCGCGCAAGGCGAACCGAGTTGCAATATGACAATGACGTCAGCGCCCAAGACGCCGACGACTAGATCAGCAATCACCAGCGATCGGGCGAAATCGCGCCCAGAACGAGAAGAAAACATGTTTTCGAGACAGAAGCTTGTCACGGTTTCCAAAGCCGACGCCCTGCCCGGCCGTGCCGAGCCGATCGCCTCAGGCGAGGTCCACTTCGAGACCGGCCGGCGCTTCCTGCCGCCCTACCCCGCAGGCCTCGAAACGGCCGATTTCGCGCTCGGCTGTTTCTGGGGCGCGGAGCGGCTGTTCTGGCGGTTGGATGGCGTCTGGACGACGGCCGTCGGCTATCAGGGCGGGCATACGCCGAACCCGACCTATCGCGAGGTGTGCTCGGGCCGAACCGGACACGCGGAGTCGGTGCGCGTGGTGTTCGACCCCGAGAAGATCGCCTACGCCGCCTTGGTGCGCGCCTTCTTCGAAGGTCACGACCCGACCCAAGGCATGCGTCAAGGCAACGATGTCGGCACGCAGTACCGCTCGGCGATCTTCGCCCATTCGCCCGAGCAGCGCCGCATCGCCGAAGCGGCGCGCGAGGCATACGAGAGGGAACTCAAGGCGAAAGGCTACGGATCGATCACCACCGAGATCGCCGACGCGCCGGCGTTCTACTTCGCGGAAGAAGATCATCAGCAATACCTGGCGAAGAACCCGACGGGCTATTGCGGGCTCGGCGGCACGGGCGTGAGCTGTCCGGCGGGGTTGGAGGCAAGGTGAAACGGCGGATGCAAGCCCGCTGCCGTAAAGTGAGGCGAAGCTATCGACGTCCCCGCTCGCCCGACGCCCACGCATCGTACACGTTCCAGTCGCGCATCTCCGCTTCGAGCGGCGTCGAAGAGACCAGCTCTTCGATCTGCGCGCGCGAATGCCGCGGCGGATCAAGCGCCTCGTCGTTCGCCAATCCATAAATCACCGCGGCGATGATCGCGGCGTTCAACCGAAGCTGGCTCTGGTTCACCTTGTCGAAAGTGTCGGACTCAGCATGGTAGTTCGGGCCGTAATTTGCGGACTCGTGAATCGCGACGAGATTCGCCACGCCGTTGATGAGAAAATCGAAGTTGTCCGTGCCGAATATCGCGTCGTCGGAGTGTTCGAACGGACCGAGGCCGGACACGGGCTCGAGCGCGCGATCCAATGGCGCGAGCAGCTCCCCGCCTCGTCCGTTCGTCCAAAAGCCCGTAATCCGACCGCTGCCGATGTCGATCGACGCGGCGACGACGTGGTCCTCCATTTCCTCTTGATGCGCTTCAGTGTAGCGCCAGGACCCATTGAACCCCTGCTCCTCGCCGTTCCACAACGCGAACCGCACAGTCCGCCTCGGTCGAACGCCCAGACGCGACATCTGCCGCGCGATGTCGATCAGCATCGAGACGTTGCAGCCGTTGTCGTTTGCGCCCGTTCCCAGTCCATAGGAGTCGAGATGGGCGCCGAAGACGATGATCTCATCAGCGAGATCGGTTCCCGGAATCTCGGCGATGACATTCCGGCTCTGAAAGGCCGACCCGTCGCTCGCATCGATGACCGCGGCGAGCTCGAGCGTCGCGCCGCGCTCGAGCTGACGCTTCAGACGTAGCCCCTCTTCACGCTCGATGACGACGATGGGCAGCTCATTGTCGGCCGAAAGCATCGCCCCAAGGCTGTAGAGCAGTCCCATCGGCCGCGAGGAAATGTAGGCCACGCCAGCCGCGCCGGCCTCGGCCGCCGCGGGTTCCACTAAGGCGGACTGCGCATATTCGCCGAAAAGGCCGTCGATGTCGGCGACGACATCGGTCTCGATCAGGACCCAAGATCCCTCGACATCTGATCCCGCCGCGGCGAAGTCCGCCTCGCTTCCGCGGCCGAGGAACAAGAGCGGCCGCGGCGCGGCGTCGGCGCCCGCGAGCGCCGAATAGTGCTTGGCGACGGCGCGGGGCGAAAACTCGATATCGCCCGAGACGAACACCCGCGTCTCACGCTCCACCCACAACCGCGGCATCTCGAAGCTTTCGGCGCGCGCCGAAACGCCGGCGTCCTCGAATTTCTCCAACGCCCAGTCAACCGCCGCTTCATTCGCGGCCGTGCCTGTCACCCGCCCGCCGATCGAGTCCGTCAACTCGCGCAGATCGTCGACCATCGGAGTGTCGCCCAGCAGCGCTCCAATAAGCTCGTCGAGCTCCGCCGCATCCTGGGCCGACGCAGCGCTCGGCAATCCCGCCGGCGCGACCATAAGCGCCGCACTCATGGCTATTGCCGGAAGACGTGTAACCATTGCTCGCTCCCTTGGTTTGCGCGCATCCTTTCACCCTCGGCCGACGCCCGTCGAGTCCGGCGAGACGCGCCGCGGATGGGAATCTCACCGGTCTGCGCGCCGTGGTTGTCAGAAACGGCGTCCGGTCCCACACTCGACCGACCGATCATCAGACGAGAACGCTCATGACGATGTCCGTCATTCGTACACGAACGGCGATCGCCGTGCTTGCCGCCATGGGCGGCGCGACGGCGCATGCTGCAGCGCAGGATGGAACCGTGGAGCGCTGTCGCGCCGAGCCGACCATAGAGGCTCAACTGGCTTGCCTCGAAGCGGCCGTCGCCGCGTACGAAGGCGTGGAGGCGGGCGAGACCCCGGCGGCGCCGGTGCTTGATGCGCCCGCCTCGAACACGATCCAGCCGCCGACGTCGGCAAATCCCGCGTCGGCGATTCCAGCGCCGATCAGTCCGCCGCCATCCAGCGCCTCTGAGGTGATCGAGCAGCCGGAAGGGCTGGGCGCGGAACAGGTCGTCGCGCGCATGCCCCCGGCGCAACGGCCGCCGGAGGAAGAAGTTCAACCCGAAACGGCGCACATCGTCGCTCACGACATCCATGGCTACGATCAACTCGAGGTGACGCTCGACAACGGCCAGGTGTGGCGACAGCTCCAGGGTGATCGCACGCGCGTGCGTTTGCGGGGCGACGACCCGATCGCGGTGACGATCACGCCGTCGCGCTTTGGCGGCTATCGGATGCACATCTCCGAACCGCGCCGAGAGATCCAGGTTGAGCGCATTCGCTGAGCGATCAATCGACGATCTGCAGAGAAACGGAAAAGAAAACGGCGGCCCGAGGGCCGCCGTTTGAGTTGAGGATGAGAGTCAGATCTAGAAGGTCTTCGACACGCCCACGAAGAAGGTCCGACCGATCTGGTCGTAGCCCGACGACGTGATGCGTCCGCCCCGGTTGGATCCGACGGACGGATCGACCAGCGGCGGCTCTTCGTCAAAGAGATTGTTGATCCCGCCGGTGATGGTGAAGCTGTCCCCACGATAGGTCAGCGCGGTATCCCAGTAGGTCACCGCGTCAGCGTCACACACCAGGTAGGTGTCCGGGCTGCCCGGGAAGTTGGTGTTGGTCGTATTCACTTGCTGGCCCGGTCCCGCACAGTTGAACGCCGTGCTCAGATTCAGCAAAGCGTCGTTGCTTGGGAACGTCGAATCGAACCAGCGGGCGTTGACCAACAGCTCCCATTCGTCGAGGCCGAACGAGAACGTCGACTGCAAGCTCGTTTCCGGGAACCCGTAGTCGCCTGCGAGATCGTTCACCGGGTCTTCGGGGAAGATCTGCTCCGTCCGCTCGGTTAGGAAGGTGGCGACACCGTTCCAACCGAAGTCGATTCCGCCAAAGTCGGTGCCGAACCGCGCGTTCAGGTCGATGCCTTCAGAGACCTCCTCGCCCACATTGACGAACGACGCGTCAATGAAGTTGATGAAGTCGAAGTTGGCGCCGGGATTGTCCGCACGCGTCAATCGACTGCAGAACGGACTCGTCAGTCCGGGCTCGTCGTAGCAGCGGTTCATGATCGTCACCGGATCGATCGACCGGATGTTGTCCTGAACCGTGATCTGATACCAGCTGATGGCGAAATCGAGCTGATAGCGATCATCGATCGGCGGGCTGAATTGCAGCGTCGCCGTGTAGGCTTCCGACGTTTCCGGCTGCAGGTCGAGCGCGTTGCCGCCGACCGTCACCGGAATGTTGATGTTCGCCACAAGACCCAGCGCCGTCGGATCGGCGCCGCTCAACACGCAGTTGTCGAGCACCGTTTGCGAGCGCGTTTCATCGCCGGGCATATAGACCCCGCCCGATTGAGCCTCGCCGGGAACCGCGCACGGGTCGGCGTCGCTGCCGACGCCTTGCTGTTGCGGCGCCAGGAAAGCCTCGCGCAAGTTCGGCGCACGGAACGACGTGCCGTAGGAGCCGGAGATCGTGATCCAGTCGATCGGCGTGTAGGAACCCCGCGCCCGGTAGGTCGTCTCCGAGCCGAAGTTCTCTTCGTCGGTGAAGCGCACCGCGCCTTCGACGGAGAGATTTTCGAGCACCGGCACGTAGACCTCGGCATAGACGTCCCAGATGTCGCGCGAGCCGTTGGTCGCTTCCTCTGTACCCGGGTTTTCACCAGCGTTCTCGCCGATCGCGCTAAGGAAGTCCGTCGAGGACTTGATGCGGTCGCGCCGATACTCGCCGCCGAACGCGGTCGATACTTGACCGGCCGGAACTTCGAACAGATCGCCTGTGAAGTAGATGCTGGCGAGCATTTGCTCGACGGCGGTGCGGTTGGTCCGCTCGCCGATGAGGAACCGGCGTTCGTCTTCAGTCGCAAAAGCGCCCTCGCCGTTCGGTCCGCCTGTGAAGATCGAGTCAGCGAAGAAGTCCACCGGCACGCAGTTGGTGCCTTGGTTGGTGATGAAGCCGAAATCGTTGGCCGCGACGGGCACGCCGCAGATCACGTCGCCATCCGAGTTGAGCCGCGCCGTTGAGAGCGCCAGATTGAGATTGGTTTCATTCATCAGCGGTTGCGACTGGA
>JASFUX010000163.1:0-7596 GCA_050050115.1 Maricaulaceae bacterium | reverse complement strand
AAGCGGACATCGCCGCGCTCGAAGCGGTGTCCGACGAGCTCGCCGGGCAGATCGCAGCGGCGCGTCCGTTCGAAACGATCCTGGCGTTCGACGTTTTTCTCGCCGAGCACGAGCTCGACGACGAGGCGCGCGCCGCGCTCTACCCCGAGCTATTCGTGCCGATCGAGCTCAACACGGCGAGCCGCGAGGAGATCATGCTGGTTCCCGGCATGAGCCGCCGCATGGCGCACGAGTTTGAAGAGTATCGTCCCTACACCGACATGGAGCAGTTCGACCGCGAGATCGGCAAGTATGTCGATGAAGCTGAAGTCGCGCGGCTGGCGAGCTATACGCGGCTCGACGTCGAGTAGCGCCGTTACGGAGCGCGCGCGCCCGTTCGGCGCGCGCGTCTTTTCCTCACGCTGAGGCCGATTCTGACCGCCTCGATCGCCGCCAGCGCGGCGGCGTGAAGGATCGCCGTCGTCGGATCGAACGCGACCAGCAGCCAATGGACGAAGGTCAGGATTGCGCCGAAGTAGACCACCCGGTGCAGCCGTTTCCACGCCGGCCCAAGCTTGCGCACCGAGATGTCGTTCGAGGTGATCGCCAACACGGCGAAGATGAGACCCGCGATCCAGCCGGTCGCCAGCCCCGGCTCCTGAGCCTCGGTCCAGATGAGTCCAAGCGAGGCCTTGCGCTCGAGATAGACCACCGTGTGCAGCAGCGCGTAGGCGAACGTCGCCACGCCGAGATCGCGGCGGCGGCGCATGAGCCACATGACCCAACCGGCCGAGCCGGTCATCAGCCGCAGCGGCGTGACCGCGAGCGTCGCCATCAGCAGCCAGACGGCGTAGTCCCCGCTCGAATGGATGAACTGACCGTAGCTGGTCTCGCCTGTGAGATAGAAATAAGAGCTCGCCGCCGCCGGCAGCGACAGGACGAGCCACAGCGTCGGGTGCGCGTTCAGCAGCGCCTTGGCCCGTTCCCGCATGGCTTGCTCTTCTCCCTTTACGGTAACGGGCCGCCCCCGTGAGGAAGCGGCCCGCCGTGAAATGCGGTGTCCGGACGCTCCGGACCCGTAGTTACCGGGTCGGTCGGATCACGTCCGCGACAGAGGCTGCTCCGCCGCCGACGAAACCCGCATAGCCGTTCCGTTCGACCGTGTCATTTCACTCGACATCGGATCACCTCCTTTCTGTTGTTGCAGGACAAGGGCTCGAATGTGGGAGGCGCCGCACGTCGAGGCAAGCTCTGTTGCGCATCTCGCCGCCCTCCCGCCGGTGATCCGATGTCGGCGCGCCGCCCGGGCGGGCGAGCGCCGGTGTGATCATCCGGCTCGTCCAGCTCTAGGGTTGGTTGGTTGACCAGAGGTGAAGATCGAGGCGCGGCCCGCGCCCCTACCAGGTCCCGGTGTTCTCCATCGACGCCCAGGGCTCCTGCGGCGGCAGCGCCTCGCCGTCCTGGAGCAGCTCGATCGAGATGCCGTCCGGCGAGCGCACGAAGGCCATATGGCCGTCCCGCGGCGGCCGGTTGATGGTCACGCCCATCGCCTCGAGCTTGGCGCAGGTCGCGTAGATGTCCTCGATCCGATAGGCCAGATGGCCGAAGTTGCGGCCGCCGGCGTAGTCCTCGGGATCCCAGTTGTAGGTCAGCTCGATGCAGGGCAGCCCGGGGGGCATCCGGCCCTCGCCGTTCCAGCCCGCCGTCGCGGCGTCTTCGGGCGCGGCGAGGAACACCAGGGTGAAGCGGCCCTTGTCGTTGTCGACGCGGCGGATCTCTTCAAGGCCGAGGCCCTCGCTATAGAAGCGCAAGCTCGCCTCGAGATCGGCGACGCGGACCATGGTGTGCAGATAGCGCATGTTTCAGCCTTTCACGCTCGCCCGCTCGCGCTCGCGGGCCAGCTCATGGGGCAAGTCGAGCGGACGGTTGCGATGATAGTGGCGCGCCGTCGCCACCGCGACCAGGATCCAGCAGGCGATGAGCCCGAAGAACAGGTAGAACATCCAGATCAGCCTGCCGGGATCCCACATGATCGGCTGATCAGCGAGCCGCCATGCGAACCGCCAAGCCGCGCCCAAGAGCGTCAGCGCGGGCCAGGTGACCAGCGCCGCGCCGAGGATCGCGACGAACGCATGCACGCCGCCGCGCGGTCCGTAGGCGCGGTAGTAGGCGCGCCGGAACGCCGCCTCGTCGAGACCTGCGACGCTCTCGGGCCGATCCTCGCGATGCTCGGTCCAGGCCTCGCCGCCGTCCTCGCGGACGCGCCAGAGCTTGAGCCCCAGCGACGCCGCGTTGAGCACGAGCGCGACGCCCAAGCCGACGGCCAATATCCAGACAAGCATGAACGCGGTCCGATCGGTTCAGATGAAGCGACGGCCGCAGTAGGTCCGGCTTGGCGCACAGTTGCAAGCCGGCGTCCAAGGTTCGCTCGAGATTGATGGCGCTACAGCGAGACCCTTTGCCGGCCTGTCTTGAGTTCGACCGCTCTCGTCGGCTTCCCGGACAGCGCCCCCGGGACCGGCCGAAGGCCGGCCCGAGGACAGGCTCCGCGGCGATCCGGGATCCAGGAGGTCTGGACGCAACGCAGCGCGACGTCGTCATACAACGACGGCGTCAAGACCTCCTAGGCCCCGGCTCTCGCTACGCTCGGCCGGGGAACCGGAAATGCTGCTACTGGATATTCGCGATGAATTGGATCGCGCCGGCCTCGGCGCGCGCCGCCTCTAGAAGCGGAAGGCGGACTCGAACTTCACCTCGGGGACGTCGCGGTCGAAAGCGCCGGACTGCGCGATCGCGTCGTCGTTGTCGGTGAACGACAACTGGCCGCTGAACCGCATCCGCGGGGTGATGTCGAAGAAGGCGCCGGCGCGGACGTCGTCGAACTCGAACGGCTCATGATCTTCGGAGTCGAGCGAGAAGGTGAAGCGCCACTTCGAGCCAGCCGACAGCTCAAGCTCTGGCGACTCGTCGAACGCCCAGTCATTGGCGCTGAACAGATCCGGCGAGCGCAGCGTGAAAGTGAAGCGCTCGGCCTCACCCGCGGCGATGACGTCTGCGGGGTTCTCTGAAGCTTGAGCGAAGGCGCCGCCGGCCGCGGTCACGGCGAGCGTCGCCGCGAGGAGCATGGCCGCCCCCGCCGTCGTCGCGCTCGATCCAAACCGCTTGCTCATCAAAGTCGCCTTCGAACCTCAGTAACTGTGAGTCGGAGGCATCATACAGCAGATTGTAAAAATCCGCTGAACTCGCCCCCAGATGTTTTCGTCCTACGTCTGGCCCGCCGCGTCTCGTCGATGTGACAGATAAGCAGTGGCGCCACCGAGCGGAAGGCCGGCCGCGGCGCTCGCCCCCTCATGCGAAACCGCATAGATCAAGCACCGCGGCCTGGGCCGGCCCGTCCCCCCGGACCGCGATCACCATAGCCACGATGCGCTCCGCGCGGAAAGCTCGCCCGCCGGCCGGGAATGAAATCCGCCAAGCGCGTGACATCTCAGCCACGGACGCCGGGACCGCTATTGAGGCTGGCCAAGACCCTGGCGCCTCGAAAATGCCGTGCTATACGTCGCCAAAATAGGCGTTCCGCCCGAATTCGCGGGCACTGAAACCTCTGGGAGTCCCCGCCCGATGCCGCAGCGTCCCATCGTCCTTCTGGCCGCGACCATCCTGCTCGCGATCCCGACAGCCTCCTGCCTGGGCGGCCGCGATCGCGGCATTACGCCGGATTCCACCGTTGGCGATGTTCGCGGCCGCTCGGGCCGCAATGCGCCCGACGGCATCGGCGTCAACGCCTTCCTGTGGACGGCGACGCTGGACACCATCGAGGTCATGCCGATCGAAAGCGCCGACCCCTATTCCGGCCTGATCACCACCGAGTGGTACGCCAATCCCGAGATGCCGGACGAGCGCTTCAAGCTCTCGGTGCGGATCCTCGACACCCGGCTCAGAGCCGACGGGGTCAAGGCGACGCTGCACCGCCAGATCTACCTCGGCGAGGACCGCGGCTGGATCGACGGCGACGTCGCTGACGCGAGCGAGATCCAGATCGAGAACGCCATCCTCACGCGGGCTCAACAGCTGCGCATCTCGACGATCGAATAGCGACGCGCTGTCGCGAGCTTCCGGCGATGTCCCGCTACAATCCCAAAACCGTCGAGCCGAAGTGGCGCGAACGCTGGGCGGAGGCGAACGCGTTTAAGGCGCTCTCCCCCGACGAAGCGGGCGACCGCGCCAAAGCCTATGTGCTGGAGATGTTTCCCTATCCGTCGGGACGCATCCACGTCGGGCACTCGCGCAACTACGCCATGGGCGACGTGGTCGCGCGCCACCGCCGGATGAAAGGCATGAACGTGCTCCACCCGATGGGCTGGGACGCGTTCGGCATGCCTGCCGAAAACGCGGCGATGCAGAACAAGGTCCACCCCGGCGAATGGACCTGGAACAACATCGAGGCGATGCGGGCCCAGCTGAAGCTCTTGGGCCTGGCGATCGACTGGGATCGCGAGTTCGCGACCTGCCATCCGGACTACTACAAGCACCAGCAGAAGATCTTCATCGAGTTCTTCAAGAAGGGCCTCGCCTATCGCAAGAGCGCGAAGGTCAACTGGGACCCGGTCGACCAGACCGTGCTCGCCAACGAACAGGTGATCGACGGCAAGGGCTGGCGCTCGGGCGCGCCGGTGGAGACCCGCGAGCTCGAACAGTGGTTCTTCAAGATCACCGCGTATGCGGAAGATCTGCTCGAAGCGATCGAAACCTTGGATCGGTGGCCGGACAAAGTCCGTACGATGCAGACCAACTGGATCGGCAAGAGCCGCGGAGCCTATGTCGACTGGAAGGTCGTCGACGGCCCTGCGGGAGCCGACCTGCCTGACAGCATCCGGGTGTTCACCACACGGCCCGACACGCTGTTCGGCGCAAGCTTCCTCGCGCTCGCGCCCGATCACCCGATCACCAAGGCGCTCGGCGAGACCATGCCCGAGGTGAAGGCCTTCGCGGCCGCCTGCGCGCATCTGGGTACTTCCGAAGAGGCTATTGAAAAGGCCGAGAAAAACGGCGTTCCACTCGGGTTCTCGGTTGCTCACCCGTTCGATCCGAACTGGAAGATTCCCGTCTGGGCGGCGAACTTCGTGCTGTCGAGCTACGGCACTGGGGCCATCTTCGGCTCGCCCGCGGGCGACCAGCGCGACCTCGACTTTGCGCGCAAGTACGATCTGCCGGTGAAGCCCGTCGTCCTGCCGACGGGCGCTTCGGCGGATACGCACGAGATCACCGACGAGGCCTACGTCGGTCCCGGCACGATCTACAATTCGGAGTTCTTGGACGGGCTGTCGACCACGGACGCGATCGCCGCGGCGATCGCCAAGCTTGAAGAGCTGGGCGCCGGCGAAGGCGCGACCACTTGGCGTCTGCGCGACTGGGGCGTCAGCCGCCAGCGCTACTGGGGCTGCCCGATCCCGATCATCAAGTGCGGCGACTGCGGCGCCGTTCCGGTCCCGGACGATCAGTTGCCGGTGACGCTGCCAGACGACGTGAGCTTCGATCAGCCGGGTAATCCCCTCGTCCGCCATCCGACCTGGAAGAATGTCGACTGTCCGAACTGCGGCAAGCCGGCCGAGCGCGAGACCGACACGCTCGACACCTTCGTCGACAGCTCCTGGTACCAGATCCGCTTCACCTCTCCGCACGAGGAGAACCGTCCGGTCGACCCAGCGGCGGCGAAATATTGGCTGCCGGTCGACCAATACGTCGGCGGCGTCGAGCACGCGGTGCTGCACCTTCTGTATGCGCGCTTCTTCACCCGCGCGATGCGCGACTGCGGCCTGATCGACCTGCCGTCCGGCGAGCCGTTCGCTGGGTTGTTCACGCAAGGGATGGTGACGCACGAGACCTATAAGTCCGCTGGCGACGAATGGCTGCTGCCCGAAGAGGTCGAGATCAAGGACGGGAAAGCCGTCGAGATCGCCTCGGGCAAGGAGGCGGCGCGCGGCGGCGTGGAAAAAATGTCCAAGTCCAAGAAGAACGTCGTCGACCTCGACGCGTTCGTGAAGGACTACGGCGCGGACGTCGCGCGCTGGTTCGTGCTCTCCGACAGCCCGCCCGAGCGCGACGTCGAATGGACCGACGCCGGCGTCACCGGCGCGTGGCGCTTCGTCAACCGGGTCTGGGACGCGGTCGACGCCCTGCCGAAAGACGCCCCCTCGCCCGCCGAGGCGGAAGCTACGCTCTCGGACGATCTGCCCGAGGCGGCGCTCGCGTTGCGCAAAGCCACGCACAAAACCATCGCCCAAGTCTCAGCCGGCATCGAGCAGTTCCGCTTCAACGTCGCGGTCGCCCACCTCTACGAGTTCGTCAACGAGCTGAAGAGGCACGAAGGCGCGGATGATCCGCTGGTCATCGCCGCGCGCGCCGAGGCGTTGGGCGTGCTGGCGCGGTTGATCTCGCCGTTCATGCCGCACCTCGCCGAAGAGTGCTGGGAGCGCCTGGGCGGCCAAGGCCTCGTTTGCCAAGCCGACTGGCCCGCGGCGGACCCGGCGCTGGCGGCCGACGACGTCGTGGTCCTGCCGATCCAGGTGAACGGCAAGAAGCGCGGCGAGCTTGAAGCCGCCCGCGGCGAAACGCTTTCCTCGGAGGACGCCCTCGCCCGCGCTCAGGCGATCCCGACGGTCGAGCGCGCGCTCGAAGGCCTGACTGTGCGAAAAGTCATCGTCGTGCCCGACCGGATTGTTAATATCGTCGCCGCCTAGAGCATCGCGGCCGGAAGCTTGGGGAGCTGAGGGGTATGCGCATCAGACGGATCGCAACGCTGATCATGATGGCGGCGGCCTTCGCCGGCGTCGGCTCGTGCGGCTTCTCGCCCCTATACGCGCGCCCGGGCGAAGGCGCCGCGCCGCTCGCCAACGTCGCGGTCGACACCGGCGACGATCCGGGACGCATCGGCTACCTCTTCGCCCAGGCCATGGCCGACAAGCTGGGAGCCTATTCGCCGTCGGGCGAATACGTCCTTGAAACGATCGTGTCCGAGCGCCGGCGCGGCTTCGGCATCCGGGTCGACGACGTCGCCACCCGCTATGAAAGCACGGTCACCGCACGCTACCGGCTGGTGCGCGCCTCGGACGGCGAAGTCCTCACTCAAGGCGCACGCGAGGGCGTCGCCTCCTACGACGTCTCGGCCGATCCGTTTGCGGAGCTTTCCTCGGAAGAGCGCTCGATTGCGCGCGCGGTCGGCGTGGTGGCGGAAAAGGTGCGGCTCGACCTGACGCTCTACTTCGCGGACGCCGATCTGCCGTCATGAAGATCGCGGCGGGCGCCGCCGATCGCTTCGCGTCCCGTCCGGACGCCGACGTCGCCGCTGTGCTCGTCTACGGCCGCGACCGCGGGCTTGCGCGCGAGCGCGCGGCGACGCTCCTGAAATCCTGGGGGATCGATCCGTCCGATCCGTTCAGCGTCACCGAGCTGGGCGAGGACGAGATCAAGTCCGACGTCGCCCGCCTCGCCGACGAGCTGCGCGCCATGACCCTGACCGGCGGCGCGCGCGCCGTGCGGGTGCGCGCCGGCGGCGATGCGACCGCGGCGACCATGAAGGCAGTGCTCAACGAGATCGACTCCGGTGCGCTCGACCCG
>JASFUX010000162.1:0-7674 GCA_050050115.1 Maricaulaceae bacterium | reverse complement strand
AATGCCGCAGGCTGGAAGGAGAGCAACCATGAAGATCGATATCGGCATTCCGAAGGCGGATCGCGAGGAGATCGCGGACGGACTGTCGAACCTGCTGGCGGACACCTACACGCTCTATCTCAAGACCCACGGCTACCACTGGAACGTCACCGGGCCGCTCTTCAACACGCTCCACCTGATGTTCGAGACCGAATACAACGAGCTATGGATGGCGATGGACGAGATCGCCGAACGGATCCGGGCGCTCGGCATCCTTGCGCCGGGCTCGGGCAAGGATTTTGCCAAGCGGACCAAGATAGCCGAGGCTGACGCGCCGCCGGCGGCCGAGGAGATGATCATCGACCTCGCCAAAGGTCATGAGCGCCTGGCCAAGACCGCGCGCGAAGCCTTCCCCGCCGCCGAGAAGGCGGGCGACCAGCCCACGATGGATTTGCTCACCCAGCGCATGCAGGCCTCCGAGAAGACCGCCTGGATGCTCCGCTCGATGATCGGGTGAGCCTCAGAGCTGGGGGATCTCCAGACCGGCGAACTTGCCCCGCGACCTGATGGTCGCGGGGCTTTTTCATTTAGATTTCAACGTATTGGTCGAGAGGGGAGGGGTCTTGAGACGAAAAAAAGCCGGACGCGGAAGCGTCCGGCTTTATAAGTGTCCCGCGCGCCGCAATGGGGAGGAGAAGGCGCGCGGCGGAACCAAGCGAAGGGCTCGTTAGGTTCGAAAGTGAAGATACATCATTTCGCAGACGCGAAAAGCATTTTTTCGCATTGCAGCATTGCAAAAATGCATCGGGTAGGAGCCTTGAACGCCGCTGACGGCGGGCTGGAGGTCAGAAATCGGTGTTTCAGGCGGGCAGCCGGCGGACTTCCCGCTGGAGGAACTCGCCGAACACCACGATCCGCTGCGAGCCTCGCAGCTCCTCGGGATAGACGTAGTAGACGGCGAATTCCGGCCCCTCGACCCCCGGCATCACGCGGACGATCTGGTTCGAGCCTTCGGCGAGGTAGTCGGGCAGGGAGCCGACGCCGAGACCCGCCTCGATGGCGCGCTTGACGCCGAGCACGGTGTTGACGCGCAGCGCGGGCTTGCGCGCGCTGTGGCCGTTGCCGGCCCAGACCGCCCAGTCGATCTCCTTGAGCGGCGTCGAGCTCTCGACGCCATAGACGATGAGGCGGTGGTTATCGAGGTCCTCGAGCCGCTGGGGCGCGCCGTGCGCCTTGATGTATTCCGGAGACGCATAAAGGTGCTGGGTGACCGCCATCAGCTTGCGCTGGATGAGATCGGCGCGGCTCGGCCGCCAGAGCCGGAGCGCCGCTTCGACCTCGAGCGAACTCAAGTCGGTCTCGCCGTCGTCGAGGATCAGCTGCAGGCGGATCTCCGGATAGGCGCGCATGAACGGCTTCAAACGCGGCACCAGCCAGGACGAGCCGAGCGCGACAGGCGCGCTAATTCTGAGCTCGCCTTGCGGCTTTTCGCGGCTGTCCTGCAGCGTCGCCTCGGCCAGGGCGACCCGGGCGGCGATGTCGTGGGTGGTTTGCTGAAGGATGCGGCCCTGTTCGGTGAGCTGCAGGCCGCGCGCGTGGCGGTGAAACAGGGCGACGCCGAGTTGGGCCTCAAGCGCGGCGATCTGGCGGGAGATCGCCGATTGGGAGCGGTCGAGATGGTCGGCCGCCGAGGTCAGGCTGCCTGCTTCGGCCGCGGCGTGAAACGCCTTGAGCTTGTCCCAGTCCATGCCCTGGTCCTCACGCCGCTCCGCCGCCTCCTCCCCGTTCGGCGCTCGAAGAATGCTGCATCTGCGTAATGACTTAGGTTGAATTGCGGCGGGCGTCGAGGAGGGGGCGAGCTTTTAGCGGTCGTGCAACCCGATCGGCGGCTTTTCAACGCAGCTTCCACAGCGCGTCGCGGCTTATCCACAGGTCGTCCACAAAACGTCCACAGGCTGCGCGCCGGCGGCCGAGCGGTTCGCCGACCACATCTCGGCCAAAGTCGAGCGCGAAGGTTCGTTGAACTCAGATCGGGGGAGAGCCGAATGCTTCAAGCGATCAAAACCTGCGCGGCGGGCTGCGCGGCGGCCGCGCTTCTTGCGTCGGCGGGCCAGGCGCAGGACCGGATCGCGCTGGTGATCGGCAACGCGGCCTACGAGACCACGGGCTGGTCGCTGGTGAACCCCGCCAACGACGCCGAGCTGATGGCTCAAGCACTCGAGGACGTGGGCTTTGACGTCATGCTGCTTCTCAACGCTGACGAGGACGGCATGGAGGAGGCCTTCCGCGACTTCGGCGCGGCGCTTTCGGCGGCCGGCGAAGAGGCGACGGGCGTCTTCTATTACGCCGGGCACGGCGTGGAGTCCGAAGGGTTCAACTACCTCGTCCCCGTCGACGCCGACGCCCGCACCGAGCAGGACGTCTGGAGCCAGGCGCCCCGGCTCGGCCTTGCGCTCGACTACATGAAAAGCGCCGGCAACCGGGTGAACTTCGTCATCCTCGACGCCTGCCGGAACAATCCTCTGCCGTCGGCGAACCGGGATGTCGGCGGCGGGCTCGGGACAGTCGAATCCTCCGAGGGGATCCTGATCGCCTATGCGACCGCGCCGGGCTACACGGCGTCGGATGGGCAGGGCGCGAATTCTCCGTTCACGCAGGCTTTGGCCGAGCTGCTGCCGCGCGCCGCTGAGCCGGCCGAGCTTCTGTTCAAGCGCGTCGCCGACCGGGTGAAGGCCGACACCGACCGCGCCCAGCAGCCTTGGTATGAAAGCGGTCTGACGGGCGCGGATTTCTGCTTCACTGCCTGCGTCGCGGCGCTCGATGACGAAGCTAGGGACTACGCGCGGCTTTCCGTGCTGGGGGCGGACGGGCTTCGATCCTACCTCGCCCTGTGGCCCGACGGCGAACATCGAGCTGACGCGGAGGCCGAATTGGTCGCCCTTGGCGAGGAGCAGCCTGCGGCGAACGACGGCGACATGGTCCGCGCCGAGGACGCCGTCGCCTTTCAAGAAGCGTCCGCCTACAACACCTCGGAGTCTTACGCCGCCTATCTCGAGGCCTTTCCGGACGGCTTCTGGCGCAGCGAAGCGCGCAACCGTCGCGACTCGCTCACGCCGATCACCGCCGAGACCATGGCGAGCGGCCAGATCGGACCGGGCGGGCTCGGGATCGCCGGCGACGACACGGCGCTCTACGCCGCGCTCGAGATCCCGACCTATGGCTTTTCCTCCGTCGACGGCGAGCCGGTGATCGACGGCGCCTACATCCACGCCGGCACGCCTGCCGGGATCGCCTTCAAGGACTGCGCGGACTGCCCGGAGATGGTCGTCGTTCCGGCCGGGAGCTTCATGATGGGCTCGCCGGAGGACGAGGAGGCGCACGAGAGCGACGAAGCGCTGCACGAGGTCGTCCTCGACCAGGCGCTCGCGGTCGGGCGCTTCGAGGTCACCTGGGCGCAATGGACCGCTTGCGTTGACGCCGGCGGTTGCGACGGCGATTTGCAGGACGGCGCCGGCGGCGACGAGGGCTGGGGTAGAGACGACCGCCCGGTGGTCAACGTCTCTTGGAACGACGCCAAGGCGTACGTCGATTGGCTCAACACGCTGGAGTTCGTCGAAGGCTACCGCCTCTTGAGCGAAGCCGAATGGGAATACGCCGCACGCGCCGGCGCAGAGGGCTCTTACGTCAACGGCGAGAACCGAGGCGATCTCTGCGCGGTCGGCAACGTCGCCGATCATTCCGGGCGCGATCTTTACTCCGGCGCGACCATCGCCGAGTGCGACGACGGCTTCGCCGGAACCGCGCCTGTCGGCTCCTTCGCGGCGAACGCTTTCAAGCTCTACGACGTGCACGGCAATGTCGATGAATGGGTCGCGGACTGCTATGTGCGCGACTACGCCGAAACCAGCGCGGACGGCCGCCCGGCGGTCAGCGGCTCTTGCGCCGCACGGGTGCGCCGCGGCGGCTCGATGCTCGATCATCCGCGCGAGATCCGGCTGGCGCACCGCAGCCGCAACTCCGACGTCACCCGCGACCGCGACCTGGGGTTCCGCGTGGCGATGGAGCTGCCGACGCGCTAAGGCCCGGCGCGGCTCAACCGTTAACGCGCGTCCCGCCCGCTTGGCCCCGATCCTGCGGTCGCGGTCAACGAAGCGTTAGACATCGGGACGCGCCATGACTGCGACGACGAGCACCCTTATCCGGAAGAACGGCCGCTATCGCCAAATCGCCGAGCGGCGGGCGCAGCGCCAATGGAGCGTCAGCGACGTGCTCAACCGTCGCGCCGCCGCCCGGCGTCGGCAGGCGATGATCTCGATCGTCGCGCTCGTCGGCGGCGTGGCGATGGGCGCGGTCGTCGCGGGCGCGGCGGGATTGATCTAACCGCCAACGTTTCCCGAGCCTTTCCGGAACGCCGCTTTAACACTCTGTTTACCAACAAATCACTTGCGCAAGAGTCCTCCCCGGCGTTGGCGCCGGGATTGCTCCGTTCGTGGGCGAATACAGACGTAAATGGGGCGCGACACAGATGGTCACGGCTAGAAACAGGACAACCATCGCTCAACCGCCCCGCGTGCAGCGCGGGGGAAGCTGGGACGTGCGCCGTCCGCCGAGCTGGCGGCGCGCCGGGCCGGAGATGGTCCAAGCGCCCAAACTCAAGCGCAAGACGCGCTACCGCGCCGAGGTCCTCGGCGTCGCTGCGCTGACGCTGGGCCTGGCTTGCGGCGTGATCGCCGCCCGCATGGTCGGCTTGATCTAAAGGTCTGAATTAGGACGCCGAGGGTTCGACGAGTCCGTGGGCGCTGCTTAGGAACAGCGCCCACATGCCGCACACCGCCAGAAAATTGATCATGAACACCGCCCCGCGCAGCCGAACGTTGGGCGAGAGCGTGTGGACGCCCGCGTGGACTACTCGCCCGAACACGAAGACCCACGCGAGGCCGACCTGCGCCGGCGTGACCGCGTCGGCGACGTAGAGCCCCATCGCCAAAACATGAAACAGGACCGGCCACTCGAACTGGTTCGAGATGCTGTTCGCGATCAGCTTGGCGCGCTGAGGTTCGGTCTCCTTGGTGCGGAAGTCCGCAAAGCGCGCCTCGCCGCGGCGCGCGGCCTGCACCCGCGCGACCGTCAGCCAGGCATAGAGAGCGATGACAAGCGCGATGTGCGCGGCGACGGGAGGCAGGATCGCGACCGCGCCCATGAGGACTATTCGGCGGCTTCGAGCGCCGCCTCCTGCGCCGCAAGGAATTTTTCAGCTTCGAGCGCGGCCATGCAGCCCTGTCCCGCCGCAGTGACTGCCTGACGGTAGATGTCGTCCGTCACGTCGCCCGCGGCGTAAACACCCGCAATGTCCGTGGCCGTCGAGTCCGGCTTGGTGATCAAGTAGCCGCCGGACTTGGTCGCCAGCTGATCGGCGAACAACTCCGTCGCCGGCGCGTGGCCGATGGCGATGAAGACGCCGTGGGCGGCTAGCTCGGTCGTCTCGCCGGTCTTGACGTTTTTCAGGCGCGCGCCGGTCACGCCCTTGGGGTCGCTCTCGCCAAGCACTTCGTCGAGCACGGAGTCCCAGACAACCTTGATCTTCGGGTTCTTGAACAGGCGGTCCTGCATGATTTTCTCAGCGCGGAATTCGTCGCGGCGGTGCACGACGGTGACCGTCTTGGCGAAGTTGGTCAGGAACAGCGCTTCCTCGACCGCGGTGTTGCCGCCGCCGACGACGACCACGTCCTTGTCGCGATAGAAAAAGCCGTCGCAGGTCGCGCACGCCGATACGCCGAAGCCTTGGAACGCCTGCTCGGACGGCAGGCCGAGCCACTTCGCGCTCGCGCCGGTAGCGATGATCAATGCGTCGCAGGTGTAGATTTGCCCGCCGTCGCCTTCGAGCCGGAACGGGCGCTGCGACAGATCCGCCTTGACGATGGTGTCCGCGGCGAACTGGGTCCCGACGTGCTCGGCCTGGGCGCGCATCTGCTCCATCAGCCAGGGGCCTTGGATCACCTCGGCGAAGCCGGGGTAGTTCTCGACGTCGGTGGTGATGGTGAGCTGGCCGCCCGGCTGCAGCCCGTCGATGACCAGGGGCTCGAGCATCGCCCGGGCGGCGTAGATCGCCGCCGTATAGCCGGCCGCGCCCGACCCGATGATGATGACTTTCGCGTGCCGCGGTTCGGCCATGACGCAACTCCTCCGCCCGATATCCGGGGCCTTATAGACGAACTTGTCGATATAGGGGACCGGGCGAGGCGTCGCCCGCTTGGGTCCCTAAATCGTGATGAAGCCCTTGGTTCTCAAGACACTTAGAGCGTTTTGGCGCGTGGTTTAAGGCGGGATCGGCCTGCGTTCGCGCTCGCATCGCCGCATTGCGTCGAAACGTCGGGAAAACTGGCCTGCCTGCTGCTGACCGCAGCGGCGTCCGTACGCTACGCTGACCGCCTTCGGAGGTGCTGATGAGCTCAGCGAGCGGAGACGGTTGGGATCCGCGCCAGCGCCAGGCGCACGAAGACCTCGAGCGGATGCGCGCGCAGATGCAGCGCAAGGCTGGATCGTCTTTCGATCCCCTGGCCAAGCGCGCGCAAGGCTTGGTCACGCCCTCAAGAGCGGTCCCTGCGGCGAGAACGGCGCGGGCTTCAGGCGCGCGGCTCAGCGCCGCGCTCCGCTCGTTGTCCGGCGGCTCGCGCCTTGTGCGGCATCTGGCCGCCGTCGTGATCGCCTTCGTCGGGGGCGTCGGCCTCATCGGGCTTTTTTACACCTTCAGTCCGGCCGAGCTGCCGATGCAAGGCGAAGCCGCGCCCGATCTCGGCGCCATCGTTCTCTCCGACACCGAGCTTGGCGCGGGCGGCCCCGGCGCGCTCGAAGACGCGCTCGCCGGCGCAGAGGAGGAGACTGCGGCGCTCGCTTTCGCAGCGGCCGACCGCGTCGCGTTCGATCCGCCTTTGGCTCGACCGGAGCCGGGCTGGACGCCGCAGTCGAGAGAAGTCGCCGCTGTCGTCGAGCACGACGCTTCAGCAGATCAAAATGCCAGCGCCGCCGCGGAAAGGGCGAGCGAGGCGGCCGCGCTTGAGCCGCGAGAAACGACGCGGGCGGAGGTCTCCGCAGCAACGGACGACGCGTCGTCCGTGCTTCCGCAAACGGAGCAAGCCGCACCCACGCTTGCACAGGTTGAGCAGATCCGCGAGATCCAGTCGGGGCTCGCCGTCATGGGCTACGATCTCGACCTTCCGGACGGCGACGCGGGTCCGCAGACGCGCGCCGCGACCGCACGTTTCGCTGAAGCGCGCGGGCTCGCCGACGCCAACCTCGACGCGGCCTTCGCCGCCGCCGTCCGCGCCGCTTCGGCCGAGGGCCATCGCGCCGGCGACGCGGCTCTCGAACCCGACAACGCCGTGGTCGCGCGTGTCGCTATCGTGCGGCGGGCGCAGGAACTGATGAACGAGCTCGGCTACGCGGTGGGCCGGCCGGATGGTGATCCGGGCCCGCTGACGCAGCGCGTCGTCGCCGATATCGCCGCCGCCCGCGGGCTCGGCGATGAACACATCGATGGTGCGTTCACCGCACTGCTCGCCGAAGCAGTCGAGGCGCAAACGGCTGATGCGCGCGTGGTCGAAGCGTCCGGCTCCGAGCCGGCGCGCGCGCGGGTCGAGCCGATGCAGCTTGCAGAGGCCGATCCGATGGTCGAGCGCGCGCTGCGCATCCGTGAAG
>JASFUX010000161.1:0-7689 GCA_050050115.1 Maricaulaceae bacterium | reverse complement strand
GCCGGAAGGCGACGAACCAGGCCGCGCCCTGAAGCACGAACACGACCGCGCCGTAGATCATCCAGACGAAATGGGCCTCCAAGCTGATCGCGACGGTCGCGGAGATGGTCAAGATCGCGAGGTTGGCGAGACCGGCGCTCATGAACACCGCGTTCAACGGGCGATTGGCGCCGACCGAAGCGCCTGCGCCTTTGTTGATCCAGAGCACGTAGCTGATGAAGAGCACGGTCGGCGCCACGACGACGGCGAGGGAGCCCAACCCGGGCAGCGCAATGGCTTCAGCGTATTCCGCCCACTGAAGTAAAATTTGCGCGCCGTAGATAAGCCCGGCGGCGAAGTAGGCTTCGCCGAAGTTGCGCTCCGGCCGGCCGTCACCTTCAACGAGCGCGCGCAGGAAGGCGAGGTCGGCGTGCGCAGATTGCTGTTCCGTCGTCATCAGCTGGCCCTTTCAGAATTTGCGCCGCGCAGCATGATTGCGCCCGGCAGCGCCATCAGGATGAGCAGGGCGAAGGCGGCGACGGCGAATATGCCGGTGAAGCTGGAGTAAGCCGTCGCGACGCCAAGCAAGGCGGCGGACGCGAGCCAGCCGATCGACAGAGCCAGCATCCAGGCGCGCCTCGCGAGTCGGAACGCGACGTACCAGGCCGCGCCGAGAACCGCGAAAACCACCATCGAGTGCACGAACACCAGCATCACCGTGTTCTGCCGAAATGCGATGAACAGGGTGACAGGCAGGACGACGACGCTGACGAGTCCGATGCTCTGGAACACGGCGTTGATCGCTCTGCGCGAGCCCGCCGGCGCCTGCTGAGGTGCGCGCCGCCCGATCCAAACCAGGTAGGCGAGCCATACGATCGTCGGCGCGATGGTGACGAAGAGGTAGAACGCAACGCTCGGCGGGAAGCTGATGACTCCCGCGGAGTCGGCCAGATGCACGAGGCATTGCAGGCCGTAGATCAGGCCCCCAGACAACATGGCTTTGGCGAAGTTGGGCTCAAGTCGCCCGTCGCCTTCCGCGAGCGCACGGAGGAACGCCAGATCGGCCTGGACAGACGGCTGTTCGGTCGTCATGGGACGGCTCCTTCGCAGCTGACGCCGCGCCTCTCCGCTCGGGGAGAGGCGCGGCCAGTTTGCCTGTGTTCGCGTTCAAACAATATCTCGCTCAAGTCGCCGCCGTCTTCGCCGCGGTCGGCGGCTCGGCGCGCCCCGGCTTGGGGAAGCGCCGGCCGTTCAACACCGCGCCGATGAAGCTGAAGCGGACGAACAGGTGATAGGTGATCAGCGCGATCGCCGTGACGACGGCGAGGATCGCCGGAAACTTCACGAACCACGGCAGCGCCATCTGCGAGACAGCGATCTGCGCCGCCATTACCAGCGGCAGGTGGACCAGATAGATCCAGTAGGACGCGTCGGCGACGTAGCGCCGCATCGGGCTGTGACCGGAGAGGAACTGCATCGCCAGTCCGACGAGCCCGAACGTCCAGGTCCAGATCGCCAGTGGATACGCCGCCGCCGAAATCAGGCGCTGCACATCCGTCGCCGGGTCGGTCGCGTTGAGACGGAACTCGAGGACGGCGAGGCAGACGATGGTCAGGCCGATCGCCAGACCGAGGTGCAGCGGCCACCAGCGCCGCCAGACGTTCAACAGATCGATACGCCGGTGCAGCACCCAGCCGAAGCCGAACGCGGTCCCGAACGCGACGAACGCCTGAAGGTTCGGCACGAGGCCGTAGTCCGGCGTGTGCACGCCCAGCCAGTTCACCCAGGAGTCGCGGAAGAAGAACACGGCCGCGAGCGGTGCACCGAGAACGATCGGCGCCAGGTGGCTTCTGACCAACATGCCGACGACCCGGTCGCCACCGGCGCGCAGCCGTCCGCGCTGATCGATCGCCGCGACCGCGCCGCGCAGGATCAGCGCGCCGGCGTAGAGCCACAGCAGCATGTAGAGAAACCACGTGTGGAACAGCGGGAAGGTCCGCAAGGTGAGCGGCGGCTGCGGCGGCGCCTCTTGGGGAATCTCGCCGCCGTTGGCGTGAACTGCGCCCCAGATCGCCAATGCGATGAAGGCGATCAGCAGAAATGGCCAGGCGACGGCGAACGGCAGTGCGATCCGCTTGGCGCGGTCGGCTGCGAACGCCTTGAGGCCGCGGCGATGAAAACTCATCCGCGCGAAAAAGCCTGCAATCATGAAGAACAGGCTCATGCGGAAAATGTGAATGACGATGAAGGTGATCGTCATCGCTTCCGATGGATCGTTGTCCGCAGTGATCCAGATCGGGTCGGGAAAGAACGACATCGTCGCATGCAGGACGACGCCCAGGAGCAGCGCACCGCCCCGGACCGCGTCGAGCGCATGCAGCCGCTCGGTCGATTGGCTCGTCATGAAAGGCTCCATCAGCAGCCGGCTGCAGCGCCGGATGAGAGGATGCTAGCAGACAAGTTTAAAATGTAAACTAGTTGATGTGAAATATGACAGGAAATCGAAAGCCGAAGAACGCGCTTCGTGCGTGCGGCTGGGACACATGTCGGCGTAGTAACTTGTGAAATGCACCCGAAGCACGCCAAGCTTGCGACAATGCGCCGAGATTTCGGCGATGAGTTAAAGGGGGCGGTCGCGTCGTTCGGCTGCTGACATCATGTCTTTCGAGTTCGACCGCGACAGCGCGCTTGCGCTGTGGCGCGCGGTGACGCTTGAAGAAGTGCGCAGCCGAGGGCCGGAGCTGACGGCGCGTCAGCTCGCGGTGCTGATGACCGTCTATCTCACCCCGCCGCCGCACACCGTCAGGGGGCTGTCGGAAACGCTCGGCATGCCTAAGCCTGCGGTCACCCGCGCGCTCGACGCTTTGAGCGCGCAGGACTTCATATCGCGCCGCCGCGATGAAGCAGACCGACGCAGCATCCTGATCGCGCGGACGCGAGCGGGCTCAGCCTACTTGGGGCGGCTCGCCACGCGGATCAAAAGGGTGGTCAAGTCGCTGGCGAAGCAGGAGGACGGCTAGGCGACCCCGACTCCAAGTCCTACTGTGCGTCTTCGGGCTCCGCCGCGTCATCCTCGACGCCTGAGTCGAGCTCTTCGACCTCGGGGGCCGGCTCCGCGGTCGCTGCTACGCCGTCTTCTTCGCCCGCAGACGCCGCTTCGGCCGCATCGCCGGCGGTGTTCTCGGCGACTTCCTCAGCCGGCTCTTCGATTGGCTCCGGCAGGGGCTCGGGGAAGGGACGCGGATCGTCCGACAGAGAGCCCAGGTAGGCGATGACGTCGGCGCGCTGCGTCTCGCGGCGCAGGCCGCCGAAGCTCATCGCCGTTCCGGGCACCACGCGTCCCGGGCTTTCGAGGTAGGCCCACAGCTGCTCGTAGGTCCATTCCTCACCGTACTCGGTCATCGCGCCGGAGAAGGGGAAGCCTTCCTTCGTTCCCGCCATGCGGCCGACCACGCCCCAGAGGTTCGGTCCGGTCGACGCCCCGCCGCCTTCGTTGAAGGTGTGGCAGTTGCTGCAGAGCGTGTCGGCCTGGTTCGCCCCGCTCTCGACGCTCGCTTCGCGCAGCATCAGGCCGATGTCCACGATTTCGGGCTCGCCGCCGGTCGCGCCGCCTTCGGGCACTTCGATCGGATAGGCGGGCTCCTCGAGTTCGTGTGGATGGATCAGCATGTGCGAGACCTCGGTCAGCGCGAAGACCGTGAGGAAGGTCGCCAGCACGGCGCCGATGATCTTGTTGATAAACAGCTCGCCCATGCGTCTCGCCGCCTCTGCTGCCCCAAGAAGTCCGACACGCGAAAAATACGCGCATCGGCGTCGATGAACGGTCCCGAAACTCGCCGGGTGCGGCTCTTTGGCACGCGTCGCGGGCGCAATCAACGCGCGCTCGCGTCGCACCCGTCATCGAGCGCCTCGGCGCGGACCGGCGGGGTCTTCAAGATCCCGCAAGACGGCATTTTCCGCCGATTCGAGGCGGCGCGGCGGCGCGCCCGGCGCGGAGCCGGCCGGCAACTTCGCCTTGACGCTGAGCCTTTGATTTCTCAATGCATCTCAGCGTCTTGGACTGAGTTGAGCCAATGAACCCGATTGTCGTCATTCCCGCCCGCATGGCCTCGACCCGCCTGCCGGGCAAGCCGCTGGCCGATATCGGCGGCAAGCCGATGATCATCCGGGTCGCCGAGCAGGGCCGGGCGGCCGGTCTCGGCCCGGTCGTCATCGCCGCTGGAGACATCGAAATCGCCGAGGCGGCGCACGCTCATGGCTTCGAGGCGGTGTTGACCGATCCGGAGCTGCCTTCGGGCTCGGACCGGGTGATGGCGGCGCTCGAGGCGGTTGACCCAGAAGGCGCGCACGATGTCGTGGTCAATCTTCAGGGCGACATGCCGACGATCAGCCCGGGCGCGATCACCGCGGCGGTTGACGCGCTCGCGGCCGTTCCCGACGCCGACATCGCCACGCTCGCCGTCGCGACCGAAGATCCGGCCGAGCGGGACGATCCCAATGTGGTCAAGGCCGTCGTCGCGCTGCCCGACGGCGCCAGGCGGGGCCGGGCGCTCTATTTTACCCGTGCGGCCGCGCCGACGGGGCCAGGGCCGGTGTTTCACCACGTCGGCCTCTATGTCTATCGCCGCACCGCGCTGGCGTGCTTCACGACGCTGTCGCCCTCGCCGCTGGAGCAACGCGAGCGGCTTGAACAGCTGCGCGCGCTCGAAAACGGCATGCGGATCGAGGCTGCGGTGATCGAAGAGTCGCCGCTCGGCGTTGACTCGTCGGCTGATCTTGAGGCTGTTCGCGCGATCTACGCCGCAAAGACTTGAAAGAGGGGACGGGCGTGACCGACAAGATCTCATACCAGGGCGAGCCCGGCGCCTTCTCCCACGCTGCCTGCGGGGAGGTTTATCCGGACCTCGAGCCGATGGCGTGCCCCACGTTCGAAGACGCTTTCGAGGCGGTCGAGAAGGGCGCGGCGCGCCTGGCGATGATTCCGGTCGAGAACTCCGTCGCCGGACGGGTTGCCGATATTCACCACCTGCTGCCGGACAGCTCTTTGTCGATCATCGCCGAGCACTTTTCTCCGGTGCGCTTCAACGTGCTCGCCAAGCCGGGTGTCAAGCTCGACGACATCAAGACGGTGGCGAGTCATCACATGGCGCTCGCCCAGTGCCGCAAGCTGATCTCGGCGCGCAAGTGGGCGGCGATGCGTGAGATGGACACCGCCGGCGCGGCGCGCCTCGTTGCCGAGGGTGAGATCCGGGCCGAAGCTGCGCTGGCTTCAGCGCTCGCAGGAAATATCCACGGACTTGAAGCTCTGCTCTCGGACGTTCAGGATGACCCGGAGAACACCACGCGCTTCATCGTGCTCGCCCGCGAACCGGTCAAGCCGCCGGCGGACGCGCCGTGCATGACCTCGTTCCTGTTCCGCGTGCGCAACGTGCCTGCCGCGCTCTACAAGGCGATGGGCGGCTTTGCGACCAACGGCGTGAACATGACCAAGCTCGAGAGCTATCAGATCGGCGGCCGCTTCGCCGCGACGCAATTCTACGCCGATATCGAGGGCCGCCCCGAAGACCTGCCCGTTTCACGCGCGCTCGAAGAGCTGGGCTTCTTCACGACGCACGTGCGGATCGTCGGGACGTACCCGCAGCACATCTATCGGCGCAGCCGCGCGGGGCTGCCGTAGGGCTCGCCCAGCGCACGCACTTCACGCACTCTCTTTAGCGCACTCTGGGCGGCTCGCCGCGGCGCTCGCGTTCGCGTTCGGCGGCCATGATGTTGGGCAGCGAATAGTTGCCCTCGTGGCAGGCGAACTCATACATCTGCTGATCGGTGCGATAGATCGAATACTCGGCGAGCCAGGGTTCGGTGTAGGTCGCGGGATCTATGATCGTATACTGATAGAGAAGCTCGTCGTCCGAGAGGCGCGTATACTTCTCGACGACGGTCGAGGTGGACGGCACGATGAGGTGGGGAAAGTAGCGCATCCGGTCCTTTGGCTGCAGATGCACCGTCTCGATGACGAGCGTGTCGCCTTCCCAGCGCGCGATCGAGTCTCCCAAGTGCGGGCGTAAAACCGCGGGGCCATGCGTATCCGTAAACGGGATGATGCGCGCCTCGTCGCCGTACTCTGTGTGGATCACCACGTGATCGGCAGTCTGAACGATCCGGCGCGGATGCGGCGAGTGCGCCGAGGTAAACGGGGGCCGGCCTTCCATGGCGATGCATCGCTCCCAGACCGGCCGCTCTTCGGGGTTGTCCGCCAGCACCGGCGGATTGATGTAGGTGGAGAAGAAGCTGTCGAGCTGATCGATTTCGCGGCGCGCCGCAGGCGTCAAGGGCAGCCGCCCGTCCGCCGGCTCGACCAGTTGCCGTGTGCGGCGCTCGCCGCGCACGACGGCCATGCCTTCGGCGTCCCGGGCGATCTGAGGCACCTCGGGATCGTGATGGTTGAACGGCAGCGTTTCGATTTCTTCGACGATCTCCGCCTGGATTTCCCGGGCCCGCTCCTCTGAGACGACCAGCTCGGGAACGCCGGGGCGCGCTTCGAGCGGCAAGAGCGCATGGCCCATCCATATGCCCTGGAAGTCAGGGTGGCCGTGCGGCGTGCGCGGAACAGCGTAGTCGTCTTGCGCAAAAGCGGCCGAGGCGAGAAGGCATGTGGCCGCGAACGCTGCGGCGGCGTGAGTTTTCATCGAAACCCCTCCCAACTTGTTGTTCCGTCCGCCTCGTTGCGCGGCGGTTCGTTTACTTCGCGTCGTACTCGAAGGTTGGTCGCCAGCCGGCCCGACCGTCGGGCAGCAAGTCGAGCAGCCGCCAGATGGCGCAAAAGTCCGTCTCCGCATGAAAGTCGGTCGCCGAGACGCGCAGGAGCTTGCCGTCCTCCTTACGGAAGGCCGAGACGCCGGGTCGCATGCCGCCGTTCTCGCGCACGAAGCCCATGTCGCGGGCGAATGCCGAGCCGGCGTGGCTGATCATCGGGACGCGCCAACCCCGCTCGGCGGCGAGCGCGGCCTGCACCTCCGGCGGATCAGGACTCGAAATGACAAAGGCCGCGCGATCGCGCACATGCGGGTAAAGGCCGTTGAAGCCGTCGGTCACCATCGTGCAGTTCGGACACGCCGCGCCCATATTGTGCATCACGATGAGGTCGCGATGGCCGCCGAACAGCTCGGAGAGCTTCACCTCTCCATCAGTCGTCTGAAAGATATAGTCCTCGACCTCGCCGGACGCGATCTCCGCAAGCGCCTCGCGCAGCTCGACCTGAGCCGAGTTCAGCTTGTCCTTCAAAGCGTTGAGCTCGGGGTTGTCCCACTCGATCATTTGCGAGTCCTGCGGGGCTTGGTCTTTAACTTGGTCTTTTGCTCGCCGGCGCGTTTGCTCGCCGCCGTCTTCGGGGCGGGGCTTTCCGCGAGGCCTTTGACGATCGAGGCGAGGTCGTCGAACTGCTGCTGCCAGTACTTGGTGTAACGGTTGAGCCAGACCGCGCCGGCATAGAGCGGGGCGGCGTCGAGGCTGCAACGCGCGATCCGGCCGGTGCGCTCCTGGGTGACGAGGCCGGCGCGCACGAGCACCTGGATGTGTCGCGAAACGGCCTGCACCGAGACATCGAACGGCGCGGCGAGCTCGGAGACGAGCGCCGGGCCTTCGTCGAGGCGGACAAGCATCGCGCGGCGCATCGGATCGCTCAGCGCGAAGAAGACGGCATCGAGGGCTTCG
>JASFUX010000160.1:0-7877 GCA_050050115.1 Maricaulaceae bacterium | reverse complement strand
TCGAAAGCGGCTCCGCCGAAGCGGAGCCGACGGCCCTCACCCGCCCTGCTTCAGGGTCTCGCGGGCGATCACCAGCTGCTGGATCTGCGAGGTGCCCTCGTAAAGGCGGAACAGTCGCACGTCACGGTAGAAGCGCTCGACGCCGTAGTCGGCGATGTAGCCCGCGCCGCCGAAGATCTGCACCGTGCGGTCGGCGACCCGGCCGACCATCTCGGTGGCGAACAGCTTGCAGGCCGCGGCCTCGAGCGTGATCGGCTCGCCGGCGTCGAACTTGCGCGCCGCGTCGAGCACCATCGACCGCGCCGCGAGGGACTCCGCCTTGGAATCGGCGATCATCGCCTGGACCAGCTGAAAGTCCGCAATCGGACGGCCGAACTGCTTGCGCTCGGAAGCGTAGGCGACCGCGTCGGCGAGCAGGCGTTCTGACGCGCCGACCGAAACCGCCGAGATGTGCAGCCGGCCGCGGTCGAGGACCTTCATCGCGACCTTGAAGCCCTCGCCTTCCTCGCCCAGCCGGTTGGCGGCGGGCACGCGGGCGCCGTCGAAGTTGACGTCGCAGACGTGCGCGCCGTGCTGGCCCATTTTCTTCTCCGGCGCGCCGACCGACACGCCGGGCAGGTCCGACGGCACGAGAAACGCCGAGACGCCGCGCGCGCCGGGGGTTTCGGGATCGGTGCGCGCCATCACGGTGAACAGCGAGGCCTTGTCGGCGTTGGTGATGAAGCGCTTGCCGCCGTCGAGCACATAGACGTCGCCGTCGCGGCGCGCCTTGGTCTTCACCGAGCCGGAGTCCGAGCCCGCGTCGGGCTCGGTCAAGGCGAACGAAGTGATGATCTCGCCGGCGGCGATCTTCGGCAGCCATTCGGCCTTCTGCTCGGCCGTGCCGTACATGACGAGGCCCTGGCTGCCGATGCCGACGTTGGTGCCGAAGATCGAACGGAACGCCGGGCTGGTCCGACCCAGCTCCATCGCCACGCGGCACTCGTCCCCCATCGACAGGCCGAGCCCGCCGTATTCTTCGGAGATCGACAGGCCGAACAGGCCCAGCTCCCGCATCTCCTGAACAAGATCGTCGGGCACCTCGTCGTCGCGGGCGACCTGTTCTTCGAGCGGACGCAGACGCTCAGAAACGAACCGGCGGATCGTATCGATCAGCTGGTCGCGCACGTCCAGGTCGAGGCCCTGGCTGGCGGGGCGTTCGGTCAGAGCGATATCCTCGGGCATGGCGTCACGCGGGCCGGATCGGCCGCCTCCTCTTTGGCGCTTTGCGAGCGCGTTCGTTCTCGATCGCGACCTAAATGCGACAACATCCGCCGAATCCGCAAGGCCGAGCGCACGCGCCGGACCCGCTCAGGCGACAAAAAAATGCGCCGGCCAAGGCTCGCAACCGATGCGAGCGCAAGGAATCCAGCGCCAACCACCCCAAAAAGCCGCCTGTTGATGCGCGGCTCGTGCGTTACAAAAGTTACATCTTGATTATCGATAAGATTTGAACGATGTTTAAATGGTTTTTCTGCTAGCATTTCGCAGACGCACACATATCTAGAGCTTCGAAGAGAGGTCGGGCGCGCTTGAGGCCGGTCAGCGCGAAACGGACGGAAACAATGAAGATCAACTGGAACTACCTTGCCGCGGGACTGATCGCGGTCGCCGTCGTCGCCTATTTCGTGATCCGCGGCGGGATCGACATGGGCGCCGAGGTGCTGCAGGGCGACGCCGAGCCCGTCCAGGCCGCGGCGAACCAGCCCATCACCGTGGTTGTGAACGTCCCCGAGCGCGCGTTGCGCGCGCGGCAGGTGATCCTGAACGGCCGCACTGAGGCTGCGCGCGCGGTCACGGTGCGCTCGGAGGTCACCGGCATGGTGGTCGAGGCCCCCGCGCGCGAGGGCGACCTCGTCGCGCAAGGCGATCCGCTGTGCATGGTCGACGTCGAAGCGCGAGCCGCGCAGCTGGCCGAGGCCGAGGCGATGCTGGCGACCCGCCGGCTCGAGCTCGACGCGGCGAACGAGCTGGCCGATCAGGGCCACCGCTCAACCAACCAGGTCGCGGCCGTCCAGGCGGCCTACGACGCGGCCGAAGCGGCCGTCACCCAGGCTCAGATCCAGCTCGACCACACCGTCATCCGCGCGCCCTTCGACGGCGTCTTCGACGAGCGCGCCGCCGAGATCGGCGACTTCCTTTCGATGGGCGGCGCCTGCGGCGTGGTTGCGGAGATGGATCCGATCCTGATCGTCGCCCAAGCGGCCGAGCGCGACGTCCGCTCGATCTCCGTCGGCGACCGCGCCGTCGTCCGCCTGCCGAGCGGGCAGATCCTCGACGGCCAGGTGCGCTTCGTGCAGTTCCGCGCCGAGGATGCGACGCGCACCTTCCGCGTCGAGGTCGAGGCGCCCAATCCCGACGGCGCGGTACGCGCCGGGATAAGCGCGGCGATGCGGCTCGAAGGCGCTCGTCTCGAACTCTCGCTGGTGCCGACCGGGGTGATCACCCTCGACGCTGAGGGCCGCACCGGCGTGCGCATCGTCGACGAGGACTCCGTCGTTCAGTTCGTGCCCGTCGATCTGGTCGAGGACTCCCCCGACGGCTCGTGGGTCGCCGGGCTCGACGCGGGCGATCGGGTGATCGTCCGTGGACAGGACTTCGTCACCGAAGGCCGGGTTGCGCGCGCGACGACCCTGCCCGCGGGCGGCAACGGCTAAGACGGCGCGTCAGCGCCGAGATGAAAAGACAGGGCTGAGGGAGACGAGACGCCATGAATGGCTTGATCGACATGGCGGTGTCGCGGTCGCGGCTGGTGTGCGTCACTCTCGCGGTGGGGTTGATCGCCGGCTGGGCGGCGTTCTCGACCGCGCCCAAGGAAGCCGACCCGGACATCCCGATCCCGTTCATCTATGTCGGCATCCCGCTCGAAGGCGCCTCGCCGGAGGACGCCGAGCGGCTGGTGGTCCGTCCGCTCGAAACCCAGCTTCGCTCGCTCGAAGGCGTTCAGGAGCTCAATTGCACCGCGCTGCTCGGATATGGTCAGTGCACGATGGAGTTCGACGTCTCCTTCGACCAGGACCAGGCGCTCTCGGACGTGCGCAACAAGGTCGATGATGCGCGCCGCGAGTTCCCCGCCGAGGTCGACGAGTGGACCATCCAGGAAGCCAACGCGTCGCTGAACCCCGTGCTGATCGTCAACCTGTTCGGCGACGCGCCCGAGCGGACCTTGTTCCGGCTCGCGCGGGAGCTTGAAGAAGAGCTTGAAGCCCACCCCTCGATCCTCGACGCGAACCTCTCGGGCGCGCGGGAGGAAGTGCTCGAGGTCGTGGTCGATCCCTCGCGCCTTGATTCCTACGGGATCACCTATTCCGAGCTCGTCAACGCGGTCAGCCAGAACAACCGCCTGGTCGCCGCCGGCGCGCTCGAGACCGGGCCGGGCCAGTTCCAGATCAAGGTGCCGGGCCTCTTTGAAGACGCCCAGGACGTGCTCGAGCTGCCGCTGCGCTCTTCGGGCGACGCGGTCGTCACCTTGCGCGACATCGCCGAGGTGAGCCGCACCTTCAAGGACCGCGAAAGCTTCGCGACGTTCAACGGCCAGCCGACGATCGCGCTGCAGGTGCGCAAGCGCCTCGGCGCGAACATCATCGAGGTGACCGACGCCACGCGCGAGATCGCCGCTGAGATGGCCGCGCAATGGCCGGACACGGTCAACGTCGCCTTCTCGCTCGACCAGTCGACCTGGATCGATCAGTCGATCGCCCAGCTCGGCGCGTCGGTGGGCACGGCGGTGCTGCTTGTCATGATCATCGTCGTCGCCGCGCTCGGGTTCCGCTCGGGGCTCCTGGTCGGCGTCGCCATCCCCTGCTCGTTCATGCTCTCGTTCCTGTTCATCACCACGCTGGGCGGGATGAGCATCAACATGATGGTGCTCTTCGGCATGGTGCTGTCGGTGGGCATGCTGGTCGACGGCGCCATCGTCGTCGTCGAATACGCCGACCGGAAGACCGCCGAAGGCATGGCCTCGCGCGAAGCCTTCGCGCTGGCGGGCAAGCGGATGTTCTGGCCGATCATTTCCTCGACCGCGACGACGATCGCCGCCTTCGTGCCGTTCCTGTTCTGGAACTCGATGGAAGGCCAGTACATGGGCTTCCTGCCCAAGACGCTGATGGTCGTCCTGATCTGCGCCCTGCTCGTCGCGCTGGTCTTCCTGCCGGTGATCGGCGGCCTCGTCGGCCGGCGGGCCGGCTCTTCGTCGGGCGCCGACGAGGACATGAAGGCGCTCTCGGGCCAAGGCGGGGATCCGCGCAAGGCCAAAGGGATCACCGGCGGCTATGTGCGCTTCGCAGAGTGGACCGTGCACCATCCCCTCATCGTCTGCGGGACCGCCGTGCTCGTCGTGGTCGCAATCTGGGCCTGGTTCATCAACACGCCGCACCGCGTCGAGCTGTTCCTTTCGGCCGAGCCCGAGCAGGTGAACGTCTACGTGCGCGCGCGCGGCAACCTCTCGCCGGCCGAGATGGCGATGCTCGGCGACGAAGCTCAAACGCGCATCCAGGACATCGAAGGCGTCAAGTCGATCTTCATGTCCGCCGGCGGAGGCGGCGGCGGCGCGGGCGTCAGCATGGGCTCCGCACCGCCCGAAGACACGGTCGCCAACCTGTTCGTCGAATTCTTCCCATACGGACAGCGCCCGAACGGCCGCTGGATCGTCTCGGAGATCGAGAACCGCCTGGCCGACTTCCCAGGCGTCCTCGTCGAGGTGCAGCCGCTCGAGCAGGGCCCGCCCGTCGGCAAGGACATCCAGATCGAGCTGAGCTCGAACGATCCCGAAGCGCTCGACGAGGCGTCGCGGACGATCCGCGACCAGCTGCGCGACACCACGGGGCTTACCGAGATCGACGACACCCTGCCGCTGCCGGGCGTCGAATGGGTGCTGCGTCCCGATCGACAGGAGGCCGGCCGCTTCGGCGTGGACGTCACGCAAATCGGCGCGGCGGTGCAGCTCGTCACCAACGGCGTGCTCGTCGGCCGCTATCGGCCCAACGACTCCGAAGACGAGCTCGACATCCGCGTGCGCTTCAACGAAACCGCGCGCGACATCAACCAGCTCGACCGGCTGCGCGTGGCGACGCCTAACGGCCAGGTGCCGATCTCGAACTTCGTCGAGCGCGTGCCCGAGCCGCAGGTCAACCGGATCAACCGGCGCGACGGCCGGCGCTACGTCGAGCTGCGCGCGAACGCCCAGGAAGGCTATGCGGCGAACCTGATCGTCGCAGATTTGAGAGAATGGCTCCCGTCCGCGAACCTCGACCCGGCGGTGCAGGTGCGCTTTCGCGGCGCCGATGAAGGCACGGCCGACGCCGGCGCCTTCTTCATCACCGCGATGGGCGCGGCGCTGTTCCTGATGGCGGCGATCCTGCTGATGCAGTTCAACAACTTCTGGCACGTCTATCTGACGCTGCAGACGGTGGTCTTGTCGGTCACCGGCGTCCTGCTCGGCATTCAGCTGACGTACGACTATGTGTCCGTGCTGATGGTCGGCACCGGCGTGGTCGCGCTCGCCGGGATCGTGGTGAACAACAACATCGTCCTTATAGACACGTTCCAGCGCTTCTCGGCGATGGGCTACAGCGCCGAGGAAGCCGTGGTGCGCACCGCGTCCCAGCGCTTCCGTCCGGTCATGCTGACGACGGTCACGACGATCTTCGGGCTTTTACCGATGGTGTTCATGATCAACGCCGACTTCATCGCCGGCCGCATCACCTTCGGGGGCACCTCGGCCGAGTGGTGGGTGCCGCTCGCCTCGGCGGTGGTCTGGGGGCTTGGCTTCTCCACCTTCCTGACGCTGATCCTCACCCCGGCCCTCCTCGCCGTGCCGGCGCGGATCGCCCGAGCGCTGGGTTTCGCCGTGGAGCCCAAGGAGCCGCACGAAACCCGGCCCCAAGCGGCCAACGAGGACGAGCCCCTGCCTCGCGCGGCGGAGTAGCAGCGGCTCTAATCTACTGAAAATATTGCGGTTTCCGCGCCTTGCACAAATGCAGGGCGCGGGATCGCATTTCATCGCTTGAACTGCGGCCGGAGCGTTGTTTACTGCACTGCACAAGAGGGGCGGCGTCGGGCGAAGGGCGGGCTTCAGGAAAGAAGCGCCGATGAATCGCAGCGGCGTCCACATGCTTCGGCGCTATGGCGCAAAGGCGCGCCGCCGACTCGGACGATGCTCGCAACATGGCGGGACGTCCTCAACGAAACCTTCGAAAGCGCTTGGGACGGCATGACGACTGATCGCATCATCGAGGCGAACGGATTCCGGTTGCGCGTGCGCGAGCAGGGCTCGCGGCGCCGACGTCCGGTCGTGCTGATCCACGGCTTCTCCCAAAGCCTTGAGAGCTGGGACGCCTGGGCGGACGATCTCGCTCGCGACCACCGCGTCATCCGCTTCGACCTGCCGGGCCACGGCCTCTCCGGCCCCGATCCCGAGCGCCGCTATTCAAACGACGAGACCGTCGGCGCGCTTTCCGGACTCATCGAGGCGATGGGGCTGCGCAAGCCGATCCTGATGGGCAATTCCTTGGGCGGGCTCGTCGCCTGGCGGTACGCGTCCCAGCGGCCGGCGGACGTGCGCAGCCTGGTGCTGCTCGCCCCGGGCGGCTTTCCGATCAACGGCGTCGCCGAAGAGCCCGCGCCAGTGCCGCCGTCGGTCGAAGCCTATTTGCTGCTCGCGCCCGCCTCGGCGGTGCGCCATGCGACACGCTCGCTCTATGGCGACCCCAGCCGGCTCGACCAGGACCGGATCGCGCTGGCGCGCGCCCAGCTCAACCAGAGCGGGGTCGGCGTCGCCCTGGTGCAGCGGCTCAAGGCCTTCACCCTGCCCGACCCGACCGCGGACCTCAGTCGTATCGCCGCGCCCGCGCTGATCATCTGGGGCGGCAAAGACGCGGTCATTCCCGTCGGGCACGCCGCGCGCTTCGCCGACTCGCTCAAGCGGTCCGAGGTCGCGCTGTTCAACGATTTGGGGCATATGCCGCATGAGGAAGCGCCGGCGCGGACGCTCAAGCGCGCGCGCGCCTTCATCGGCCGGCCGGCGGGCGCGAACGTTCGGGCCGCCGCTCGCGTCGCGGCGGAACGCGAAGCGTCGGCGCACAGCGCGGGGAGCAGAGCGCGATGACGGACGAGCTTGAACCCGACACGTCAGCCGGGGCGCCGGTCGCGGTCTCGGACGACGCCGCCGAGGACGGCTTCGTCGACAAGTCCCATCGCGTTCCCGACGGACTGAAGATCTCCTACCGCGTCTATGCGCCGACCGGCGCGCCGCCGGCCAAGCACGCCGCTCCCGTCGTCTGCCTGCACGGCCTGACGCGCAACTTGCGCGACTTCGAGGACGTCGCCCCCTACATCGCAGCGGAGGGCCGGATGGTGGTCGCCGCCTCGATGCGCGGCCGCGGGCGCTCGTCCTGGGACGACCAGCCCGAGCGCTACGCCCCGCCGACCTACGCCGCCGACGTGGTCAGCCTGCTCGACGCGCTCGAGATCAAGCGCGCGGTGTTCGTCGGCACCTCGATGGGCGGGATCATCACCATGACCCTGGCCGCGACCGAGCCCGACCGCGTCGCCGCCGTCGTGCTCAACGACATCGGCCCGGCGCTCTCGCCCGAAGGGATCGAGCGCATCCGCGGCTACGTCGGCAAGGTCAAGCCGACGCGCACCTGGTATCAGGCCGCCCAGGCCGCCCGCCGGATCAACGGCCCGGCCTTTCCCAACGAGCGCGAAGACGCCTTCTGGGAGGCGTTTGCGCGGCGCACCTGCATCGAGACGCCCGACGGCGTGGTTCCCGCCTACGACCCGGCGATCGCCGGACCGATCAAGGCGGCCGGCGGAGCCATGCCGTTCTGGCCGGTGTT
>JASFUX010000159.1:0-7896 GCA_050050115.1 Maricaulaceae bacterium | reverse complement strand
GAGCCGGGCAAACGGCTGTTCATGTTCTCGACCGGCACCGGCATCGCCCCATTCGCCAGCCTCGTGCGCGATCCGGAAACCTACGATCGCTTCGAGCAGGTGATCCTCACCCACACCTGCCGCAAGGTCGCTGATCTTCAGTATGGCAAGGATCTGGTCGCCGCCCTACCCGACGATCCGCTTTGCGGCGAGCACGCGGGCCAACTCACGCATGTAACCAGCACGACACGCGAGGACTATCCGCTCATGGGCCGGATCACGACGCTGATCGACACCGGCAAGCTTTTCGAAGTGCTCGGCGGTCCGCCGCTCAACCCCGAGACCGACCGGGTGATGATCTGCGGCTCGCTCGACATGCTCAACGACACGCGGACGCGAGCCGAAGATGCGGGGCTGGTCGAAGGCTCGAACGCGTCGCCGGCGCAGTTCGTGGTCGAGAAGGCGTTTGTGGATTAGTCTTTACACCCGCGTATCCTGCACGGAACTGTGTTTGAGAGTGGCCCTTGAGGGGAAACCCAGGTAGCCCGCCGCGTAGCAACGGGCCAGAGGCGGCTCGCACGTCCATAGTGATGGGGACGCCCTGGGAGTTGCGCGTTCAGCTCGAAAGCTCTCGGAGTTGCATAGCGAACCCTTCCCAGCGAGTGCAAGAAAAAGGGAGCCGCTTCTGTGACATCGATCATTGGTTGGCTCGCTATAGACGCTCGAAAGGCGTCCTCCATCTATTTCGCAAGCGATAGCCGCATTAGCTGGCCGGATTCGAGTAATTGGGACAGCGGCCGAAAGCTTTTTGCATGCCAGACCCATCCAGACATTTTTGGATTCTACGGTGACGCTCTTTTCCCAAGTCAGGCCCTATCAGGGTTCATAGATTTGGCAGATTCTGGTGTGTTGTTCAGTAAAGAGACGACTGCGCGTGAACGGCATTCGTTATTCTGCGAAGTCATGAAATCAGTTCACTCAAGGCGTCGAACAACTCGAGATCGTAGCTTCACGCTATTTCACGCAGCCAGGGCGGGTGAGGCGATGCAGTGCGAATTTTTTCTTTGGAGCTTATCCTATCGCGCCGACGACAGGACTTGGAATCATAAGAATTACAATCTGCCTACTGATCACTCGGAGATTGTTTTTGCGAGCGGGTCCGGAACTAGTTCGGTTGAGAAGCACCTTGCTGCGTGGCGCAGCTCCGAAGCAGGAGGAACAAGCAGAGCGATTTTCTCCGCATTCTGCGATTCCCTTTCTGCTAGAGAAGATCTTCGAAGCGGCGGAGCACCGCAACTTGTCGGTCTCTACCGCATCAAGAACGGCCGGAGCTTCGGCATCTATTTTGAAGGTCGGCCATACGTTCACGGGATGACGGCATCCAAATTTGCGGGCCGCAGCGCAATCGAATGGCGCAACGAACTATTTGAGATAGTTGATCCGGACTCGGGCAATCTGGCCACCGATGCGCAGGTACACCGTCGCGAAGTTGCTCGTTAACAGATTCCCGTTGAGCTGTTGGGCCAGCGCGTCGAGCAGAAATACCTAGCCAACTACATCAGCCTCTTCTCGGCTTCCGCCAGCGCGCCCGTCGTATCGACGTCGTCCAGCTCGCCTTCATCGGCGCATTCGACCTCAAACACCTCGTCGGGGTGAGCCTCGACGACCGACTTGCCGCCTTCGTCGCCCTGAAGCGCGCAAAGCGCGCCGAAGTAGTCGCGGCCGAACAGCGTCGGTGGGCCGCGTCGATCGCCTGCCTTCGCGACGATGATCGATCGGCCCTCGTCAGGCGCGAAGGCGTCGCGGATTCTCTCAAGCGTCTCGGCGGTCACGAACGGCATGTCGCCGGGTAGAATCAATAGTCCGTCGGCGTCTTTTTCCCGCGCGTGTCCCGCCGCGGCGGCGATCGAGGTGCCCATCCCTGCGTCGTGCCGCGGATTGGGCACCAGCTCGAAGTCTTCGGCCGCGAGCAGCCCGCGCAGTCCTGCGTCGCCTGGCCGGCAGACCGCCATGCGCGCATCGAACCCGGCGTCGATCAGAGCGTGCGCCGGATAGCAGAGCAGCGGCTTGCCCGAGAGCGTCGCGGTCAGCTTGGAGCCGTCTCCGAACCGCGCCGAAGCCCCTGCGACCAGGAGCGCGGCGGCGATCTTGGTCACGCGCCCGCTCTGGGGTCGACTTGGCTTTCCAGCCGGGCGCGGAATTCGCCGACGACTTCGGCGAGCACCGAGAGCGCCAGATCGCCCGGCCGCTTGGCGCCGCCGAAAAGCCCGATCGGACCGCGCACGCGCGCGAGCTGCTCCTCGGTCAGTCCCGCTTCGACCAGGGCCTCCATCCGCAGCTCCGCCGCGTTCCGGCTGCCCATCGCACCGATGTAGAAGCAGTCGGTCTGCACGGCGGACTGGATCAGCGCCGTTTCCCAGTAGTGGTCGTGGAACATCAGCACCAGTGCGGTGTATCCGTCCGCCTCCAGCCCGACGCGCGCTTCGGGCGCGGCGAGCGACGCCGCTTTGGTCCAGCGCCTTTCGGCGAGATGGGTGATCGCCGCGTCGGGCGACAGCGCATGAGTCTCAAACCCCATCGCCGCGGCGAGGTCCAAGAGCGCGACGACGCCCGGCCCGCGCCCGGCGACGATGAAGCGCAAGGTCGGGACAAAGGTCTTCTCGAACCGCTCCTGGTTCGGAAGAACGGTCGACCACTGCGCAGCGCGGCGCGCGTCAAGCGCGCCGACAACGTCTCTGAGTTGAGCGAGGTCAGGCGCCGGGTCGATGTGCACGTCGAGGCCCGAGCCGCACGGCAGCACGATGTCGAAGTACTTCGAGCCCTTGCCGTAGCGGACCACCCGCGCCTCGCCCGCCGCCATCGTGTCGAGCGCTTCCTGCACGACCGCCTGCTCGAGGCAGCCGCCAGAAAGATAGCCCGTCCAGTCGCCATTCTCCGCGACCGTCATCTGCGCGCCCAAGGGCCGCGGCGAGGCGCCGTCGACCCCGACGATGGTCAGGAGCGCGCACCGCTCGCCCGCCTCGAGCCGCCGCAAGGCCTCGCGCGCCGGGGCGTCCTCGCCCGTCGCATAGTCGAGATCGGGGCCGAGAGACGGAACCTCGGGGACCGACACGTTCAGCGTCATGATTTTAGAGTCATGATTTGCGGCGCTCCTCCTGCCGAGGAGCACTATAGCGAACGATCTGCCGGGGCAAACGCCCCGATTGCAACCGCAACTCAGGCGATCACGCCGTCCATCGCCCGCACGCCGCTGCTTTCAGGAAACACGAAGCGGTCCAGGTCGCTGCGGTCGACGCCCCAGTGATCCCTGAGGACACCCTTGAACAGGCCGCGCAAGTCGTTCGCCGGGCGCACGTCGCGGTCTTCGTGCAGCTGCGCGAGCCCCGGCCAATCGCCGAGTATTCGCCCGCCGCGCACCGCCCCGCCGAAGACGAACGCGGCGCCGCCCGTGCCGTGATCGGTGCCGCGCGTGCCATTGACCGACGCGGTGCGGCCAAACTCAGTCGCTACCAGCACCACGCTTGATGACCACTTGTCGCCGAGCGCCTCCTTCAAGGCCGCCAGGCCTTCGTCGAGCGCGCGCAGGCGGTTTGCGAGCTGGCCCGTCGCCGCGCCCTGGTTGGCGTGGGTGTCCCAGCCGTCGAGCGAGACCACCGCAGCCGACGCCGCGCCCTCAGCGATGAGCCGGCCGGCCGGCTGCAACGAAGCGGCGAAGTTCGCCTGCCCGCCGCGACCACGGCTGCGCCCGCCCATGCCCGAAGCGTCGGCGACCTCGTCCGTCGCCGCCGCCGCGGCGAGCGCCGGACCGAGCAGATCGTCGCCGGCGTAGAGGTCCATCAGGCGGTTCAAGGTGTCCGCCCCCGCCTCGCCCAGCACGGTCGGCGACCAGGAGCTGGCTTCAGCCTGACCGCGCAGCATCAAGGGCACGGCCGAACCCACCGCGACCGCGCCGTCGCCCGCTTCGCTGCGCTGAATGGCGCGGTTGAGCCAGCCGTCCGACAGTCCGTAGACGACGTCGCCGCCGGACTCGAGCACGTCCTGTCCGTCAAAGTGAGAGCGACTGCGGTAGGGCGTCGAAGCGGCGTGCAGAACCGCGGCTTGGCCTTCCGTATAGAGCGCGTGCATATTTTGGAGGCTTGGATGAAGACCGAGGCCGTCACCGAGCGGCAGAACGCCATTTTCCTCCCCCGGTTCGGCGAGCGCCAGCTCGCCCCGCAGGGCGCGATAGCGGCTGTCGCCGTATGGGGCGACGGCGGCGAGGCCGTCGAGACCGCCGCGCAGGATGACGACGACCAGCGGGCGGCTCGCGTCCTGCGCGTGCGCCGGCGCGCCCATCAGGGTCCAGGTCGCGACGCCGCCGCTCAGAGCGAGCACATGCCTGCGGTTCAGGACAGCAGAACTCATCGCATCATCTCCGCTGAAATTCGGGCGACATCAGCGCCAGCGTCAGACCTTGGGCGGGACTTTCCGCGCGGCCGACCGCCTCGCGCGTGCGCGCCGACACCGTAGGGCCGAGCGCGCTCTCGATCAGCGCCAGCGGCCGGCCTGAAGGCGCCTGGCGGCTAAGCTGCTCGGCCCATTCGAGCCGCTTCATCAAACCGTCGGGATCAGCCCAATCGGCGGCTTCGTCCGGCCAGCCGGCCGGGCTCGGCGCGCTGAACGGCCGCTGGCCGATCGAGCGGTAGGCCGCCGCGATCGCGCGGGTCTCGAGGTCTTCGGCGCCGACAGCGCGCAACGCGGAGACGATGAACTCGTCGTGCGACTTGAACTTCACCGGCTCCGGGTCCCAGGCCGCGTTGAGGCTGACCAGCGTCGCCGCGAGCGCGCCAAGATCACCGTCCGCGTCGAGGAACGTCTGGGTCAGCGCCTCAACTGCGCTTTGAGGCGGCGTGTCGGCGACAAAGTGCCGCGCAAGCTTTGTGGAGACATGACGCGCGGTCGAAGGGTGACGCGCCAGGTCGCGCAGGATCGCCTCGCCCTGCTCGACTCCGTCGCGACCGTAACGTTGACCGAGCACCGTGCGCGCGCCCGGCTCGTGCATGCGCGAGTCAAAGAGGAACGTCCCCGGTTCGCCGCGACGGCGACGCGGGCCGACCATGGTCCAGCCGCTGATCGCCCGCGCGAGCTCTTCGACGTCGTCCTGCGTATAGCCGCCGTCGACGCCGAGGGTGTGCAGCTCGAGAATCTCGCGCGCGAGGTTTTCATTCAGCCCGACGTCTCGAAGGCGTCCCGCCAGCGACCGCGGACCGACCGATTGCGCATTGTCGAGGTACTGCAGCATCGCCGGGTGCTGCTCGACCGCGAGCAGCATGTCGACGAAGCGGCCGGTGACGTGCGGGCGGATCGCTTCGCGTTCGAACGCGCCGGCGACGGCGATGACCGGCTGCTTGACCGCTGCGACGGTGAAGTGGTTCGACCAGAATTTGACGAGGCGCTCGCGGAAGCCGTGCTCGGTCGCGACGGCGTGGTTGGTGCGCGCCGCGATCTCCGTCACCAGAACGTCGCGCAAGCCCTGACGCGCCATCGCCTGGTCGCGCATGATCGTCTCGGCTGTTCCGTTCATCTCCGGCGCGTCCGGCAGGGCTTCGAGATACGCGCGCTGCTCGCCTTCGAGTTCGCCGCCGGTCGCGCGCTGCTGCAGGCGTAGGATCGCGCCGAGCGAATCCCGCGCCACCAGCGACGCCTCGGCGGAGGTGAGCAAATCCGTGCGCGCGATCTGAGAGGATACGGAAGGTTCAAGCTGCGCAAGCAGCCACCCGCGGGGGTCGCTAGCAGCGGTTTCGATCTCGCCGGGCCGCGCGCCGAGGCCGAACCGGTTCGCCGCAATCGCACCGTCCATGACCGACATCGCCCGCCTCCTAAACGTCTCGGAGTCGCCGCTTCGCCGCCCTGCAGCGGCGCGCGATACGCACTATATACGTCTATAGATGCACCGATCCGTCGCGCTGGATCGTCTTTGCGCCGCATTTGCTTGACGGATGCGAAAAAGGGCGCCGGGGCTCGGGTTTTGCGTTTTGCGCGCATCACCCTGAGCACAACTGCATTTTAATGTGTTCGAATCACTTTTCGATCCGTGCCGTAGTAACGACACTAGAATGTAGAATACCTGCGCGTGCTCGAGCTGATTCGAGCGTGCGCCGCGAGAAACAGACGTCACGGCCTCGTCGATGGGAGGGGGCGGCGGGTCCGAGACAAACGCCGCAGCCGATGCGCCAAGCGCATCGCCCGATCGAACATGGCGCATCGCGCCAACGGAGCTACGATGCCGAGTGACCTCTTAGATTCCTATGCGCGCGCGTTCGAAACGCGCCGCGAGACCGTGATGTCCGTCACGGAGTATCTCGAGGGTTGCCGCGACGACCCTCTGATGCACGCCGGACCCCACGAACGGCTGCTCGCCGCGATCGGCGAGCCGGAAATGGTCGACACCTCCAAGGACCCCCGCCTGGGGCGGATCTTCATGAACCGCACCATTCGGATGTACCCGGCCTTCTCCGAGTTCTACGGCATGGAGGAGACGATCGAGCGGATCGTCGCCTTCTTCCGTCAGGGCGCGCAGGGTCTCGAGGAGCGCAAGCAGATCCTCTACCTCCTGGGGCCCGTGGGCGGGGGCAAGTCCTCCCTCGCCGAGCGGATCAAGGCGCTCATGGAGCGCGAGCCGATCTACGTCTTGAAAGCCGGCGAAGAGATGAGCCCGGTGTTCGACAGCCCCCTTTCGCTGTTCGACCCCGAGACCATGGGCGAGCGGCTCGAGGACGAATACAACATCCCGCGCCGGCGCCTGTCGGGCCTGATGAGCCCCTGGTGCATGAAGCGGCTCGACGAGTTCGGCGGGGACCTGAACAAGTTCCGCGTCGCCAAGATCATGCCCTCGCGGCTGCGGCAGATCGCGATCGCCAAGACCGAGCCGGGCGATGAGAACAACCAGGACGTCTCCTCGCTCGTCGGCAAGGTCGACATCCGCCGGCTGGAGTTCCACGCCCAGAACGACCCCGACGCCTACTCCTACTCGGGCGGCCTCAACCGCGCCAACCAGGGCGTTCTCGAGTTCGTCGAGATGTTCAAGGCGCCGATCAAGATGCTTCACCCGCTGCTGACGGCCACCCAGGAAGGCAACTACGTCGGGCTGGAGAACATCGGCGCGATCCCCTTCTCCGGCATCATCATGGCGCACTCGAACGAGGCCGAGTGGCGGCAGTTCAAGAACAACAAGACCAACGAGGCCTTCATCGACCGCATCTTCGTGATCAAGGTCCCCTACTGCCTGCGCGTCGACGAAGAGGTGAAGATCTACGAAAAGCTCGTGCGCGGCTCGGAGCTGGCCGAGGCGCCCCTGGCGCCGGGCACGCTGGAGATGCTCGCCCGCTTCTCGGTGCTCACGCGTTTGAAGCCGCATGAGAACTCCAACCCCTTCGCCAAGATGCGGGTCTACAACGGCGAGAGCCTGAAGGAGGTCGATCCCAAGGCGCGCACGCTGCAGGAGTACAAGGACGCCGGGGGCGTCGACGAAGGCATGGACGGCGCCTCGACCCGGTTCGCGTTCAAGGCGCTATCGGCGACCTTCAACCACGACACCCAGGAAGTCGCGGCCGATCCGGTGCACCTCATGTACGTGCTCGAGCAGGCGATCCGCCGCGAGCAGTTCCCCGACGAGGTCGAGAACGCCTATCTCGAGTTCATCAAGGGCGAGATCGCGCCGCGGTACGCCGAATTCATCGGTCACGAGATCCAGAAGGCGTATCTGGAGAGCTACCACGATTACGGTCAGAACCTGTTCGACCGCTACGTCGACTACGCTGACGCTTGGATCGAAGATCAGGACTTCAAGGATCCCGACACCGGCCAGCTGATGAACCGCGAGCTGCTCAATCAAGAGCTGTCCAAGGTCGAAAAGCCCGCCGGGATCGCCAACCCGAA
>JASFUX010000158.1:0-7925 GCA_050050115.1 Maricaulaceae bacterium | reverse complement strand
TTCCGCCGAGGACTTCGACGCGGCGAACCTCACCCTCTCGCGCGTGGTCGGGATCGTCGAGATCGAGAGCGGCGGGGTTGACCGGATCTCGGTCGACTACGACGCCGGCGCGGGCCTGATCGATGCGCCCGAGTTCGAGGTCGAGGGCGACGAGCTGGTCATCCGGCAGCTCGGCCGTTTCACGCGGACCAGCTGCTCGAGCCGGGGCGGGCGGATGACGGTCTCGGTCAACCGCAGCGGTCGTCATCCGGTCGAAGACTTCGGCCGCTTCGTCATCCGCGTGCCCGCAGGCGCCGAAGTCAGCGTCGAGGGCGGGCTGGTTCAGGCGAGCATCGGCGATACGGGCGCGCTCGACGTGGGCGTCGACGGCTGCGGCGATGTGGTCGCCGGAAATGTCGCGGGCGACGCCGGGCTGGCGGTCAACGGTCCCGGCGACATCATGGTCGGTGACATTGGCGGTCATCTCGACGCGGCGGTCAACGGTTCCGGCGACATCGAGACCGGCGCTGTGATGGAAGGCGTCGATGCGGCGATCAACGGCTCGGGCGATATCGAGGTCGCCGCCGCGCACGGCGCGATCGACGCGGCGATCCGCGGCTCGGGCGACATCGCGTTTTTCGGCGGGGAGGCGGACAGCCTGGACGTAGCGATCATGGGCTCGGGCGACGTGACCTTCGACGGCGTCGCCGGCAGCGTCGATCTCGCCTCGTTCGGCTCGGGCGATGTCAACGTCGCCTCGGTGACCGGCAATATCAGCCGCGCCGCGCTCGGTTCGGGCTCGGTCAACGTCGGCAATAACTAAGCCGATCAGTCAACTTTCAATGAAACGCGCGCTGCAGCGGATCGTCTTGCTCGCCGCGGCGGTCGCGGCGGCGTCGAGCGTCTCGGCCGACGACGAGGTCGCGCTGCTGCGCGATCGCGCACCAGAGGATCGGCCGGCGCTTCTGGTTTTGGGCTCTGCCCATTTCGCCAATCCCGGCCGGGACATGATCAACGTCGAGGTCGACGACGTGCTGTCCGAGCGCCGGCAAGCCGAGATCGCGGACGTTGCGGAGGAGCTCGCCGGCTTCGCGCCGACTCGCATCGCGATCGAATGGCCAAGCGCCGCGCAAGCCGACGTCGATGACGCCTATCAAGCCTATCTGGCCGGCGAGCGGCCGCTCGGGCGCGGCGAGGGCGAGCAGATCGGCTTCCGCCTCGCCGCCATGCTCGGGCACGAGCGGGTCTATGCGGTCGACTGGAACGAAAGTCCGCCCGGCGCGGAAGAGTTCTACGACTGGCCGGCGTGGGCCGAAGCGAACGGGCAGGGGGGCAAGCTCGCCGCGATCGTCGATCCGGCCGCCGCGCAGACGAGAGTTTTGCTCGGCGACCAAAGCGTCGGCGCCTGGCTGCGCGCGCTCAATGCGCCCGAGCGGCTCGCCGCGATGCATCAGATCTATTTCGACGTGGCGTCGATCGGCGGTCCGGAGCTGCAGCCGGGCGCCAATTGGGTCGGCCACTGGTATGCACGCAACCTCAGGATCTTCGGCGCCCTCGTCGACATCGCGGACGCGCCCGAGGACCGCGTGCTTGTCGTCTACGGCAGCGGTCACGCTTTTTTGCTGCGCCGCTTCGCCGAAGAGTCGGGCGCCTTCACGCTGGTCGACGTTGAGGACGTGCTGGCCGGAGAGTGACCCGCCGAGCCTATGGCTCCGGCGTGCGCGCTGTGCTAAAGGCGCGCCTCCCTGCAGGGGTGTAGCTCAGCTGGTAGAGCAGCGGTCTCCAAAACCGCAGGCCGGGGGTTCGAGTCCCTCCGCCCCTGCCACCCTACGCTCTTCGAGCTTCGGGCGGCTGACGTCCGTCAGACGCCTGAAGTCGTTAGAGCTGGGCGTGCGCGCCGAAGCTCCGGAGGAGCGAAGGCGGGCCTTTGCAACTGTTCGCCGCTGTTGCGTCCTCACGCGGCTTTGAACAGGATGATCGCGCGTCTTATCGGCGCGAATTGGAGCCTGAACGCAGAGCAGCTTGACCGGCTGTGCGGAATCGGGTCGCGAGCGCTTGCAATCACCGTGCGCGGGGTGCATAAGGCTCGTTCTTGTCCCCATGAACAAGACCACGCTGGCGTTTTTCCCGCCGGCCGTTCGGCGTTGGGGACGGCTTGCGCGCCCTTAACGTGCGGCGCGCGAGGGGCAGGTCGAGACGGTCGCGGATGGCAGAATCCAAAGGCATAAATCCGATCCGGTTCTTCACCGAGGTCCGCCAGGAGGCTCGCAAGGTCACCTGGACTCCTTGGCGCGAGACGGCGATCACCACGGTCATGGTGTTCATCATGGTCACGCTCGCCGCGTTGTTCTTCCTCGCGGTGGACGGGATCTTTTCCTGGGTCGTGCAGTTCCTGCTGAACCTCGCGGGAGGCGCCTGATGGCCGAGGCGAAGTGGTACATCGTCCACGCCTACTCGAACTTCGAGCGCAAGGTCGCCGAGGCGATCAAGGCCGAGGCCGCGCTGCGCGGGCTCGATGAGCAGTTCGAAGAAGTTCTGGTCCCGACCGAGGACGTCATGGAGGTCCGCCGCGGCCGCAAGGTGACGTCCACGCGGACGTTCTTTCCCGGCTACGTGCTGGTGAAGATGAAGCTGACCGACGAGGCGTACCACCTCGTGAAGAATACGCCGAAGGTGACCGGGTTCCTCGGCGCCGATCACGGCAAGAAGCCGACCCCGGTGTCTGAGATCGACGTGCGCCGCATCCTCGGCCAGATCGAGGAGGGCGTCGAGCGCGTCGCGCCGGACATCACGTTCGAGATCGGCGAGAAGGTGAAGGTTCTCGACGGCCCGTTCCAGTCGTTCGAGGGCGCGGTCGAGGAGGTCGATGTGGAGCGCGCGCGGGTCAAGGTGGCGGTGTCCATCTTCGGCCGCGCAACGCCGGTGGAGCTCGAATACGCACAGGTGGAGAAGCTCTAGAGCGGAGCTGAAGAGAGATTTCTCGCGGGAGGCGGGGCGGAAAAAACCCCCGTTCGCGCCGGACCGCGAAGCGCCGCCGGAATATCCGGGAGGCGTTCAAGCAGAGGGTGAGAGATGGCGAAGAAGATAGACGGCTACATCAACTTGCAGGTGCCCGCCGGCGCGGCGAATCCGTCGCCGCCGATCGGTCCCGCGCTGGGTCAGCGCGGGGTCAACATCATGGAGTTCTGCAAGGCGTTCAACGCCAAGACCGAAGGCATGGAGAAGGGGATCCCGATCCCCACGATGATAACGGTGTTCGCCGACAAGTCGTTCACCTTCGTCACCAAGACCCCGCCGGCGAGCTACTTCCTGAAGAAGGCCGCGGGCCTTCCCAAGGGCGGCCAAGAGCCCGGCCGCGCGGTCGCGGGCAAGGTGACCATGGCGCAGTGCCGCGAGATCGCCGAGGCGAAGTTCGCCGACTTGAACGCCAACGACCTCGATCAGGCGCAGAAGATCATCGCCGGCTCGGCCCGGTCGATGGGTCTCGACGTGGTGGAGGGCTGATCATGGCGGGCAACGGAAAACGCATGACGGCCGCGCTCGAAACCGTCGATCGCGACAAGGCCTATTCGATCGCCGAGGCGGTCAAGCTGGTGAAGACCAACGCTAAGGCGAAGTTCGACGAGACGATCGAGATCGCGGTCAACCTCGGGGTCGATCCGCGGCACGCCGATCAGATGGTCCGCGGCGTCGTCGCTCTGCCGAGCGGCACCGGCCGTTCGGTGCGCGTGGCCGTCTTCGCCAAGGACGCCAAGGCTGAGGAGGCCAAGGCGGCCGGCGCAGAGGTCGTCGGCGCGGAAGACCTTGTCGAGAAGGTGCAGAATGGCCAGATAGACTTCGACAAGGTGATCGCCACTCCCGACATGATGCCGCTCGTCGGCCGGCTGGGCAAAGTCCTCGGCCCGCGCGGAATGATGCCGAACCCGAAAGTGGGCTCGGTGACCGCCGACGTGACGACCGCGGTGAAGAACGCCAAAGGCGGTGCGGTGGAGTTCCGCGTCGAAAAGGCCGGCGTGGTGCACGCCGGGGTCGGCAAGGCGTCGTTCACCGAGGATGCGCTCGAAGCGAACGTGCGCGCCTTCCTCGACGCGGTGGCCAAGGCCAAGCCGTCGGGCGCGAAGGGCGCTTACATGAAGAAGGTGTCGATCTCCTCGACCATGGGGCCGGGGGTGAAGGTCGACGCGACCGAAGTGTTTGCGGCGGTCGGCGCTGCGTAGGGCGCGGCCGCTTAGGAGTTGATTGAGGTTTCCGGTCGCAAGACCGGATGCGCGGCGCGGGCCGCTTGGAGTTTGACCCGCGCCGAACTGTCCGAGACCGCAGGGGCGTCGGTCGCCGCGTGATCCGCACGACCAACGCTTAATTCGATCGCCTTGCTTGCCGAGAAGGCAGACGGGCGGCCCTGCGCAGACGGGAGCTGGATTGCATGGCGCGCGCTTTGACGGCGGGCGTCGCGGTCGAGATCCCGGGGCAGACATTGGCGGCGGCGCGGGGCTCTTCGCGCACGTCGCCTGCTCAGGAGATCGGCGGATGGTCCGCCGGTCCGAAAACGGGAGACCGCAATGGAGCGAGCTGAAAAAACAGCTGCGGTTGACGCGCTCAAGGGCGTGTTCGCCGGCTCTGGAGCCGTAGTGGTTGCACACTACTCCGGCTTGTCGGTTGCGGAGATGACGACTTTGCGCGGGCGCATGAGAGATGCGGGCGCGCAGGTCAAAGTGGTGAAGAATCGTCTGGCGAAGATCGCGCTGAAAGGCACGCCGGGCGAGGAGGCGAGCGGGATGTTCACGGGTCCCGTGGCGATCGCCTTCTCGGAAGACCCGGTGTCGGCCCCCAAGGCGACGGTCGAATTCGCCAAGACCAATGAGAAGCTGATCGTGATCGGCGGCTTCATGGGCGAGACGATTCTCGACGAAGGCGCGGTGAAGAACCTCGCCAGCCTGCCCTCGCTCGACGAGCTCCGGGGCAAGCTGGTCGGTCTGCTTCAGGCGCCGGCGCAAAAGCTCGCCGCGGTGGCGCAGGCTCCGGCCAGCCAGCTGGCGCGGGTGATCAACGCCTACGCCCAGAAGGAGGCGAGCTGAGCCGCCACGTCGCTCCGTACCCAATCGAACGCAACCAGTTCAGACTAAGGAATGCAGGAAAATGGCTGATCTTGAAAAACTCGCAGAAGACCTCTCGGCGCTGACCGTTCTCGAAGCGGCCGAGCTGGCCAAGCTCCTTGAAGAGAAGTGGGGCGTCACCGCCGCGGCTCCGGTCGCGGTCGCGGCGGCTCCTGGCGCGGGCGGCGGCGACGCCGCGGCGGCTGAGGAAAAGGACGAGTTCGACGTCGTCCTCGCGTCGGCCGGCGCCGAGAAGATCAAGGTGATCAAGGAAGTCCGGGCCATCACTGGCCTCGGGCTCAAAGAAGCCAAGGACCTCGTCGAAGGCGCGCCCAAGCCCTTGAAGGAAGGCGTCGCCAAGGCCGAGGCCGAGGAAATGAAGAAGAAGCTCGAAGAAGCCGGCGCGAGCGTCGAGCTGAAGTAGTTCGAGCGGAACAGACCGGAGCTTTGCTCCGCATAGGCTGGGGCGGACGGCCCGCGCAAGTCGTCCGCCGCCAGCTTCGCCGATCCCGGGGTCCGTTCCGCCGGGTGGTGCGATGACGCCGGCCTTTCGCCCTAATTCGGCAGAGGCCGGCTCGGGCGTTTTTCGGAACGGGTGAAGGCGCGCCGTAGGCGGACGGCGCGGCTGCGCGAGCTGAAGACGCGCACGCCAAGACGCGCGCTCGGGACGGGCGATCCGAGCGCGGACTGTCGGGCGGGGCGTGCTGAAGCCGCGGAGAAGGGAGCGACGATGTCTCTATCGTTCACGAAGAAGAAGCGGATTCGCAAATCGTTCGGCAAGATTCCCGAAGCGGTGGCGATGCCGAACCTGATCGAGGTTCAAAAACACTCCTACGACCAGTTCCTTCAGCGCGACGTGCCCCTCGAGGACCGTATCGTCATCGGCATCGAGGCGGTGTTCCGCTCGGTCTTCCCGGTGAAGGATTTCTCCGACCGCGCGCTCCTTGAGTACAGCCACTTCGAGTTCGAGCCGCCGAAGTTCGACGTCGACGAATGCCAGCAGCGCGACATGACCTACGCCGCGCCGCTTAAAGTGAAGCTGCGCCTGATCGTCTTCGAAACCGACGAGGACACGGGCGCCAAGTCGGTCAAGGACATCAAGGAGCAAGACGTCTACATGGGCGACATCCCGCTCATGACCGACAAGGGCACCTTCGTCATCAACGGCACCGAGCGGGTGATCGTCTCCCAGATGCACCGCTCCCCGGGCGTCTTCTTCGACCACGACCGCGGCAAGACCCACGCCTCGGGCAAGCTGCTGTTCGCCGCGCGGATCATCCCCTATCGCGGCTCCTGGCTCGATCTTGAGTTCGACGCCAAGGACATCGTCCACGTGCGCATCGACCGGCGGCGCAAGCTGCCGGCGACGACGCTGCTCTATGCGCTGGGGCTCGACAAGGAGCAGATCCTGTCGACCTTCTACGACGCTTTCCCGTTCGTCGCGGTGAAGAAGGGCGGCCAGCACAAAGGCTGGAAAATTCCGTACACCGCCGAGCGCTTCCGCGGCTCGAAGCCTGATTTCGACCTCGTCGACGCCAAGTCCGGCGACGTCGTCTCCGAGGCGGGCAAGAAGATCTCGGCCCGTCGCGCCAACCAGATCGCCGAGGAAGGCACCAAAGACCTGCTCGTCGACGACGTCGCGCTGATCGGCCGCTTCGCGTCGTCCGACCTCGTCAACCTCGAGACCGGCGAGATCTTCGCCGAGCCGGGCGACGAGCTGACTGAAGAAATCATCGAAGCCGCGCGCGAAGCCGGCATCACTGAGATCTCGGTGCTCGACATCGATGCGTCCACGCGCGGGCCCTACATCCGCCACACCCTCGCGGCGGACAAGAACGACAGCCGCGAAGGCGCGTTGGTCGACATCTACCGGGTGATGCGCCCGGGCGAGCCGCCGACGCCGGAGACCGCCGAGACCCTGTTCAAGGGCCTGTTCTTCGACGAGGAGCGCTACGATCTCTCCTCGGTCGGCCGGGTGAAGATGAACATGCGCCTCGGGATGGAGTGCCCGGACGACGTCCGCGTGCTGCGCCAGGAGGACATCGTCGAGGTGCTGCGCACCTTGGTCGACCTAAGAGACGGCCGCGGCGACATCGACGACATCGACAACCTCGGCAACCGCCGGGTGCGCTCGGTCGGCGAGCTGATGGAGAACCAGTACCGCATCGGCCTTCTCCGGATGGAGCGCGCGATCAAGGAGCGGATGAGCTCGGTCGACATCGAGACCGTGATGCCGCACGACCTGATCAACGCCAAGCCTGCGGCCGCGGCGGTGCGCGAGTTCTTCGGCAGCTCGCAGCTCAGCCAGTTCATGGACCAGACCAATCCGCTCTCGGAGATTACCCACAAGCGGCGCCTTTCCGCGCTCGGGCCGGGCGGTCTGACGCGCGAGCGGGCCGGCTTCGAAGTGCGCGACGTGCATCCGACCCACTACGGCCGGATCTGCCCGATCGAGACGCCTGAAGGGCCGAACATCGGCCTGATCAACTCGCTTTCGACCTTCGCGCGGGTGAACAAGTACGGCTTCATCGAAAGCCCGTACCGGAAGGTGAAGAACGGCAAGCTCACCGACGAGGTCGAGTACCTCTCGGCGATGCAAGAAGCCAAGTACGCGATCGCCCAGGCGAATGCGCGGATCGACAAGAACGGCAAGTTCGAGAACGAGCTGGTCAACTGCCGCATCGGCGCGGCCCGCGACGTGACCTTGGTGCCGCGCGAGCAGGTCGACTACGTCGACGTCAGCCCCAAGCAGGTGGTCTCGGTGGCCGCGGCGCTCATTCCGTTCTTGGGCCATGACGACGCCAACCGCGCGCTCATGGGCTCGAACATGCAGCGCCAGGCCGTGCCGCTTCT
>JASFUX010000157.1:0-7934 GCA_050050115.1 Maricaulaceae bacterium | reverse complement strand
GGTCTTCATGTCGATGGCCGAAGGTTTCCGTTTCGAAGATCCCTCGACTTGGCCGCTCTTGCGCGACGATCGGACCTTGAAGCCGCTGACCTGTCGATGAGCCAGGCGCGATGAGCCCAGGCGGCCGCACGTCCGATCGCAGCATCTCCGGTCCATTGCGCGCGCTCGAACAGCGCATCGACTACGTCTTCAAGGACAAAGAGCTTCTCGTCCGCGCCATGACCCACGGCAGCTACGGCGACGGTCGGCGTCCGGTGAAGGACAATCAGCGCCTGGAATTCCTGGGCGACCGGGTCCTTGGCTTGATCGCTGCGGGGCTCGTGTTTGGGTCTTCGACCGACGACGAGGGCGGTCTCGCGGTGCGCTACAACGCGCTGGTGCGCAAGGAGGCCTGCGCCCGCGCCGCCGCGCGCGCCGACCTCGGCCCGGCGATTCGGATGTCGCGCTCGGCCGCCGACGCGGGCGGACGCGAGAGCCAGTCGATCCTCGGCGATGCGTGCGAAGCGCTGATCGCCGCGCTCTATCTCGACGGCGGCTATGACGTCGCCAAAGCGTTCTTCGACGCCTTCTGGGCCGAGGAGCTGCTGGCCGCCGAAGCCGGCGCGGGCAAGTCGCGTGATCCCAAAACCCGGCTGCAGGAGTGGGCGCACGCTCGTTTCGGGGTCAATCCTGTCTACAAGGGGCTTAAGCGCTCCGGGCCCGATCATCGCCCGGTGTTCGTCGTCGAGGTGGCGGTCGGCGACCTTGAGCCCGAGCGCGGCGAAGGCAGCTCCAAGCGCACCGCCGAGCGCAGCGCCGCTAAGGCGCTGCTGGCGCGGGAGCACGTGCGTGACTGACGCGCCGACTCGCGCGGGCTTCGCCGCGATCCTCGGCGCGCCGAACGCGGGCAAATCGAGCCTCGTCAACGCCGCGGTCGGCGAGAAGATCTCGATCGTCACTCACAAGGTGCAAACCACGCGTTTTCCGGTGCGCGGCCTGGTGATGCGCGGGAACGCGCAGATCGTCCTTGTCGACACGCCGGGCGTGTTCGCGCCGCGCCGCCGGCTCGATCGTTCGATGGTCGCCTCCGCTTGGCGCGGCGCGGCCGACGCCGACGCGGTGGTGCATATCGTCGACGCCGCGGCGGAGCATCGCGTGCGCAGCGGGCAGGCGAGCGCGGCGGACAAGGCCGCCAAGGCCGACAGCGATCGGGTTGTCGAAGGGCTCAAGACGGCGGGCCGAAAGGCGGTGCTGGCGCTCAACAAGATCGACCTGATCGCCAAGGACAACCTGCTCGAGATCGCCAAGGCCTACGATGAGACCGGCGCCTATGACGCGATCTTCATGATCTCGGCGACGACCGGCTCCGGCGTCGACGCGTTGATCGATGACCTCGCCGCGCGCATGCCGGAAAGCCCCTGGCTTTATCCGGCCGATCAGGCGGCCGATCTGCCGATGCGCCTGCTCGCCGCGGAAGTGACGCGGGAGAAGGTCTATCTGAGGCTGCACGACGAGCTGCCCTACAGCTCGACCGTCGAAACGGCGTCATGGGTGGAGAAGAAAGACGGCTCGGCGCGGGTCGAGCAGACCCTGTTCGTCGAGCGCGAAAGCCAGCGCAAGATCGCGCTCGGCAAGGACGGCCAGACGATCAAGGCGATCGGCATGGCCGCGCGCAAGGAGCTCGAAGACATCCTCGGGCGGCGCGTGCATCTTTTCCTGCACGTCAAAGTGCGTGAGAACTGGACCGAAGAGCGCGCGCGCTTCGACGCGATCGGGCTCGACTTCGACCCAGAGTAAGGGTCATCCAATAGGCGTTCGATATGGAATGGAGAGACGTCGGCGTCGTCCTGAGCGCGCGGCCGTTCGGCGAGACCGGCGCGATCGCCGAAGTGCTGACGCGCGAGAATGGCCGCTGCGCCGGGCTCGTGCACGGCGGTGCCTCGCGGCGGATGAAGCCGCTCCTGCAGCAGGGCAACCGCGTCCAAGCGACTTGGCGGGCGCGCACCGCCGACCAGCTCGGCTCGATGGCGCTCGAAGGCGACGAGCTGCGCGCCGCGCGGCTGATGGACGACGCCGCCGCGATCGACGCCGCCGCTGCAGCCTGCGCGCTCGCCTCCATGGTTCTGCCCGAGCGCGAGCCGCATGGTGCGGTGTTCGAAGGTCTCGAAGCGTTCCTCACCGGCCTCGAGACGACCGAGCTTTGGCCGGCGCTTTTGGTGAAATGGGAGGCGGGACTTTTGTCCGACCTCGGCTACGGGATGGATTTCTCGCGCTGCGCGCTGACCGGCTCGCGCGATCGTTTGACCCATGTTTCTCCGCGATCCGGGCGCGCTGTGGACGGAGAAAGCGAGGAGGCCGAGCCGTATCGCGACAAGTTGCTCAAGCTGCCGCCGTTCCTCCTCGGCCGGCAGGCCGCGCTTGCCGAAGGCGATGTCGCCAGCGGCTTCGCGCTGACCGGATACTTTCTAGAGCGTAGGATCCTTTGGCCGGCTGACCGGCAGCTCCCGGACGCGCGTGCGCGGCTCATCGCAAGGTTGGAAAAGGCGGGACGACTTTAGCGCACCAGCGATTGCCTCAACGTTCGGCGCGGGTCAGATTCAGGCGTGGAGGCGCTAAATGCTCGCAAACCTCGTCCTCGCGACGGTGATGGTCGCCGTCACCGTTTTGATCCACTTTTTCGGCTTGGCGGCGCTGATGATCCTGCTGAACCGCCGCGCCCGAGACATCCATCAGGAGGCGCGCGTCTGGCGGCAGGGCGCGGCGATCGTGGCGGTGATCTTCGGGCTGTTCGCGGTCCACACGGTGGAAATATGGACCTACGCCGCGCTTTATCGTTTCTTGGGAGAGTTCGACACGCTCGAAGCCGCGCTCTACTTCTCCGCGTCCACCTTCACCACTGTCGGTTTTGGCGACATCTATCTCGACGAAAGCTGGCGGCTTCTCTCCGCCATTGAATCAGCAAACGGGTTTTTGCTCATCGGATGGTCCACCGCGTTCCTGATATCCGTGACCGCGCGCCTAAGAGCGCTCGAGCTCGAATGGACAGAACGGCGCGAAGAGGCCCAGGCCGAGCGCGGCGACGCCTAGAGCGTTTCCAGGAAAAGTGGAATCCGGTTTTTCCGTCCGGAAATGCGGATTTGCTCTAGGCCGAAGCGGGGGAGTGCGGAGTGTTCAATAAGCTTTTGATCGCCATCCGCGGCGAGATCGCTGTGCGGATCATCAAGACCGCCAAGCGGCTCGGCCTGCCGACGGTTGCGGTCTATTCCGATGCTGACGAAGCCAGCCTCGCCGTTGCAATGGCCGACGAGGCGGTGCGCATCGGACCCGCGCCGGCCGCACAGAGTTACCTGCGCATCGACGCGATCCTTGAGGCGATGGCCTCGACCGGCGCGGATGCGGTGCACCCGGGCTTCGGTTTCCTCTCGGAGAACGCAGACTTCGCCCGTGCGGTCGAAGCGGCGGGCAAGGTCTTCGTAGGACCCAACGTCCGCGCGATCGAAGCGATGGGCGACAAGATCGCTTCCAAAGCCCTCGCCGAGGAGGCGGGCGTCAACGTCATTCCCGGCGCGCCGGGCGCGATCGCGGACGCCAAAGCGGCCGAGGCGGCGGCCAAAGAGATCGGCTTTCCGGTGATGCTCAAGGCCTCGGCGGGTGGCGGCGGCAAGGGCATGCGCGTCGCGCGCAATGCCAAGGAGGTGCGCGAGGGTTTCTCGGCCGCCGCGAGCGAAGCGCAGTCGTCTTTCGGCGACGGCCGCATCCTGATCGAGAAGTTCGTCGAGGAGCCGCGGCACATCGAGATCCAAGTCCTCGGCGACAAGCACGGCGGGCTCGTGCACCTGGGCGAACGCGAGTGCTCGATCCAGCGGCGCAACCAGAAGGTCATCGAAGAAGCGCCGAGCGCTTTCCTGACGCCCAAAGTGCGCAAGGCGATGGCCGAGCAGGCGCTCGCGCTCGCTGCGGCGGTCGACTACGACAGCGCCGGCACGGTGGAGTTCATCGTCGACAAGTCCCTCGGCTTCTACTTCCTCGAGATGAATACGCGGCTGCAGGTCGAGCATCCCGTCACCGAGCTGATCACCGGCGTCGACCTGGTCGAGGAGATGCTCAAGTCCGCCTCCGGCGCGCCGCTCGGGCTCAAGCAGAGCGAGATCAAGCCGCAGGGCTGGGCGATGGAGGCCCGGCTCTATGCGGAGGATCCGACGCGCGGCTTCCTACCGTCGATCGGGCGGCTCAAGCGTTTTCGTCCGCCGACGGAACGGACGGTCGGAGGACGCACCGTGCGCGTTGACGCCGGCGTGCGCGAGGGCGACGAGGTGTCGGTCAACTACGACCCGATGATCGCCAAGGTCGTCTCCCACGGCGCCGATCGCGCCGCGGCGATCGAAACGCTCGCCAACGCGCTCGACGAGCTCGAGGTCGAAGGGGTCGAGAACAACGCCACCTTCCTCTCCGCCGTCCTCGCCCAGGAACGGTTCGCCGAGGCGCGGCTGTCGACCGGCTACATCGACGAGGAGTTCAAGGACGGTTTCGCGCCGATCCCGCCCGAGGGCGAGGACCGCGCCTTGTTCGCCGCCGTCGCCGCCTATGCGGGCGCGCTGACGGCGCAGCGCGCGGACGCGCGCGGCGAGGCGGCGCGCACCTGGGCGGTGGCGATGAACGGCGATATCGTCGAAGCGCAAATCGAACTCGAGCCGCAAGGCGCAAGCGTGATCATGCCCGGTCGCGATCGCCCGCACGCGCTCAAGACCGACTGGCGGCCGGGACGGGCGGTTATGCGTGGTCGGCTCGACGACGCCTCCTTCATCGTCAAGATCAGCCCGACGCTCGAAGGCTGGCGGCTCGAGCGACGCGGTGCGGTCGCCTTCGTCCAGGCCGGAGCGCCGCCGGTGATGGCGCTGCGTGCGCGCCTGCCCGAAAAGACCTCCGCAGTGGACGCGAGCGCGGTGACGAGCCCGATGCCGGGCCTTGTGGTGTCCATCGCCGTGGAGGAGGGCGCCCAGGTCAAGCCGGGCGAGCCGTTGCTCGTGCTCGAAGCGATGAAGATGGAGAACGTGATCCGCGCGCATCGCGAGGGCGAGATCAAGAAGCTGTGCGTGGCCGCCGGCGCGCACGTCGCCGCGGACGACGTTCTGCTTGAATTTCGATAAGACGCATGGTCGATTGACCGGATCAACGCGACTCCAGGGGAGGGACGAACGGCATGCTCAATCTGCTGTTCAATCCGCAAGGCCGCATCACCGCCAAACCGTTTTGGACGGGATACTTCATCTTGCTTGTGGTCGGTCTGGTGCTGAGCGTTGCGGCTGTCTACGGGCCGCGTTCCGTTGCGCTCAGCCTTTTGTTCAGCGCCTTAAGCATTGCCTTGATCTATCCAATGGTCTGCGTGTTCGTGAAGAGATTTCACGACGCGGGTAAGTCCGGTTGGTGGTTCCTGGCGATCATTGGCGTGTCTCTTTTGGTCAACATGATCGCTGGAGCGGTTCTTATGGCGCCGCATGCTAGCGAATGGGCCAGCCTTGAGCTTGGGTCACCGGAGTGGGCGGAAGCTCAAGTGAACGCGAGCAAGGCGATATTCCTGCCGAGCCAAGTTATCGGCCTCGTGGTCGGGCTCGCGATTGCCTACGTCGTCTCCAACCTGAAGAGCGACCCGAACGAGAACATCTACGGACCGCCGCCGGGCGACGCGGGAACCGCTCAACAGTTCGACTGAGGCGGTCCGGCTCAACGAACTGTTGCATGCACGCATCAGTGAAGTGCGACGGTTCGGCAACAGTTGAGCTTCGGCGCGCAGGGCGCAACTTGCGGAAATCGCGAGGCTTTCTAACTTGAACAGGCGCGGCGGGGGCGTCCGCACCACGCTACGGCCGAACGTCTTCGGGCCGCACGTCGCTGGACGAACGGGTCTTTGGGCTGCGTCTTTGACGAGGTGTCCGCGTGGATTGGGTCGGCTTATTTCTCCGGCTGGAAGGGCGCATCGGCCGGAAGGCGTTCTGGATCGGCTTCGGCGCCGTGCTCGCCGCCTTCTTCTTCTTTGATCTTCTGACCCGCGGGCTCGGCCTGACGGTGCTTGTCATGCTGGCGCTGATCTATCCGCTCGCCGCCGTGCTGGTGAAGCGGCTGCACGACCGGGGCCGCTCGGGCTGGTGGGCCGGCGTGCTGGCCGCGCCGTTCGGAGCCGGCCTTCTGGTCGCGATGATCGCCCGCTTCGCGGGGGGCGGCGTCGACGCGATCGAGCGGGCCGCCAGCGGCGCCATATGGATCGCGATCCTCGCGCTCGCCGCGCTGGCGATCTACGAGCTGGGTCTGAGGGAAGGCGAGCCGGGCTACTCTGAACATGGACCCCCGCCGCTCGCCTGAGCAGCACGCGATCAAGGAAAAGGCGCGCGCGCGTCGCGAACCTGCCCGAAATGACGCTCGAAGCTGGCGCGCAGCGCCGCTTCGGCGTCGTCGATCCTCACCGGAACGCCGAGCGCTTCGAGCGAGGTGACGTCCGCATCCCGTACGCCGCAGGGCACGATGCCGTCGTAGTGCGACAGGTCCGGCGCGACGTTGAGCGCGATCCCGTGAAAGGTGACCCAGCGGCGCACGCGGATGCCCAGAGCGGCGAGCTTGGCCTCCCGCGGCGCCCCCGAGCGCGCGTCGAGCGTCACCCAGACGCCGACGCAGCCTTCTCGCCGATGGGCGTGAACGCCAAACGAGGCGATGGCGTCGATCAGCCAGTCCTCGAGCGAGCGCACGAACGCGCGCACGTCGCGGCCGCGCCGGCCGAGATCGAGCATCAGATAGGCCACCAGCTGGCCGGGGCCGTGGTAGGTGTACTGACCGCCGCGTCCGCCGGCGTGCACCTCGAAGCGGTTCGGGTCGATCAGGTCCTCAGTGCGCGCGCTCGTCCCGGCGGTGTAAACGGGGGGATGTTCGAGCAGCCAGACCAGCTCGTTCGCCTGGCCCGCGGCGATCGCCCCGGCGCGGGCTTCCATAAAGGCGAGGGCGTCCGCATAGCCCACCGGCGCGCGCGATCGCGCCCAGCCCGGCGTCGTGCGGGCGGCAGCCTGATCCTGGTCGCTCATTAACGGCTTAGTCATCAACCCAGACGACTCTCTGCGTCATCACGCGGACGCGCGCGAGAAGAAAGCGCTTTCCGCGAAACCACTTTGGCGATGGATGAGCCGCATGAGCCAGGTCGAGCATGTCGATGTCGAAATCTCGGTTCTCCTGGGGCGTTGCGTGCTGCCCATGCAGCAGCTCTTGCGGATGGGCCGCGGCGCGGTCATCCCGCTCGACACCGGCGAGAGCGATCAAGTCTGGATCCTCGCCAACAATCATCCCATAGCCCGCGGCGAGATCGCGATCCAGGGCGACCGGGTCGCCGTCGAGATCGTCGGTTCGGCGGACGTCCACGAATACCGCGCCGGTTCCTGAGGCGTTAGATCGGTCCCCGGGCCGGTTTCGCAAATCCCTTCACATCGATAGCCGGATTTGATAGCTACCCCGCTCCATTTCCTTGCGGTCGTGGCGGAACTGGTAGACGCGCAGCGTTGAGGTCGCTGTGGAGTAAAATCCGTGGAGGTTCGAGTCCTCTCGACCGCACCACCCTACGCTCTTCGAGCTTCGGGTGGCTTACGCCAGTAAGCCGGCCGAAGATCGTTAGAGCTAGGAGTGCGCTCCGAAGCTCCCGACGGGAGCGGAGGAGGGCTGGTCAGGGAAGGGTGCTTCTCTGTGTGGTACGTCTATCTGCTGCGAAGCGACAACCATCCCGACCAGACATACAAAGGGCTCACGAAAGACCTGAAAGCACGCTTGCGGGCGCACAACGCGGGTCAATCGAAGCACACCGCGAAGTATGCGCCCTGGACGCTCGTAGCGTACTTGGCGTTTGCTGACAGGCGGAAAGCGCTGGAGTTCGAACACTATTTGAAAACCGGCTCGGGAGCCGCGTTCGCAAAACGCAGACTGCT
>JASFUX010000156.1:0-8190 GCA_050050115.1 Maricaulaceae bacterium | reverse complement strand
TTTCAAGGGGATAACGCCATGGAACGCCTGATGCACCACGCACCTTTACGAGCCTGCGCGGCGCTCGGCGCGGCGATGGCGCTCTCGGCGACCCTCGCGTTGGCGGCGGGCGCGGACGATCTCGCCGAGACCACTTGGGCGACCGACGGCGGGGGAGCGCACGTCCGCTTCGCCGATGAGGACGGCGCGCTTGTCGGCCGGATCGTCTGGCTGGCGGGCGACGCTGAGACGGGCGAGGCGACGCTCGACGCCGCCAACCCCGACGAAACGCTCCGCACGCGACCGCTCAACGGCGTCGCCATGGTCTGGGGGTTCACCCAAACGCGCGACAACGTCTGGGACCGCGGCCGGATCTATGCGCCGGACGAGGGTAAGACCTACAACGCCAAGATGACGCTCGAGGGCGACATGCTCACCCTCACTGGCTGCATCCGCTGGCCGCTCTGCCGCGACACGGCATGGACACGCGTCGAAGGCGTAACAACGAGCGCGGCGGAAGAGTGACGCTGGCTGGCGCGCTCTACGGGAACCCGGGTCGCTCGACGCAGCGTGTGAACCCGAAAGCCCGCGCTTCCGAGCCGTCGGCGAGCGAGATGGTCGCAATCAGGCGATCGCCGTCGCCGACATAGACGATCCGTTGCGGGAAATCGTGTTCGGGATTGACGAAGGCCGCGCTCGCAGGACCGACCGCAACGCGTTCAAACCGCACCGGGTCGCCGCCACCCGGCGAGGCGACGTAGTCTGCGCCAGTCTCCGTCGGTTCGATGCGCAGATCTTCGAAGAAGACGACTGCGCCGTCCTGTTCGGTGACGGCGTACCCAAAGAGAAGATCACCGTAGGGCTCGGACCAAATCTCGCGCGTCGCGCCGTCATCCGTGACCCAGCACCCCGTAAGCCACTCGAGCGACGCGGATTCTTCGGCAGGCTGCGCCGTGGCGCAGCCACCTGCGAGGGACGCGGCGAGCAAGCCGGCGGCGATCAGTCTCATTGAGCCCTCTCGGAGGTCGGGTATTGGGCGACGATAGATGCGTTGCCGGACAAACGACAAGCGAACCTGGTCCCCAACACCCATACCCTACGCTCCGACACCCGTCAGTGCGCCGCCTCGGCCTTCTCCGCCGCCGCTCCGGTGATCTGGTCGGCGACCCGGCCGGTCAGCTCCGCATAGTGATCGAAGCTCGCCGAATAGGTCCCCGCCCCGCTGGTCGCCGAGCGCAGCTCCAAGATCAGATCGTCGAGATCGGCCTTCGGCATCAGCGCGGTGATCTGATCCCAGCCATGCCACCCGGGACGGGCGTCAAAGCCGAGGATCTGGCCGCGCCTTGCGGTGAGAATCTGGGTCACCCGGCTCGTCGCTTCAGCCGGCGCGACCACCTCGACCTTCCAGATCGGCTCGAGCAGCACCGGCGCGCACTCGGGCAGCGCCGAGTTCATCGCGATGCGCCCCGCGGTGCGGAAGGCGAGCTCTGAGCTGTCGACCGAATGGTGCGAGCCGTCCTGCAGCTCGACCGCCGCGTCGACGACCGGAAAGCCCAACGGCCCTTTCTCGCAGGCGTCGCGCACGCCCGCCTCGACGGCGGGAATGTACTGGCGCGGCACCACGCCGCCCGAGATCGAGGACTTGAAGGAGACGCCGTCGCCGCGCGGAGTGGGCTTGACCGCAATGAGCACGTCGCCGAACTGTCCGTGTCCGCCGCTTTGCTTCTTGTGCCGCCCGCGCGTCGTCGTGCCCTTGCGGATCGTCTCGCGATAGGGCGTCGAAGGCGCATGCAGGCTCACCGTGACGCCAAAGCGGCGCTTCAGGCGCTCGACCGCGGTGCGCAGGTGCAGCTCGCCCTGCCCCGCAAGCGTCAGCTCGCCTGAGACCTCGTCATGGCCGAAGCTCAGGCTCACGTCCTCTTCGGTCAGCTTGGCGAAGGCCGTCGCGAGCTTGACCTCGTCTGAGCGCGCTTCAGCCGCCGCGGCGCGGGCGTAGACCGGCTGCGGAAGGATGACGTCGATCGCCGCGGACCGCGCCGGCGCGTCGACCGTCAGCACGTCGCCGGTCAGCACTTCGTCAGCCCGGCCGATGGCGACCACGTCGCCCGCATGCGCGTCGCCCGCCTTCTGCGGCGCGCCTTCCCCGAGCGTATAGAGCCCGCCGGCGCGCGCGGTCGTCCCGTCCGGCCGCGTCAGCGTCTCGCCGTCGCCGAGCTTGCCCGCGAGCACGCGCGCGATCGACATCTTGCCCGCCTGATCGGCGTGCAGCGTTTTGAGGACATAGGCCGCCGCGCCCTGGGGTTTGGCTTCGCCCAGCAGCCGCTCGGCGGCGCGCTCGATCGGCGGGCTTTCGTGACGCAGCGCCTTCAACAGCCGGCGCACGCCGCCGCCGTGTACGGCGGATCCGAGAAACACCGGCGTGATGTGTCCTTCGCCAAGCTCTCGGGCGAGATCGCCGAAAACGCGATCGCGCTCAGGCTGAGCGTCTTCGAGCAGCGCCTCCATCAACTCGTCGTCGAAGTCGGCGAGCCGCTCGAGCATCTGAAACCGCGCTTCGATCTCGCGGTCGCTGCTGGCTGACGGGATGTCGACCTGCTGGCTCGGCTGGTCTTCGCGATAGACGAAGGCGCGCTCGAGCGCCAAATCGATGAAGCCGCTGGCGCGCTCACCGTCCCAAATCGGAATCTGCCGCATGACCGCCGGGCGCGGGGAAATCTCGTCAAGCGCTGCGAGGATGTCGCGCGCCCGCGCGCGGGCTTCGTCGATCTTGTTGATGAAAACCATGTAGGGCGCGCCCAGGGCCTCGAGCTCCATCAGCACGGGCTGGGCGGCGGCGAGTTTTTCGGGGTCAGGCTCGGCGACGACGACGGTGACGTCGACGGCGGGCAGCACGTGGGCGCGCTCGCCGATGAACTCGACCGAGCCGGGGGTGTCTATGATCGTGTAAGGATCGCCGAGGTAGTTGAACTGCGCGAGATTGAGTTGGGTGGAGAAACCGCGCGCGCGGGCTTCGGGGGTCGCATCGCCGTAGGTGTCGCCGTTTTCGATCTTGCCGTGCTTCGCCCGGGCGCCGGTCGCATGCAGGATGGCCTCGAGAAGAGAGGTCTTGCCCGCGCCAGAGCTACCCGCCAGCGCGACCGCTCGCGCGGTCGCGTCTTTTCCTTTCGCCATGTGTGTCCTCCACAATCACGGGGTGGAGGGCCGCGGGCCGTCCCGACTGAAATAACGCCAATCGGATCGGGCCGACGCGCGGCCCGAGCGGAAAGATGATTTCAGGTTGTGCGCTGCAGCAGCAAGCGCGTTTGCGTTCAAAGTTGCATTTTTCAAGGTTAACCGCGGGCGGCGCTCGTCAGTGCGCGGTCCACCCGCCGGCGCGTGCCGGCGGGGCGGTCAGTCAGTCGCTTTAGAGCGTGCTCGACGTTCTATTCGTCGCCCGCAGAATCCGCGGCTTCGCGTTCTTCAGCCTCCGCGATCGACGCGCGCAGGATGCCGGGCAACGCGTAGTTGCCTTCATGGCAGGCGTATTCGTAGATCACGTCGCCGAGCGGATGGAATTCGTATTCTCCGCCCCAGGGCTCGGCCCAGATCGTCGGATCCTCGATCGTGAACTCATAGAACACGCGATCCTCGCCGACGCGGGTGAAGCGCTCGGTGACCGTCAGGTTTTCCCACGAGCCATAGAGGCCTTGGCGCTCCGGGATATTCGTCGTCTCGACGACCAGAGTGTCGCCTTCGTACCAGCCGATCGAATCGCCGAACCAGGGCCGCACGTCGTCGGTGCGATGCTCGTCGTTGAGGCGAACGACCCGCGTGTCGTGGATCATTTCGGTGAGGATCAGCACATGATCCGGGGCCTGAACGATGTGGTAGTTGTTGTTGTAGAAGCCGTTGTTCAGCATGGGCGGGCCCATGTTGCGGCCAAAGCCCACGATGCAACGGTCGCTGTACGAGCGGACCTCGTAGCCGACGTAGCCGCGCGGACGGGCGCCGCCGCCAAATCGGCTGAAGCCCGGCGCGCCTTCGATGCGGCTGGGGATCTGACCGTCGGCGGTGGTCAGGATGGATGTCCGCGGCTCGCCGTTGACGCGCATGATCTGCTCGCCGGCGTCGAGCCAGAAGCGGTTGTAGCCGCCCACCTCGCCGCCCGCGGCGGTGAATTCGGGACGAGTCACGGTCGAGGGGTTGCGGTGCTCGGCGTCCGCGCTCGGATCGGTCGGCGCGGCGGCCTCTTCGATCTCGATCTGCACGTTGCCTTCAAGCTCGGCGACTTCTTCTTCAGTGTAGACCGCCTGCTCGCCAAGGTCGCGGCTCCGCGTGAACGGCGTGATCGACACGTTGCTCCAATAGCCCGAGACGTCAGGCTGACCGAAAGCGTTGTGCGGGACCTCGTAGTCCTGGGCGACGACCGGCGCGGTGACGAGAGCGGCCGTCAAAGCCGTTCCTACGGCGGTTCCGATAGTGAGAGCGTGTGAAAGTCGCACCATTTCCTCCGAGCGCATTGTCGCCGCGGCGCGGCGTTATTGCCCGTTCTATAACGCTTTGCGCATTTACAGAGCAATTGCTCTAACATGACATCCCCGCAAGGCGCGCCAAGCGGATCGGGCGCGCGGACGTCAGCCTAGAGCGGCGTCGAAGAAAGGCGCTGGAGGGAGGCGCCGCCGAGGTTCAGGCGGCAGTGCTCAGGCGGCGGAATTCAGGCGGCCGGCGCGAGATAGGACCAGCCGAGCAGATCAAGCGCACGGGCGCGCTCGGCAAGCTCGCGGGCGTCTTCGGCGGAGCCCGACTGCTTGAGCAGCTTCGCCTGGCGGATCATCGCGCGGGCGAGCTCGTGGATCGGCTCGGCCACGGCGCGGCCTGAGGCAACAGGATGAGCGGAGATTGGAGAGGCGGCGGGGACCATGGAACGCTCCTGACGTTAACTCTGACGCGACTCTGGCCTAAAGCCTCACTGAGACCGGGCCCAAGCCGGGACGCCGCGAACGATCTTGAAGCGCCCCGCGCTCCTAAGGGCAAATCCGGCGCCAGTCTCGCGCAATGGGCGAATTTCGCCGCCCTCGAGCGCTAAACCGGGCGCCGGACCGGGGAGGAAAAAAAGAGGCCGGACGGGATCCCTGGGGTGTCGGATGGGGGGAGGGACGGCTCCGCCCGGCCTCTTCATCGCCCGCGGCATTCGGGTGGGGCCGCGGGAAAGGGTCAACTCGATCAGGCGGCCAGCTGCATCAGCGAGGGGACGAAGACGGCCGCGGTTCCGACGAGCACCAGCACGTACATGGCGGCGCTGACGACGGGGAAACGTTTGTTTTGAGCCTTGGCGCTCATGGGGGACTCTCCAGTTAATGCTCGACCAACGATCTTGCTTCGGGCGTCTCGCGCCTAAGCGCTGCGTCCTTGTCGAATATCGATAACTAAGCAGCGTTCACACGTCAATCGAAAATTATCGTTTCTCGATGATTTTTTTGTAATAGCCGGGACAGGCTCCGCTCATGTCTCGGGCACACCCGTTCACGCGCACGCAGCGCGCCGGCCTCATCGCTTTGTTTTTCATGACTTTTCAGGCCGCGGCGTTGATCAAGCGCCGGGCCCGGCGCGCCGTTTTTCAAAGAATCAAGGTTGACGGCGCCCCGCCTCTGCTAGCATCCGGCCCCGCAGCGCCGCATCGGCGCTCGGGTGTAGCGTTCGGTCTCGAGGGGGCTGGCTGCGCATCGAACGAGTGGGGCGATCCAAGGATCCGGGAGACATCAACGTGACCCTGTTTCATACGAAGGTCGCCGCCGCGCGGCGCGTTTTGATCCGCCAGCTGACGGCGGTTCTCGCTGCGGCGGCGTTTATAGCCGCAGCCGGCTGCGCGAGCCTGCCGGGCCAAGCCGAGCCGACTTCCGACATGCGCGACTGGGTCTATGAGCTGCGGGTCTACACCGCCGCCGAGGGGCGGCTCGACGATCTCTCGGCCCGCTTCCGCGATCACACCCTGGAGATCTTCGAGCGCCACGGCATGACCAGCATCGGCTACTGGACGCCCCTCGATGAAACGGACGAGCGCCTCTTCTACATCCTCGCCTTCCCGAGCCGCGAGGCGCGCGACGCAGCGTGGCAAGCGTTCGGCGACGACCCCGAATGGGAACAAGTCGCCGCGGCTTCGAACGCCAACGGACGCATCCTCGCCGGCGTCGAGTCGACCTTCCTGACGCTGACGGACTATTCGCCCGAGCTGGAGATCGTTCAGCCGCCGCGCACTCGGGTGTTCGAGCTGCGCACCTATACGACCAACGAAGGCAAGCTCGACGACCTGCACGAGCGGTTTGCGGACCACACCATCATGCTGTTCCGCCGCCACGGGATGAACAACGTCGCTTACTTCTCCCTGATGGACGACCAGGAGGGCGCGGCGAACACCCTCGTCTACCTCCTCGCCCACGCCGATCCGGCGACCCGCAACGCCTCCTTCCGGGCCTTCTCCCAGGACGCCGAGTGGCAAAGAGTGGCTGAGGAGTCGAACGCCCGGGGCCCGATCCTGGTCGAAGGCGGGGTGGACTCGGTGATGCTCGAGCCGACGGACTATTCGCCTTTGAAGTAACGGGTCAGCCTGCGTCCGGCCCATCGCCCGGCGCGCCGCCGCCCGGCCGTCCGTTCCGGCGCTTGTTGTACTGGTCGACGACGACCCGCTCGACCTCGCCGGCGATCTTGTCGATGTCCGGGTCGTCGGCGCCGTCCTCGTCGCTAGGTCCATGAACCCGCCCGGCGGCGCCGAAGAGGTTGATCCAGCGGTCAGTGCGCCGGCCGACGCGAAGAAGATCGTAGAACTCCGTGCCCGGATGCGGGTTGCTCTTCGCCAAGCTGATGATGGCGGCGATGATCGACAGCGGCGAGAGGACGATGTCGCGCACGCCGTCGGCCACCAGCTTGAACTGAAACAAGACGACGTCGCGGATCAGCGTCGCGCGATCGGGCGCGGGACGCGGGTCTGCTTCGTGAGGTTCGGTCTCCATCGGCGATCTCCATGCCGCGCCGGCGGACTCTAGTATCGCAAATGCGCAGCCCGCTCCGCCACCCACGCCTGCTCGTCCGCTGCAGCGAGCGCATCGAGGTCGGCCGGCGTCGAGGCCGCGTCGTCGACCCATTCGCGCAAAGCGGGTCCGCCGTTGATCACGTCGATGGCGAGCTTGCCGAGTTCATACTCGTAAGGGAAATCTCGCCATAGCTCATAGTCCGGATAAAGACGGCGGATCGCCTTGAACGCCAGCGCCTGCAGCCGCCAGGGATTGAACGCGGCGTGGTCGTAGAACTTGCCTTCGGCGTGGATCTGCACGCCTGAACAGAGTTGGCCGACGTGCTTGTGAAACGTCGGTTCGAACCAGCAGTCGCGCAGCGCGCAACCTTCGAGCCACTCCGGCGCCAACGCCTTCATCTCGGCGATCACCGCGCGCGCGTCGATGTCGGGCGCGCCGAACAGCTCCAGCGGCCGGGTGGTGCCGCGCCCTTCGGACAGCGTCGTTCCCTCCAGCATCACCGTGCCGGCGTAGGCGCGCGCCATCGGCAGGTTCGGCGCATTGGGGCTCGGGTTGATCCAGATCCGCTCTCCCAGCGGCCAGCCGAAGCCGGGCGCGGCGTCGGGCGCCCAGCCTTCCATCTCGATCACGCGATAGTCGACGTCGAGCTTGAACGTGTCGATGAACCAGAGCCCCAGCTCGCCCAGCGTCAGTCCATGCCGCATCGGCATCGGCCCGGCGCCGACGAAGCTCTCCCAGCCGGGACGCAGCGTCAGGCCCTCCGCCGGCCGGCCCGCGGGGTTCGGCCGGTCGAGCACCCACACCGACTTGCCATGCGCGGCCGCCGCTTCGAGCACGTAGAGCAGCGTCGTGATGAAGGTGTAGATGCGGCAGCCGAGATCCTGCAGATCGACGAGCAGGACGTCGAACGTCGCCATCATCTCGTCCGTCGGCCGGCGCACTTCGCCGTAGAGGCTGAACACTGGAACGCCGTGAACCGGATCGGTGAAGTCGCCCGACTCCACCATGTTGTCCTGCTTGTCGCCTTTGATGCCGTGCTGCGGACCGAAGGCGGCCGAGAGCTGGACCTCGCCGCAGGCCGCTAGCGCGTCGAGCGAATGGTTCAGATCCGCCGTCACCGAGGCGGGGTGCGCAAGCAAGGCGACGCGCTTGCCCTCAAGCGGCGCGCGCAGCTTGGGGTCCTCGAGCAGCCGGTCGATTCCGA
>JASFUX010000155.1:0-8261 GCA_050050115.1 Maricaulaceae bacterium | reverse complement strand
ATCGGCGAAGAGATAAACTTGAGACACAAATCCGCTCTGAAGGAGCCCAGCATGTCCGCGTCCCGCCTTCCCGTCCGCGCCGCCGTCGCGGCGGTTCTGCTTTCCACCGTGTCCCTGTCGGCCTGCGCCGGCGGCATGGGTACGGGAACCTATTCGCGCAGCCAAGTCGGACAGGTCGGCCGCGTCGAGGCCGGTCAAATCGTCCAGGCCCGTCCAGTCACCATTGAAGGCACCAAGTCCGGCGTCGGCTCGACCGCGGGCGTCATCGCCGGTGGCGCGCTCGGCTCCGAAGCGGGCGGCGACCGCACCGGCCAGATCGTCGGCGGCGTCGCCGGCGCGGTGGTCGGCGGCCTGATCGGCGCGGCGGTCGAGGAAGGCGTGACCCGCCAGGCCGGCTATTCCTACGTCGTCCAGCTGCAAAGCGGCGACATGGTCACGGTCACCCAGGCCGACCCCCAGCCGCTCCAGCCCGGCCAACCCGTCTGGGTCGAATACGGCCCGCGCACCCGGGTGACGCCGCGATACTGAGCCGCAGATCCTAGTTGAAAATGCGCAGCCGCAGGCTGGCCTCAGGGCTCGCCTCGTGGTCGGCGATCGCCGAGGTTCCGCTCATTGCGCCGAACGCGGTGAGCGACTCCTCGGTGCGCCGGTCCGCGCCCGAGCTCAGCGAGGCGGTGAACTCGAACCGGTCCGGATTTCGCCAGCGCACCGACACCGAGCCCGATCCGTCCCGGCGCGAAACTCGCTCGGAGATGAAGGAGGGGTCGAGCCCGGGCGTCCGCGTCGCGCCGAACAAGAAGATGCGCGTGACTTCATCGCCGCCCGTGGAGTAGTTGGCGCGCAGCCTGAGCCCGTCGACGGGCTCCCATTGCACGAAGGCGTTCATCTGCGAATCGGTCTCGCGCTCGACAATGCTGCGCGCGGAGTAGCTGGTTCCCAGATTGAACTGCGACGCCGAGACGCCCCAGGACCAGTCTCCCTCGCCGGGGTCTTTGCGAAGCTGAACGAACCAGGGCTGGTAGAACTGGTTGGACACCTCGCGCTCCTCGCCCGTGACCGGATCGATCGTTTCCGATCGCGTCGCTTGGTAGTTTGCGTTGATCACGAAGTTCTCGAAATTGAACCGATCGAGCGGAACGACGGTGCGCGCGTTGAGGGTGTCGATGGTCTCCGGATCGGTGTTCTGCGCGACCAGGACCGTGTCCGACAGCGCGGCCGTGTTGACCGGGTTGTCGACTTCGCGTCGCGTCAGCCGCAGCTCGAGGACGCCGATGTCGTCAAAGCGCTGATCGAACTTTGCGGTATGCGTCCAGGAGCGCACAGGCTCGAGCTCGGCGGCGCCTGCGGTGAGAATGTCGGACGACAGCGAGGAGGACGCGAGAAATTGGCTGAAGCCCAGCTGCCCGATCGAACGGCTTGTCTCCAGGCTCAGCGTCCTGCGCGGCGCCTGCCGAAAAGAGATCAACGCCGAGCCTCGCGGATCGATCTGCGTTCCGGTCGCGGCGTCTCTCGAAACGATGTCGTAGGCCTCCACGCCCAAGGCCGTCTGCAGCGTCCATCGCTCGGCGAAGCCCCACTCGAGCGAGCCTTCGAGCGAGCCCCGGGTCTCCTCCACCCGGTTGTCGGACCCCTCGACCACCTGCTCGACGCCGTTTTCGAAAAGCTGAAAGCCGCCCTCGAAGTAGTTGAACGCGCCGGTCGCCGTTCCGCGCAGCGTGACTTCGTCTCGCGGCGAACGGGTGACGACGATCCGAGCGGCGGTTTCCCCCGTCTCGGTGTCGCGCACCGAGGAGGCGGTCTCCCCGGCCTCCTCGAACGACGACGTGTTCTCGGAGACCGAACGGGAGTCTACGAGCGCCAGCATGAGCGTGCCCTGCTCGCCCAGCGGCTGGCGATACTCGGCCGAGACGCGTTGCTCGTCGCGCGTGCTGCCGGAAGACTGCCGGACGGCGTCTTCGTCGGGATCCGCTTCGAGCGATATCGGCGCGAACGAAAAGTCATTGAAAGCGAAGCGGCCGTTGACCGTCAAAGACCGATCGGCCAGCAGGTCGAAGTCCGCGTCGAGCTGCACGCCGCCTGAATCGGACTCCCGATTGCTCAGGCTCGAAACCCTTTGCACCGGGTTGGCCGGATCGATCGAAACAAAGCCGGCGGGCGACTGTTCGCTCTCGTTCTCAAGGTCGGCGCGCAGCGTGATGTCGTGCCGATCCCACGTGAAGGACGTCAGCCCTTCGATGTCGAACTGGTCTTCGTTGTTCTGCGAATCATCGCCCGTGCCTTGATGCGAGATCGAGGCCTCGATCTCGTAGTGCGGGGGCGGGTTGGGCACGGTGACGACATTCAGCACCTGCTGGTAGCCCTGCATGTCGATCCCGGGCCGGGCGCCAGCGTCGATCAGCTCGAGCCGCGCCACACGGTCGATCGGCATCTCGTTGAGCCGTTGAAACAGCGTGCCGCCCTTGGGCGGCGGACGCTCGCCGTCGATGAGAATGTTCGAGCGCACCCCGTCGAGACCGCGTCCGCCGGTCTGCTCCTGAGCGCTGAAACCCGGCGTGCGGCCGACCATGTCGCCGGCGTCGGCGGGGTCGAACTCTTCGTAGTAGTCGGGCTCGAAGACGCGCACCCCGGCTTCTTCAGCCGCGGCTTCATCAACGGCGACCGTCTCGCCCTCCGCGGCGCGCGCGGTTTCGCTCGCGGCGACGCTCAACAGAGCGAGCGCTGCGGCAAAGTTCCTCCGGCGCGCCCGACCGACGCGCCGCAGGGGGGCCTCCCCTGCGTCGATTTTCTTCAAGGGCGCCTCTCCCCTCAGCGTCCTTTGGATGTTGGCTGTTTGTTGTTGATCGGAGGGCTTACACGAAAGGTTGCGGCAAATCGAATGACAAAGGCGCCACCATTCAGCGCGCTTTCACCTCACGCGCGCCGCCGCCCGCGTTACGTGGCGAATCACATCACATTCAATCGCTTAACATTGCGCCCAACAGCGTTCTTGCGCACGGTCGGGGCGGCTGATAACGGGCGGTCATGACAAGGCGCGTGCAGATCTCCCCCTCGATCTTGTCGGCCGACTTCGCGCGGCTGGGCGAGGAGGTGCGCGCCATGGGCGCGGCCGGCGCCGACCTGGTTCACTGCGACGTGATGGACGGCCACTTCGTGCCCAACATCACGTTCGGTCCGCCAGTGATCAAGAAGATCGCCCCGCACGCCGCGGAGACCAAGCTGCCGCTCGACATCCACCTGATGATCGCGCCGGTCGACCCCTTCATCGAGGTCTTTGCCAAGGCGGTCGCTGAAAAGAAAGAAGACCGCGATGGGGCGATCCTGACCGTCCACCCCGAGGCCGGACCTCATCCTCACCGCACGATCCAGGCGATCCGCGCAGCGGGGCTCAAGCCCGGTCTGTCGCTCAATCCCGGCACGCCGATCGAAGCTCTGGACTACCTGCTCGACGACCTCGACTTGGTGCTGATCATGTCGGTAAATCCCGGCTTCGGCGGCCAGTCGTTCATCGAGAGCCAATTGGCGAAGATCGAAGCGGTCGCCGAGCGCATCTCCAAGCGCGGCCTCGACATGATGCTCGAAGTCGACGGGGGTGTGAACGCCAAGACCGCGCGCCGCTGCATCGATGCGGGCGCGAACGTGCTCGTCGCCGGAACGGCGGCGTTCGACGGGGGGCCGGACGACTACCCCGCGAATATCGCGGCGCTCAGGGGAGACGGCTGAGCCTTCATGGCTGACCACGACGGCATCGCCGAGATCGGCCGCGGCGCCTGGCGCCGATTGCGGCGGTCGATCGCCTCGGACCTGCAGGGCACGCCGATCTATCGCCAGCTCGCTCTGCGCGCCCGGCCGCCCGAAGCGCTCGAAGGACGCCTGCGCGACATGCGTCCGGGCGATCCGGTCGCCGGCCGGCGCATCCTTTCTGGCAAGTTCGCTTTCGGCGGCGAGGAGATCGTCGCGCCGAACGATCCGTGGACGGCGGAGTTCCCCTCGCCGCGGTTCCGCGACTATATGCATTCCTTCACCTGGCTCACTGACGTGCTCGCCGCCGACGCCGAGGCGGGCCCCGCGCATGCGCGACGGCTGACCGACCAATGGCTCGCGCGGTACGGCAAATGGGACAAGGCCGCCTGGGCCGCCGCCCCCGCCGCGCGCCGGGCCTTCGTCTGGCTGGCCGAAGCCCCGAGCCTTTTTCCCGACGAGGACGAGGCCTCGATCGACCGCCTCGACGCCCTTGCGCGCCATGCGCGCCATTTCGAGCACCTGATCACGCTGCCGCTCGACGACGCCGACACGTTCGCCGTAGCCATTGCGCTGGCGGCCTGCGGCGCCTGCCTGCCGGACGCCGAGCACATGCTCGCGATCGGCCTCGAAGCCTGCGCGCGCGAAGCGCAGCGCCAGATCCTGCCCGACGGCGGACACGCCAGCCGCTCGCCCGAAGCCTGCGCCGAGTTGCTGGCCGATCTTTATGCGCTCGACGAGGCGGTCGACGCGCGCGGCCGCGCGCTGCCCCGCGAGCTGGCGCGGGGCATCGACCGGCTTGCGCCGATGGTGCAGTTCTTCCTTCTGGGCGACGGCGGCCTCGCCTCCTTCCACGGCGGGGGCGAAGGCGACCGCGGTCTGATCGAAGCGCTGCTCGCCGCCGACCGCGCCGCCGCACGCACCTTCCACTTCGCCCCGCACAGCGGCTTTCACCGCGTCCAGGCGGCCGACACCGTCCTGATCCTCGACGTCGGCGGTCCGGCGCCGGGCGGCTTCTCCGTAAACGCCCACGCCAGCTGCCTCGCCTTCGAGCTGGGCGCGGCCGGCGGGCGGCTGATCGTCAACTGCGGCTGGTCGGCCGACCAGCCGGCCCGCTTCCGCGAGCCGGTGCGCGCGACCGCCGCCCACTCCGCCCTGATCGCCGCGGACACCTCTTCGATGCGGCTGCTCCAGCCCGGCTTGAAGCGCGACCTCCTGGGCCCTCGCCCCGCGACCGGGCCGGGCCAGGTCGCCGCGCGGCGCAACGAGGAAGACCGCGGCGTCTGGATCGAAGGCAGCCATGAGGGCTACCGCGCCGCCTTCGGACTGGTTCACCGCCGCCGGATCTTCGTCGCGGACGCCGGCGACAACGTGCGCGGCGAAGACACCTTGTTCCGCCCGGTCGAGGACGCCGCGCGATCGACGCCGGCGACGACCGAATACGCGATCCGTTTCCATCTTGCGCCGGGGGTGAAGGTCGACGGCGCGCGCGACGGACGCAGCGCCCTCCTGTCCCATCCGAACGGCGAAGCGTGGCGTTTCCGCACCGATGTCGGGCCAATCGAGACCGAGGCGTCGATCTATCTCGCCGCACCAGGCAAAGTTGCAAAGACGCGGCAGCTCGTACTGCGCGGTCAGGCGCGACTCGACGGTTCGCTGGAGCGGCCGCCCAACCGCGTGCGCTGGGCGCTGCAGCGAATAGGGAGGGCTCCGAATGCGTAGTAGCTAAAGCCGCATGCGCATGCTTCAAATCCGACGTCAGCCAGGACGCCGACCAGATGGCCTTCGAGATCCACAAGCCGCCCGCCGAACCTGCCCGCGATTCCTCCGACGCGGCCGGCTATCAGCGCCCTGCGCTCGTCAAGTTCACCGTCATCACCTACGACCTGCTCGCCGCCGCGTTCGCGATGTTCGCCGGGATCCGGCTGCGCTACTCGATCGACACGGCCGGCGACGTCGACGCCCAGACCCCGGCCGAGGCCGCCGTTACCGCCGCAAGTGCGGATCCGACCGCGATCGCGCTGCTCGCCGCGGCGCTGTTCACTCTCACCTGCGCCGGATCGTTCTCGTTCAACGGGCTTCACCGCGGCGTCTGGCGGTTCACGTCCTTGAACGACGTGCTGCGCATCACCTACGCGGTGATCCTCGCCAATCTTTTGTTCCTGATCCTCTACTTCTTCATCAACCGCCTCGGCGGCTTTCCGCGCACTGCGATCCTGCTCGAAGCGCCAATGCTGTGGGTGATGCTCGTCGGCGCGCGCTTCGCCCGGCAGATCTACGCCAGCGGCGACTGGCGGCTGGCGGTCCGGCTCGAGGAGCGGCACTTCCCGCCCGCCCTGCTTGTCGGCCGGCACGACGCATTGGACGCCTTCCTGCGCGACACCATGCGCCGGCCGATGCGGCCGCGCATCCGCGTGCGCGGGCTGATCGAGCCGGACGGGGCCCATCGGGGCCGCTCGATTCACGGCCGGCCGGTCCTCGGCGGGGCGGTCGAGGCCGAGAGCGCGCTCTTCAGTCTCGCCAGCGCCTCGACCACGCCGCCGCAGCTGATCATCGTCGACCCGACGCTGTCGCGCGCGGAGATCGACGCCTTCGTCTCGGTCGCCCAGCGCACCGGCTCGGCGCTCGTGCGCGCGGGCAACGACCCGACGCAGAATGCGCTGTCGCCAATCGAGGCGGCCGACCTCATCGGCCGGCATCCACGCTCGCTCGATCTGTCCGGTCCGCTGGCGCTGATCCGCGGGCGGCGAGTGATGATCACCGGCGCAGGCGGCACCATCGGCGCCGAGCTGACCCGGCAGATCTCGCGGCTCGCTCCGTCGCGGATGATCCTGGTGGATTCCTCGGAGTACAATCTCTACTCGATCGAGCTGGAGATGCGCGAAGCGGCCCTCGGCGGCCTCGTCGAAGCGCGGCTCGGCGACGTGCGCGACCGGGCGCGGATCGAGTCGCTGATGCACACCCACCGCCCGCACGTCGTGCTCCACGCCGCGGCCTTGAAGCACGTGCCGCTGATGGAGGAGAATCCGACCGAGGCGGTGCTGACCAACGTGCTCGGCACCATCAACGTCGCCGAGGCGGCGCTCGAGGCCGGCGCGGAGCGCTTCACCCTCATCTCCACCGACAAGGCGGTGACCCCGACCAACGTCATGGGCGCGTCCAAGCGCGCCGCCGAGCTGTTCGTTCAGGCGCTCGACGAAAGCTCGGTCGACTTCCAGGCGACCTCGGTGCGGTTCGGCAACGTGCTCGGCTCGGCCGGCTCGGTGATCCCGTTGTTCGAGCGGCAGATTCGCCAAGGCGGACCGATCACGGTCACCCGCAAGGAGATGACCCGCTACTTCATGACTCTCGAAGAGGCGACGTCGCTGGTGCTCCAGGCCGCCGCGAACACCGGCGACGAGCCGCGCGGCTGCGTCTACGTGCTCGACATGGGCGAGCCGGTGTCGATCGACCATCTCGCCCGCCAGCTCTGCCGGCTGCGCGGCCATGAGCCCGACCGGGGCGACATCGCCATCGTCTACACGGGGCTGCGGCCCGGCGAGAAGCTGCACGAAAGCCTGTTTTATGAATCCGAGAACGTCCGCGCGACGGGCCTCGACGGCGTGATGCTCGCCGAGCCGGCGTCCGAACCGCTCGAAACCCTGCGGCCCAAGCTCGAACGGCTGATCGAAGCGGCCCGCACGCGGGACCGCGACCTGACGCTCTCGGCCCTGCGGCTGATCGCGCCGACCTTCGACGTCCCCGCCCCGGTGACGCGGGAAGACGCGTAGACGCGGCGGTCAAGCGTTCCGCTTACGACACAGCATTACCTAGTTCGTCGGTTTTCGGCTCCCCGGACGTCGCGCAGCGGCGATCCGGGGCCCAGGAGGCCTGGACGCTGCGTGAGATGACAACGTCCTCGGACCGAGGCGTCGAAACCTCCTGGACCCCGGCTCTCGCTTCGCTCGGCCGGGGAGCCGAAAGACCTGTTTTGGTCATGAATCAAAACGCTGGCGAAAGACCAAACTTGCGCCTCGCTCCGGCAACATCCCCCGCTCTGTCGCCCCTCCCGCTTGCGCCTCCGGGCAATCGTGCTACCTCGACCCCGTCTTCCTGGGGCCATGGTATAATACGCACATGAAGATCGATCTCGCGCCCGTGCGCCGGGCGCTCATCTCCGTAACCGACAAATCCGGCCTCGCCGAACGGGCCGAGCGGCTCGCCAAGCTCGGCGTGGAAATCGTCTCCACCGGCGGCACCAAGGCGGCGATCGCCGACGCGGGCGTTCCGGTGATCGACGTCGCCGAGATCACCGGCTTTCCCGAGATCATGGACGGGCGGGTGAAAACGCTGCACCCGCGGGTGCACGGCGGCTTGCTGTCACGCCGGGACGCGCCCGAACACGTCGCCGCGGCGAAAGAGCACCAGATCCCCGACATCGATCTTCTGGTGGTCAATCTCTACGCCTTCGAAGCCACGCTCGAGAGCGGCGCGGACTACGACACCTGCGTCGAAAACATCGACATCGGCGGACCGGCGATGAT
>JASFUX010000154.1:0-8314 GCA_050050115.1 Maricaulaceae bacterium | reverse complement strand
CTTGGCGAAAAGAGTTTTGCGCGCACGGCCCTCCTTCGCTCTCTTCGAGAGCTTCGGAGCGCACGCCTCGCTCTAACGATCTTCGGTCGGCTTACTGGCGTAAGCCACCCGAAGCTCGAAGAGCGTAGGGTGGTGCGGACGGCGGGACTCGAACCCGCACGGGGTTTCCCCCTCGAGATTTTAAGTCTCGTGTGTCTACCGGTTCCACCACGTCCGCGAAAAACGGGGCGGTTCGGACTTAACCTTGATCGGCGCGGTTATCCAGGGCCGGCGGCGCTTGCGTCCTCGTCCGCGGAACCAGGCTCCGCGGACCTTCTCAAGTCCGCGGCGGCCGCAGCGCGTGCGAGCTGGTCCGGCGCATAAAGCGAGCGCGGCTCGGCGGCGATCAGGTCCTCGCCGAGCGCGTTCATGCTCACTCGCCAGACGATCAGCCGCATCGTCGCGTCCCCCGGCCCGTCGCGGATGATCGCCTGGGCTTCGCCGAGCGCTGCATCGACCGCGCGCACGCCGGCGCGCTCGGCGTCGAGCCCGCCGGTTGAGAAACGCTCGTGAATGCGCCCCAGCGCGGTGCGCGCGGCGCCCAGCATGACCAGTGCCGTCGGCTCGTCGCCCGCTTGGAGCGCGGCCCGCGCCGCCGTCGCCGCGCGGTCGGCGTCGGCGATGTGGCTGGCGACGCCGACCGGTTCGCGCGGCTCGGCCGGACAGGCGCCGGGGTCGAGCGCGCGGACGTAGGCGGCGAGACCGTCGAGCACGGCGGGCGGCGGCTCGGGCCCGTCGAACTCTTCGACGATCAAACCTCGGATGAACGTCTCGAGCTCATCGCTGGCGGGAGACCGATCGACCTTGAGCCGCTCGGGCGGTCCGGCGAGGTCGGGGATCGGAATCGGATTGTCCTCTCCGTCCCCGCGGTGGGAGCTGAAGAACGAATTTGTCACGTCCGCCGTGCCCGGCGCGCCGGAGACGCCGAAGAAGAAGAACGCCTCGTTGCCTCTGCCGTTGCGATGACACGAAGCGCACGAAAGCCCCGCGCGCGCGGCCTGGCCGCCGAGCAAGGTCGGACTACGGAAAGCCGCGCCGCCGATCTCCTGGCTGCTGTGGGTTTCGGGATCGGCGGCGGCGCGCACGCACTCGGACGGCGCGGTGGTCAGCTCGGCGACGAGATCGGCTTCCGGCGCGGTCCAGCGGGCCTGGGCGATGACCTGCGCCGGGTCGACCAACTCGGCCCGCGTCGCGCCGGCCGCGGCGTCGAAGTCCGCCGCGCCCGCGCCGATATCAGGCGCGGCGCAGCCCGCGATCAGGCCAAACAGGCACAAGCTCGCAAGGCGTCTCAGCGTGGTCACGTGCGCAGGCTCCCCGTCGGCGCTGTTGAGTCGACCCCATCAAGTCGGCTCGGAGCCTTCCCTTACCGCGGTCCGCAGCCCGAAAACAGCGGGCGCGGCAGAGATGCTACCGCGCCTCGTCGATCCAGCGGCGCAGCTCGTCGGCCTCGGCGCAGCCGAAGCTGCACGTGCTTTCGAGCTGGGCGAGGAGCCGCTCGGCGGCGGGCAGATCGCCGCGCTCGACCTTGAGCTCGCCCAAGTACTCCGTCGCGCCGCGGTGGCCGGGAGCGGCCTGCAGAGCGGCGGCGTAGTAGGTCTCGGCCTCGTCGTAGCGGCCGAGCTTGCGGTGGGCGAACCCGAGGTAGGTCAGAACGTCCGGATGCGGACCGAACGCCTCGCGCGCGATCGCGAGCGCTTCGATCGCGCCTTCGTAATCGCCCGCGTTGATCAGGCCGACCGCGGAGAGATAGGCCGTGTCGCCCGCCTCGGCGCTGGCGAAGGCCAGCCGGCTCAGAGGCGTTTCGAGAGCGGCGGAATCTTCTCCGCCGAGCGCGGCCTGGACCGCCGCGGCAGCGCTCGCCAACGCTTCGGCGTCGGCGCAGGTTCCCGCGCAGGCGTCGAGCCGCGCCTGAAGCGTCGCGAGAGCTTCGCCCGCCTCGTCTTCGTTGCCGAGCTGGGCTTGGACGACGCCGAGGCCGCGCAGGGCGCCGATATGGTTCTCGTCGATCCGCAAGGCCGCCTGATAGGCGCGCCGCGCCGGGCGCCAGCGCTCGCGTCCTTCGCGCGCTACGCCCAGAAGGAACTGAACGTCCGCGTTGTCGTCGACCACGTCGGCGACGCGATCGAAGGCGCGCTCGGCGGCGCGGTAGTCGCCCTCGTTCAGGGCGTCGAGACCGTTCTGATATTCCTCAGCCGGATCATAGCGCGGCGCAGATGCGCTGGGCGCGCTCGACGAGCTGCCGGTGTTCGCGCTGAGCGCGGCGGCGGGAACGAACGCGGCGACTGCGGCGGCGGCGAGAAGAGTGCGAAGGGTGCTGCGGGCCGGCATGGGTTCCTCCTTCATGTAGCTTCGCCCGCACCTTAAAAGTGCGGGCGAAGCCGGAACAATTCACATTAAGGTGTCAGCGGCTCAGTTGCCCGCGCCGGCCACCTCCAAAGGACGCAGCGACACCGCGCTCTCGGCCAGGCGCGCGAGCTGGACGAACTCGGCGCGATAGCCGAACGCGTCCTCGCCGCGTGCGGACTGCGCCAGCTCGATCACATCGCCGAAATCGAACTCGCCGGTGTAGGGATCACGACGCAGGAGCTGGCCGTAAGCGGCGACCGCGGCCACCCAGCGGGTTTCCTGGGGCGCTTCGTCGATCGAGGCGTAACCCTGATCGGCGTGCGTGATCGGCTGCTCGATCAGGCGGCTTTCATCCTCGCCCGGCAGCTTGTAGCGCACCCTGAGGAAGCCGATTTCGTCGCCGTACACGCCCGACAGCTCAGGCTGGGCGGCGTAGCGGCTTTCCTCGATGCGGCGGCCGTCGCTGTCCGGCGCGGCGATCTCGTAAACGGCGGTGACCTCGTGGCCCGCGCCGATCTCTCCGGCGTCGACCTGGTCGTTGTTGAAGTCCTCGCGCCGCAGCATCCGCGTCTCGTAGCCGATCAGGCGGTACTCGGCGACGCGCGCCGGATTGAACTCGACCTGGATCTTCACGTCGTTGGCGATCGGGAACAGCGCGCCGGCCATCTCATCGTGGAGCACCTTGCGGGCTTCGTTCAGGCTGTCGATGTAGGCCGCGGTTCCGTTGCCGGCTTGGGCGATGGTCTGCATCAGCTGGTCGTTGTAGTTGCCGCGTCCGAAGCCGAGCACGGAGAGATAAATCCCGGTTTCGCGCTTGTCGGCGACGAAGTCCTCGAGCCGCTGATCGGACGTGACGCCGACGTTGAAGTCACCGTCCGTGGCGAGGATCACGCGATTGAGCGCGTCCTCGTCGAAGTTCTGCTCAGCGAGAGAATACGCAAGCCGCATCCCTTCCCCGCCCGCGGTCGAGCCGCCGGCCGACAGACTTTCGAGCGCGGCGTAGATGCGCTGGCGTTCGGAGCCTGGCGTCGGTTCAAGCACCGCGCCGGCGGCGCCGGCGTAGACGACGATCGAGACAGTGTCCTCGTCCGTCATCTGATCGACCAGCATGCGCAGCGACTGCTTCAAGAGCGGCAGCTTGTCCTCGGCCTCCATCGAGCCCGACACGTCGATGAGGAACACGAGGTTCGCACGCGGGCGTTCCTCCAGCTCGATGTCGTAGCCTTGAAGGCCGATATGGATGATCTCGGTATTCTCATTCCAGGGCGTCGGCGCGACGGCGGCGTTCACGGAGAAGGGTTGCTGGCGGCTGTCGGGCAGCGCGTAGTCGTAATCGAAGTAGTTGATCAGCTCCTCGACCCGGATCGCATCCGACGGAGGCGCTTCGCCCGACTGCAGATAGCGGCGCGCGACGGCGTAGGACGCGGTGTCGACGTCGACCGAGAAGGTCGAGACCGGCTCTTCGGAGACCAACTTGATCGGGTTGGTTTCGACCTCTTCGTAGCGCTCGCGGTCGATGTCGCCGGGCAGCGGTTGAGGCCGCATTTGCGGCTGCGACGGGCCGACGATGCCTGCGGTGGCGGCCGGCGCGGGTTCGGCTTCAAGCGCCAGCACGCCGCGGCGGTTTTGGTATCCCTCGGCGCGGCCGTCGCGATCCCCGCCGGCAGCGAGCGCGCCGGTGACGTTGATGACGTCCTCTTCTTCGGTTTGGAGTTCTCCGGCCTCGACCGGCTGATTGCTCGCGGTCGTATCTTCAGCGTCCTGCGACGTGCACGCGGCGATGACGGCGGCGGCGGATGCGATGAGAAGCGCGCTGCGGAAGGTCATGATCGTCCCCTTTTGCGCAAGATGTAGCGAATGCGCGGACGCGCCTCGCGCGCGTCCTCATCACCGCACCGTGAGCGCACAAAGCGGCGCACCCTTGCCGGAATTGGGGCGTTTCCCAGGCGTACGGAAATGTCATGCGCGCGAAAACGCTGCGCGTTGACGCCGTCTTGCTGTTGCCTCTGAGGTCCCCGCGGCGAGATCACGGCGACGGTGATCGCTCTCCCCCCGGCGGTTTGCTTGGCGGACGAACCGCGCTACGCCTCGGCCCCATGGACGGACTAGACTCAGTGGTCACGGGCGCGCGGGAGTTCTGGGGGGCTCTCGGCGACGTGTGGGAGCGCGGCGTGCTCGGATCGTCGATCGGCGATCTCGCCCTCGCCCTTCTTGCGATCGCCGTCGGCTTCCTGTTCCGCGGCCTCATCGTCGCGGTCGTGCTCGGCTTTTTTGCGCGCCTCGCCAAGCGCACGCGGATGACCTTCGACGACAACCTGGTCAAGGCGCTCGATCCGCCGCTGCGGATCGCCCCGGTGATCTTGGGGTTTTACATCGCCTTCGCAGTTCTGGGCTTCGACACGGGCGGGGAGAGCTTGCTTGGCTCGGTCCTGCGCTCGGCCGTCGCGATCATGGTGTTCTGGACGCTCGTCCGCTTGGTCGACCCGGTGTTCGAGTCCTCGACCCGGCTTAAGAAGCTGTTCCGATCGACCATCCTCGAATGGACGAAGAATACGCTCAAAGCCTTCATCGGCTTCCTCGGCGCTGCGGCGGTGCTCGGCGAATGGGGCATCCAGATCGCTCCGATCATCGCCGGGCTCGGCATCTTCGGCGCCGCGGTGGCTCTGGGCGCGCAGGATTTATTCAAGAATCTGCTCGGCGGACTGGCGGTTCTGGCCGAGCGGCGCTTCGGGCCGGGCGACTGGATCCTGGTCGACGGCGTCGTCGAGGGCACGGTCGAGAAGATCGGATTCCGCTCCACCCACGTGCGCCGTTTCGACAAGAGCCCGGTCTACGTCCCCAATGCGCAGCTTGCGGACAATGCGGTGACGAACTTCTCGCGCATGACCCATCGCCGCATCAAATGGGCGATCGGCGTCGAGTACGGGACCACCGCCGATCAGCTCAAGATCATCCGCGACGGCGTCGCCGACTACATCGAAGGCAACGACGACTTCGCCCAGTCCGACGAGGTGACCTGGTTCATCCGCGTCGACGCCTTCAACGACTCCTCGATCGACTTCCTGCTCTACTGCTTCACCAAGACCACCAACTGGACCGAGTGGCTGGAGATCAAGGAGCGCCTGGCGCTGCACATCAAGGAGGTGGTCGAGGGCGCGGGAACGGGCTTCGCCTTTCCCTCCCGTACGATCTACCTTGCGGGCGGCGAAGAGGGCGAAGCCGCTGAGCCGTTCACGCCGCCGAAGGGCGCTTAGCCCGCCTGGCTTGATTTCGCTCTTGCGCTCATCCGCCTCGTTTCGGATCGTCTGCAACTGGGAAGTTACAACCCCTCGGACAGCGCGGAGCGAACGTGGGCCAGGAAATCGAGTCGACAAGCTTCACCGACGCCGACCGCGAGGAATTCACGCGGCGGCTGCGCGCTGAAACAAAGATCCTCAAGAGCTGGTTCGACGACCGCCGGTTCGCGCGCACCGACCGCCCCATGATCGGCCTGGAGGTCGAAGCGTGGCTCCTCGACAAGGACTATCTGCCCACGCCGTGCAACGAGGCGTTCATCGCAGCCGCCAAGGACCCGCTCGTCGTTGAGGAACTCGCGCAGTTTAATTTCGAGATCAACACCACGCCGCGCATCCTCATGGGCGCGATCTTCTCACAAATCGAAGCCGAGATGCGCCGCACCTGGGCGCGGTGCTGCACCGCCGCCCGCGCGGTCGACGCTGCGCCGGCGTTGTTCGGCATCTTGCCGACCGTGCGCGACGAAATGCTCCAGCCGCAGTTCATGTCGGAGCGCAACCGCTATCATGCGCTCAGTCAACAGATCATGCAGCTGCGCGGCGACAAGCCGCTACATATCGAGATCGACGGCGAAGACCACTTCGAGCTCAAATGCGATCACATCATGCTCGAAGCGGCGTGCACCTCGATCCAGACGCACATTCAGCTCAATCAGGACGACGCGGCGCGAACGATCAATGCATCGATGATCGCCAGCGCGCCGCTCGTCGCAGCCTCTGCGAACTCGCCTTTCCTCTACGGAAAGTCGCTGTGGGAAGAGACCCGCATTCCGACATTCGAACGGGCGATTGAGCTCCTGGGCTTTCGCGACATGCAGGGCCAGCGCGTCGGGCGCGTGACCTTCGGCTCCGGCTACCTGCGCAACTCGATGCTCGAGCTGTTTCTGGAAAACCTCGACGGCTACCCCCCGCTCCTGCCGATGCTCATGGATGAGCCGGCGGAGCATCTCGCACACCTGAAACTGCACAACGGCACGCTGTGGCGGTGGAACCGCCCGATCGTGGGGATCGGCGACGCCGAAGAACCGCACCTGCGCCTGGAGCAGCGCGCGATGCCGTCGGGCCCGAGCGTGGTCGACGCCGTCGCGAACGCCGCTTTCGCGATCGGACTGACGCTGCACTACGCGCGTCTGGCCGAGCCGCCGGAAACCGCGATCAGCTTCGATCGGGCGCGCGCGAACTTTTACGAGGCTGCGAGATTCGGGCTGAACGCGCAGGTGCGGTGGCTTGACGGCGAGCAGTCTCTCCAGTCGCTGATTCTCGACCGCCTTCTGCCCGAAGCCTGCGAGGGGCTGAACGCCGCCGGCGTCGCTCAGCGCGACGTCGCGCACTACCTCGAAGACATCATGCATCGTCGAATACTGACCGGGCGCACCGGGGCGGCGTGGCAACGTAGCTACGTCGACCTCCACGGCCCGGACTTCCAGACACTGACGCAGGCCTACGTCGAGAACCAGCTCACCGGCGCGCCGGTGCACGAATGGACCGTCTAGGCGCCATGCAGCTCGATCGCCTCGATCACGCGCCTGACGCTTTGCTCGACGTCGATCCGCGGGAAATCCGCCGGGTGCTGCCGAACCCGACTCTGATCGAGATCGCCGGCCGCGAGCCTCGGCCGCTTTTTCTGTCCGTCCTCTTGCACGGCAATGAGCCGACCGGGTTGCTCGCGCTGCAGAAAATCGCGCGCGAGTTCGTCGCGAACCCGCCGCCGCGCGCGCTGATGATTTTTGTCGGCAACGTCGCCGCCGCCGAACAGGGCGCGCGGCTGCTTCCCGGTCAGACGGACTTCAACCGCATCTGGGCGGGCGGCGCATCGCCTGAAACCAGGCTGGCCGCCGAGGTCGCCGAAGCAGCGCGCGCCGCCGCGCCCTTCGCCTCGATCGATATCCATAACAACACCGGGGCCAACCCGCTTTACAGTTGCGTCAACTCGCTCGCTCCCGAGCATGTCGGTCTTGCGGCGCTCTTTTCACGAACGATCGTCTACTACGACAACCCGCCAACGACCCAGTCGATGCAATTTTCCAAATTCTGCCCAGCGACGACGATTGAATGCGGCAAGCCCGGCTCCAAGGCGGGCGTCGAACGCGCTGCTCAATTCGTTCTCGACGTGCTGCATGCGCACGCGTTGCCCGGCAAGCCGCCGCGAGACGACGACGTTCGGGTCTACCAAACGGTCGGCCGGCTTGAAGCGGCGCCCGGCGCGCGCCTCCAATTCGGCGGCGCCGGCGACGCGGACGTCGTCTTCGCTGCAAACTTCGATCACCTCAACTTCACGGATCTGCCGGCGGGGGCCGAACTCGCGTGCGTGCGAACCGAAGCCTCGCCGCTGCGCGTGCTCGACAAGGAGCGGCGCGACCTGACCGCGAAGTTTCTGATGCGGGACGGCGACGTGATGCGACTGGCCCAGCCCGCGACGCCGGCGATGCTCACCACCGACGTCGAGATCATTAGACAAGACTGCGTCGGCTACTTGATGGAGCGCCTCACCCTCGCCGACGCCTAGCGCGTCGTGGGAAAGATCTGGGACGGCGCGACCATATGCGCCGCCCCAAGGCGAAGGAAGATCAGTTCTCCGTCAACGGAGCAGTTAGCGCCGCCCCAGCTCCGAGACCGACAGGGTCGAGGTCGCGTAG
>JASFUX010000153.1:0-8434 GCA_050050115.1 Maricaulaceae bacterium | reverse complement strand
CTTCCTCCGCGCGATCCATTCGATCCCGCAGATCGTCGAGTGCTATTCGATCCTCGGAGAGCGCGACGCGATGATCAAAGTCATCGCGCCGAACATGAAGTGGTACCAGGAGTTCGTGTTCAACACGCTCTTGAAGCTGCCGGGCGTCCAGGACATCAGCTCGATCGTGGCGCTCTCCGAGATGAAACGGACCACGGCTCTACCGGTGCGCTAAATGCGCAGTCGGCGAATAAATAATGCCGGAACGACCGGCGCAGCCGCTCATCTATTCAGCGATTGAGGTCCGGTCAGCGCCTTTGGCAAAGAACGGCCGGCGCGCCGCGCATATAAGCTCCCTGACTGGATTCCGAGTGAGAAAGCGAATGAAGGCTGTCGTCTCCGCAGGTGTTTGCGTCGCGGTCGCGCTTGCGGTCGCCGGGTGCGCCGGCGCGCCAAGCGCGCTGGGTGCGGAAGCCGAGGCCGGGCCGGCGGCCCCGCACGTCGAGGTCGCGCGGTCGGGCGTTTTCAACGGCGTTTCGGTTGACTACGTCGCCGCGGTTGAAGAGACGGTGCTCGAAAACGACGACGGCGCGCCCGCCGTCAGCATGGTCTCCACTTCTTACACAGCCGCCGGCGACGCGGCGGATCCGAACCGTCCGGTCGTGTTCATGTTCAATGGAGGACCGGGCGCGGCGTCGGTCTGGCTGCATATGGGCGCTTTCGGGCCGCGCCGGGTCGTCTTGCCTGCCGATCCCGCCGACCCGGTGGAGCCGCCGTTCGAGGTCGTGGACAACGAGCAGACCATTCTCGATGTCGCGGACCTAGTGATCATCGATCCCCCGGGCACGGGCTACAGCCGCATCCTGCCCGACGGCGATCCCGCGACTGTCTACTCTGCATACGGCGATGGGCAGCTGACGGCGGACTTCATTGCGGCGTGGCTTGCGACGCACGACCGCTCCGGCGCGCCGGTCTACATCCTGGGCGAAAGCTACGGCACGATCCGCACCGTCATCGCCGCCGACGCGCTTGGAGATCTCGAAGCGCCGGTCGAGCTGGCGGGTCTCATTCTCATTGGTCAAGCTGTCAACATCGTCGAGACCGTGCAGCGGCCCGCCAATGCGGTCGGTCAGACGGCGAACCTGCCGACGCTTGCGGCGATCGCCTGGCGGCATGGACGCGTCGACCGCGCAGGTCGGAGCTTCGAGGCGTTTCTCGACGAAGTCCGCGACTTCGCCGCCGACGAATACCTGGTGGCGCTGGTTCAAGGTCACCTGGCCGACGAAAGCGTTCAGAGCGAGATCGCTGCGCGTCTCGAGAGCTACACTGGCGTGTCGGCCGACTACTTCCTCGACAACCAGCTGCGGATTTCCAAGCTCGCATTTCGCGAGGAACTGCTGCGGGACGAGGGCTTGGTGCTGGGCTACCAGGACGCCCGCTACATCGGTGCGGAAGGCGACCCGGCGGGCGCTGTGCAGAACGCCTATCTCGAACCGGCGCGCGAGCACTTCGAAGATTGGCTCGGCGTCAGTGAGGACTTCGAATACCGCGTGCGCCTCGAAGACGGGCCGAACGACTGGAGCTACGGCGGGCCGACCTCGCCGTTCAATCATTTCAACTTCGCGCAGCTGCTCTCGGACGCCATGGCGGACAATCCCGACATGAAGCTGATGATCGCTTCGGGCTACTTCGATCTGACCACAACGTTTGGCGCCGCCGAGCACCTTGCGGCGACAACGGACCTGCCGCTCGAGCGCGTTGAGCTTAACAACTATCCCGGCGGACACATGCTGTATTCGGACGAAGAAAGCTTTCTGGCGCTGATGAGCGATATTCGCCGCGTGATCGCCGGTGAGATCGAAGGGTGGCGGGGACCATGACGGTGGTTCGGACAGCGCTCGCGGCGCTGACGTTTGCGGCGGTCCAGGCCGCTGCGGCTTGTGGTCAGGCCGAGCCGGTCGAAGAGCGCTTCGTCGTGCTCGCCGGTGACGAAACGACCGGCTACGTCCGCGCGACTATCAACGACGATCGCGCCGACGTCTCATACATGACGCGCAATAACGGCCGCGGACCGACGCTCGAACACCACATTACCGTCGACGCAGCGGGCATTCCGACCGCGTGGCAAGTCGAGGGAACGACGCTGTTCGGCGCGGCCGTAGATGAGCGGTTCATCTTGTCGGACGGGCAGGCGAGCTGGTCGAGCCAGGCGGACGAGGATGAAGTTTCGGCGCCGGATCCCGCTGTCTACGTCGCCAACGACGACACCCCCTGGAGCCTCAGCGTCTATGCGCGCGCTCTATTGAACGCGCCCGATCAGACGTTGCCTGCGCTGCCGGGCGGCGTGATGACGCTCACCGAAGTGCGCGAGAATACGCTCGGCGAAGGCGATGAGGCGATCACGGCGACGACCTATCGCCTGGACGGCCTCGACCTTGAGCCGAGCTACTTCATGCTCGACGAGGATCATAGGCTTCTCGCCGCCTTCTCCGGCGGTCTGGTCGTGCGCGAGGGCTGGGAAGAGGAAGTGCGTGCGCTCGACTCCCTGCCGCGCGAACTCGACCGCGACCGCTATCGCGAACTGGCGGGCGAGCTGGCGCATCGTTTCGACGCGCCGGTGCGGATACGGAATGTGCGAGTCTTCGATGCGCGATCGGGGGATGTCGGAGCGCCAAGCGACGTGGTGATCAGCGGCGAGGAAATCGTTGCGATCGAGCCGTACGACCCGTCGAACCTCCAAACGTACGAGTATGCGATCGACGGCGAGGGCGGCGTGCTCGTGCCTGGCCTGCACGATATGCATTCGCATCTCTCGCGCCGCAGTGCGCTGTTCTACCTCGCCGCCGGCGTGACCGCGACGCGCAACCAGGGCAGCGACAACGCCAGCCTCGACCGCATGCTCGTCGAGATCGAAACCGGCGACTTGATCGGTCCGCGCGTCGTGCGCAACGGCATGCTCGAGGGAACGAGCGACGACAACATTCAGCTTGGCATTGTTGCGTCGACGCTCGAAGAGGCGCTCGACGCGGTGCGCTGGTACTCGAGCCACGGCTATTGGCAGATCAAGATCTACAATTCGCTGCATCCAGAATGGGTCGCGCCGGTCATCCACGAGGCGCATCGGCTCGGCATGACCGTCACCGGGCACATCCCCGCGTTCGCGCATCCTGACGAGGCAATCGAGGCCGGCTACGCCGACATCGCGCACGTCAATCAGTTGATGCTCGGCTGGCTGCTGGAACCCGGCGAGGACACCCGCGGGCCGCTGCGCTTGACGGGCATGGCGCGCGCCGCCGATCTCGATCTCGACAGCGATCGGGTGCGTCACACGATTGATCTGATGAAAGAGCATGACGTCGCGCTCGACACCACGGCGGTGACGCTGGAGCTTTTGATGCTTAGCCGCGCGCGCGAGATCCCGCCGACCCACGCCTATAACTTCGACCATATGCCCGTCGCCTATCAGCGCTATCGCCGGCGCACGTTCGTGCCGCTCGAAGAAGACGGGGACGACGCGCGCTACCGCGCCGCGTTTCAGCGCATCCTCGATACGCTCCTGGTGCTGCACGAGGAGGGGATCCAGCTCTTGCCGGGTACCGACGACAGCACCGGCTTCACCGTGCACCGCGAGATGGAGCTTTACGTCGAGGCTGGTCTCACGCCGGCCGAGGCTCTCGCCTACGGCACGCTCAAGGCAGAAGAGTACTTCGGACGCGATCAGCAGCTTGGGACGATCGAGCGCGGCAAGCTGGCCGACTTCTTCCTGATCCCAAACGATCCGACCGAGAACATCAGCGCCATTCGAGAAGGCCGGCTGACGATGGTCGGCGGCGTCGCCTACCTGCCGTCGGACATCTACGAAGCGCTGGGCGTCGCGCCGTTCATCGATCCAGTTGAGATCCAGCCGCCGCAGGACCCCGAAGACGACGAAGGCGAGGCGGACGCGCTTTAGGAGTCGGCCGGATTCGACCGGGGCTCCTGCGGCGCGCCGCCGCCGACAAACGATCTGATCACGTAGTAAGCGACGCCGATCAACCCCCAAGCCCCAAGCGCGGCGTAAGGCGTCCAGTCGGCGGTCCAGCCGACCGCGGCGACGACGACTGCGCCGATCGCGCCGAGCCCGCACCAGACCGCAGTAATCTGGCGGCCGAACCGGAAGCTCGCTTTGTCGTAAACCTCGGGATGCCTGAGCGCGACGATCGCAGCCGACGTGCAGGTCGAAGCGTATTTGAGGAGCGTCGGAATCGAGACGGCGAGGAACAGCGCCGTCAGGTTCATCGGCGCGAGCAGGCCGAGGATGCAAAGCCCAAGGACGACGACCAGCGCGACGCGCGGCGTTCCGCTGTCGCGCTCGATTGTCGCCAGGGCTCTCGGCAGGACGCCCGAACGCCCCATGGCCAGCAGCGTGCGGCTGAAGATCAGGAACAGCGCATTGAGCGACGTGCCGATCGCGGCGACAGCCGCAGCGACCATCGCGTAGGCCCCCCAGTCGCCGAGAAAAACGCCCGCCGCGTCGAGGAGCGGCGCGTCGCTCGCAGCGAGCTGCTCCGGTCCCAGCACGCCGAGCACCACCGTGTTGACCAGCAGGTAGAGCGCCGCCGCGATCACGATCGACAAAGCGATCCCGGCGGGGATCACCCAGCGCCCGCCCGACACTTCCTCGCCAACCTCGGTCGCCGCTTCGATGCCGAAGAACAGGCCGATGAGCAGCGGCAAGGCGGCGATCGCGCCGCCCCAGCCGTTGGGCAGGAATGGCGTGAACGCCGAAGCGTCGATGCTGGCCGCGCCGATCACGGCGAAGCCGATAAGCACGAGAACCAGCACAGCGATCAGGATCGTCTGCGCCCGCGCCGCGACGCCGACGCCAAGGATGTTTAGCGCGAAGATGATGAGGAAGACTCCAAGCATCGCCGGCTTGGTCGGCAGCGGGACGAGCAGTGACAGATAGTTGACCAGCACGAACGCGAGAATGATCAGCGCGCCGAGACTGCCGATCAGCCGCAGCCAGGCGACCATGAAGCCGACGGCCGGATGGATGTACCGCCGCGGCCATTCATAAGACGCCCCGCTGGTTGGCGCGGCCGAGCCGAGGAAAGCGTAGCCGACCGCGATGACGAACATCGGAACCGCCGCGATCGCGACGGACGCGAGCATCGCGGGCCCGGCGACCGCCGTCGCGGGCGCGGCGACGGAGAAAATCGAAACGCCGACTGCGGTGCCCAGACCGAGCGAGACGACGGACGCCAGCCCGACCTGCTTCTTGAGCGAAGATTGCGGGGTGCTCATTACGCTTGATGCTGCTCGTAGAGCCAGCCGACAGCGGCGATGTCTTGCACTGCATGCCCGAGCGATTTGTAGAGCGTGATCTCGTCGTCGCTCGTCCGTCCCGACTTGGCGCCGGTGAGCACCTCGCCGATCTCGGCACGGATGTGGTCGTCGGTCACGAGCCCCGCCGCCTTGGCGCGCAGGAACTCGCCGCCGTGCACCACGACATGCTCCTTGTGATCGACGAACATCGCCGACTTCGCGACCAACTCGTTGTCGATCTCCGCCGGACCGGGCGCGCTCGAGCCGACGGCGTTGACGTGGGTTCCGGGGCCGATCCAGGCGCCTTCAAGGAACGGGTCGCTCGCCGTCGTCACGGTGCAGACGATGTCGGCCCCTTCGACGGCCGATTGAACGGACGTCGCTGCGTGGACAGGCGCCTGGGTCAAGCTTGCGGCGTCCGAAGCGAACGCTTCAGCGCGCTCAAGATTGCGACCCCAGACGCGGACTTCGCTCAGATTGCGCACGAGGCCGATCGCCTCGATGTGCGCGCGCGCTTGAAGCCCTGCGCCCAAGATCGCCAGAACGGACGCGTCCTTGCGCGCCAGAACGTCCGTCGCCAGCGCGCTCGCCGCGGCGGTGCGGATGCGGGTGACCTCGCCGGCCTCGGCGAGGCACACCGGCCGGCCAAGCTCTCCCTCGAACACCAGCACCACGCCGCGGTGCGCCTTGTGCCCCGGGTTCGACGGATCGGCGAAGACGCTGACCATCTTGGCGCCGAAGTAGCCGCGCTCCGATAGAGCCGCCGGCATCTGCGCGAACGTCCGATCCGGACCCATCGGGATGAAGCTGCGCAACAGCTGGCGCGCGGTTCCGTCCGACAGCGCGATCATCGCCTCACGGACGAGCGGAATGCAGTCGGCGATCGACAGACGCTCACGGATGGCATCGGCGTCGAGAAACAGAAAGTCGGCGCTCTGGTTCATCGCTCAAGCCCTCGGCGCATCGCTCAGGACCTCAAGGAAGCGATCGATGTCGGCCATCGTGTTGAACACCGACGCGGAGACCCTGAAGCGGTGGCGACTGAAGGAGACTTCTACGCCGGCCTCGCGGAAATGCCCGCCGAGCTTCTGACGTGCGTCCTCATAGGCGAAAGCGACCATCGAGGAGCGACAGTCGTCCGGCGTCAGCGGCTCGAAGGTCGGATTGATCGCGGGAACCTCGCGCTTGACCCGGTCGAGCAGGGGCTGGCGGTAGGCCTGGATGCGCTCAACCCCGACGCGGTGGATGTAGCCGAGCGAGTAGCGCAGGTGCGCGGCCACGGTGTGCGCCGTCGTGCCCATGGCGAACAGACCCTCGGCGTCGTCGCGGGCGCGGGTTTCCGCGAAGGTGTCGCCGGGCGGGTCGTGCGGATAAAGATGAGTCTGGATCGCGGCGACTTGATAGTAGCCCGCTTGCGGCCGGCGCAGCTCGGGAATGATGTCGGCGCGCGCGAACATGAAGCCGAGGCCCATGTCGCCCATCAGCCACTTGTAGGAGCTCGAGGACATCAGATCGACGCCCGAGGCGCGCACGTCGAGCGGAACCGCGCCGGTGGCGTGCACCGCGTCGACGTAGACCTTTGCACCGCGCGCGTGAGCGATGTCGGCGACCGTCTTCAAGTCATGCTCGAAGCCGTTGATCGTCGAGACGGCTGAGACCGAAACAAGGCGCGTATCCGCGTTCACCGCAGCTTCGAGGTCGTCCATCGAGATCGCGTTGTCGCGCATCGGGAGGACGACGATTTCGACGCCCTGGTCTTGAAGCTCATTGTAAAGATGCCATGAACCGAAGAAATGCAGCGCGTCGGTGACCACACGTCCGCCCGCCTCGGGCAGGCCGACCGCGCGCACCGCCATCTGCTCGCCCGCCGACGTGCTCTGGATGAAGGCGATTTCGTTCGTGCTCGCATTGATCAGCTGCGCATAGAGCTCGCGCACTTCGACCTCGATCTCCTCGATCGCATAGTCTTCGGGCGCGCCGCTCATGGAGCGCGAGGTCAAGTAGTCGTTGACCGCCGCACGCGCGCCGCGGCTGAACGGATGAACCGAACCGGCGTTCAGGTAGACGCCCTCGATGTCGGCGAAGTCTTCGAGTGCGGGCAGGGCGGCGTAGTCCGCGGGCGGGGCGCTCACGGGAGCCGCCGTGGCGCAGGCCGCCGCCCCGGCAAGCGGCAGGGTCGCGGCCGCGCCCAGGCAGTCGCGTCGGCTGGGACGGGCGGGCGGCTTGGGCGAAGCGGGATCGGTCATGGCGCTCCTGAAGATGAGACGGCTTCGCCGCGCACGAAGGCGCGCACATCGTCGGTCAGCCGCGCGAGGTTGGCGTCGCCTTCGAACAGCGAATGGCCCGTGGGGTAGTTGGCGAACGAGACCCGGTCCATCGGTACGCCGGCGTGGTTCAGATTGTACCGCATCTGCGCGACGGGCACGCCGAGATCGTAGTAGCCCGCGCCGGAGTAGAGCCGCAGCGCCGGGTTCGCCTCCATCGCCGCGGCGATAAACGTCGCATAGTTGGGCGCGCCCGCTCTGCCAGAGCCGTAATCCCATGCCGCGTTCACGCCGAGGTTGAGGCTGTTGTACGGACGATCGGAGACAAAGCCGATCTCGTCGCGGAAGTAGTCATCGTAGGTCGCGCCGCCGTTCGCCTCCGAGCGCACCATCGACGGATCGTCCCACGGCGGGGCCTGCGCCGGCGCATCGAGCGCTCCGGTGACCCGCGTGTCGAGACGGCCGATCCGCAGATTGTTATCCTTCAAGAGATTGCGCACATAGTGCTCGACGCCGACGCGGAGGTTTTGCGCGAGAATCTCTTCCGGCGGCAACCCGATCAGCGCCGAGAGGCGTTCCGCGACGCGTTGCGCGTCGGCCGCGCTGATCTCAGATCCTTCGATCAGCGCCAGTGCATAGTCCGTTGTCGCATAATCGTAAGCGTGATCGAAAATTTCCCCCACAGACCGGCCCGCAAGCTCGGAGCGGCCGTGAAATGCTGCGGTGGTAGCCATGCTCGGCAAGCGCATCATGTAGGCGAGGTCGTCGCCTTGCGGTCCGATCGGGCGGACGGCGCCGGCGAACATCAGCACGCCGTCGATGCGCACTTTGTCCGCGCGCAGCACGGCCGCGGCGCGCGTGCCGCCGTAGCTTTCGCCCAGCAT
>JASFUX010000152.1:0-8667 GCA_050050115.1 Maricaulaceae bacterium | reverse complement strand
TGGGCGTTCTCGGCGCGATGGCGGCGCGCTTCGCGCCGCTCGGCATGGCGCGCACCTTGTTCGCCATGGGCCTCGCGCAAGCCGTGATCGCCGCGATCGCGCTCATCGTCGGCAAGCAGCAATCACCGGTCAGTTCGGTGTTCGATATCGTGCGCGTGAATGGGTTCTTCGTCGTACTATTCACCGTCGCAGGCGTGCTGTTCTTGATGTCCTTGAAACGGGCGACGCCGGACTTGGAACGTGCGTCGGATCACGAGTAAGCGCAGGGTTGCGACGGCGGCGCGGGAACTCAGCGGCGCTCTCGTGGAAGGCCGGACGGCGAAACGAAACCATGTCAAAACGTCCAAAGCGCATTCTCAGGCGGTCCTGGCTATTCGTCGCGCTCGGTGTCTTCGTCGTCGGGACCGCAACGCTTTTCGTCCAATGGAAGTCGATCACCGACCACGGCGGACAGCAGCCCGCTGCGCCGTTCCGCATCGCCGGCAGTCTCTACTATGTGGGCGCCAACGACGTGACGTCGTTTCTCCTCGCTGGGCCAGAGGGCCACGTGCTGATCGACGGCGGCTACCCCGGCACCGCGGCGATGATCATCGACAGCATCGAAGAACTTGGCTTCAACATCGAAGACGTCAGGATACTGCTCAATACGCATTGGCACTTCGATCACGCCGGCGGACTGGCGGCGCTGCAGGACGCGTCCGGCGCCGAGCTTTGGGTGAGCGAGCCCGAGGCGGACGTGATCGAGGCGGGCGGCGACAGTCCCGATGCGGGTCTTTGGCGGCTCGTCATCTGGTCCGGCCTGATCAGATATCCGGCGCCGCATGTCGATCACAGGTTCACGGACGGCGAGACGGTGCGTCTCGGACCGATCGAGCTCACCGCACACATCACTTCCGGCCACACGCCGGGCTGCACGTCGTGGTCGTTTCCGGTTCGAGACCGCGATCGGGAGCTGCACGTGGTGCACATCTGCGGGATCAGCGAACCGATACGTTTTCCGCTCTCCCCCGCAAAACCGAACCGCGCCTTCCTCGCCGAATACCAACGCACGTTTGAAACATTGCGAAGCCTGGAAGCCGACATCTTCCTGGCGCCGCATGCGCGGCACTTCGGCAGATGGCCCAAGTATCAAGAAAGCCTTGAGGCCGAAGACCCGGTCGCGCCGTTCATCGACCCCGAGGGCTATCTTCGATACATCGACGAGGCCGAGGCGCGCGTGCGCGAGGCGCTGGGCGAGGATTAGCCAGAACGCTCGGGCTCGACGAGGCGATCGCCCCGCTCCCGCACCGCCGGATAAGCCGCCGACTCCGTCACGATCCAGTCGAGGCGCTGGTCGTGCGGCTCGGTGGGGACCTCGAACAGGCGCTGGACCTCGTAGGCGAGCCCGACGGCGAGGACCGACTTCTTCGTCCTGAGCGCGGCGAGCGTGCGGTCAAAGTGGCCGGCGCCGTAGCCCAACCGCTCGCCGAATTGGTCAAAGCCCAACAGCGGAATCAGGAGCACGTCCGGCTCGACCTCCGGCGCGCTGGCGGACGGAACCTGGATACCGAAAGCGCCGGGCTCGAGCGGGTCGGAGAAATCCCATTGGCGGAAGATCAGCGGTCCGGCGTCCTCGACCACGACCGGCAGCGCGAGGATTGCCCCGCGCGCTTTCGCGCCGGCCATCACGCTCCAGGGCTCGATCTCGTCCCGGATCGGAACGTAGCCGGAGAGCACTCCGCCTTCAGGCGGCAGCAGCTGCTCGGGAAAGCGCGTCGCCAGCGTGCCGCCGGCCTTGGGCAGCTGGGCGGCCTCGCGCGAGCGCGCCTCGCGCAGCGCTTTCCGAAGCGCCGGCTTGTCGAGGTCAGAAGGCGAAAGAAAAGACATGAGCGGCGGCCCCGCCTGCGCCGTGAGGATCAGTCATCCCCGTCGACCTGCCTAGACAGGTGGGCGCCGCGTGAAAAGGGCCACGGCCCAATCCAGAGGCAGCTCCCGAGGAGATGGTTAAGGTCGGCAGGATGTTTCTCCCGCACGAACGCTGCAGTAACCGCCGCGATTGAAGCTAGGGTCGCCCGCGGGTTCCGGCAAGAGGCTTTGACGGCGGTCGGCGCGCCTAGCCGCCGTTGGCGAACACCACCGCCGCGACGATCGCCAGACCGAGCGACGCCGCCAGCCCCAACGGCGGCGCCCAGGCGGGCGCGCGGAACCCCGTCGCCGGCGGACCCGCGCGCCGCAGCTGCAAGAGCGCGAGATTGACCGTCGCGAACACGATGAGCGTCACGAACGACGTCGCCCGCGCCAGGCCGGCGAGCGGAAACACAAGGGCGAGCACGGCGATCACCAGCGCGATCGTCAGGGTCGCGACATGCGGCGTGCGTCGTTTCGCATGAACGCGGGAGAAGGCTCCGAAGACCAGCCCGCGGCGCGACAAGCCGTAGAGGATCCGCGACGCCATCAGGATCTGCACCAGCGCGCCATTCGCTACCGCGAGGCTGGCGACGAGAGCAATCACCCGCACGCCTGGCGCGTCGAGCCGCCTGAACACCTCCGCAATCGGATCAGCCGAGGCGGCCAGCTCGCCCGGCGGCACGACGCCTGCCGCCACCCAGACGACGCCGGCGTAGAGCGCGGTCGAGATCGCCAGCGTCAGCAAGATCGCGCGCGGCAGCGTGCGCTCGGGCGCGTGGGTCTCCTCGGCCATGTTGACGATGTCCTCAAAGCCGATGAAGGCGAAGAAGGCGATCGACGCCGCGGCGAACACGCCCGCGACGCCCGCCGGCTCAAACGCGACCGGCGCGGTGATCGCCGTCGGCGCGCCGATCGCGATCACCCAGATCAGCCCCGCCGCCTCGACGAAGGTCACCGCCGCGGCCGCCCACACCGCTTCGCGAACGCCCCAGAGCGTCAACGCCAGCAGCACAGCGAGCGCGCCCAGGATCAGGACCGGACCCGGCGCCGGGACGAGCGACGACGCGTAGCCGGCGAACCCCTGCAGCACAGTCGCCGCGGACAGGACCCCGGTGGTCATCACCGCGAAGCCGATACCCACCGCCAAGCGGTCCGAGCCCAGCCCGGCGCGGACGAAGGCCGCTTCCCCGGCGCTTTCAGGCAGCCGCGCCCCAAGCTCGCAGTAGGACAAGGCGGTGAAGCCGGCGACGACCGCTGCGATCAGAAAGCTCAGCGCTGCAAGGGAGCCCGCCTGCGCCGCCGTCTCGCCAATGAGAACATAGATGCCGGCGCCGATGGTCACGCCAACGCCGTAGAGCGTCAGGGACGCCAAGCCGACGGCGCGCTTCAAGCTCGCGGCGACGCCCGCCTCATCCGTCTCGCTGCTCACGCGTCTTCTCGAAGCCTTGCAACCATTTCGTCGAGGCGGGCGGTGGTCTCGTCGATCTCCGCGGCGAGCAACAGGACGAGGCGGCAGAAGAAGGCCGCACGGTCGGGCTCATCGGCGTAGGGCGCGGCCAAAGCGTCGAGCCGACGCGCCAGCGCCCGGGCGCGCGCGGCGTCCTCAGCCGACAACTCCATCTCAGCGCGGCGCCCGGCGATCTCGATCTCGACCTTGCTCATCCGCCCTTCTCCGCCGTCTCTTCGTCCGGCGGCCCGCCGACGCCCATGTCCGCGAGCGCGTCGCGCAGCTCGCGCGCGGCGTCGGCCACGCCGCTGTCGAGCGCCGCATCGGCTGCCTGGACAGCCTCCTCGAACTCGACGGCCCGCGCCTCTGCCGCGGCCAGCTTTTCGGCCAAAGCCGCCCGGTCGGCGGACATCGCCTCGATCAAAGCGGCGGCGTCGTTGGCGTCGCGAAGCTTGTCCGCGGAAGCCCCGAGGGTCAGCTCGAGCCGGTCGAGCGCGTTGCGCAGCCGATCGACGAGGTGCGTCGGAGTGGTGTCTCTTGCAGTCATCGCGGCCCTTTTAGCGTGTTTCTTGCTGCTTGGCGCGCCCAGGAACGGCTGCGCGCCTGTGGACGGAAACGCCGGGCAAGGCTAAACCCGCCCGCGAATTCCCGCCTTTCGCGCGGCCCTGCGCTTTTTGGGCGCGCCTGTTTGCACATCGAAGGAGCACGTCACATGACCGTCCGCGTCGCCATCAACGGGTTCGGCCGCATCGGCCGGCTGGTTCTACGCTCGATCCTCGAGCATGAGCGCACGGATATCGAGGTCGTCGCCATCAACGATCTGGGGCCCGTGGAGACCAACGCCCACCTGCTCCAATACGACTCCGTGCATGGCCGCTTCCCGCGGGAGGTGAAGATCTCGGGCGACACGATCGACGCGGGTTCGGGCCCGATCAAGGTCACCTCCGAGCGCGATCCGTCGAAGCTGCCCCACGGCGAGCTGGGCGTGGACATCGCGCTCGAGTGCACGGGCATCTTCACCCACAAGGACAAGGCCAAGGCCCACATCGACGCCGGCGCCAAGCGGGTGCTGATCTCCGCGCCGGGGACCGAGGTCGACAAGACCGTGGTCTACGGCGTCAACCACGCCGATCTGACCAAGGACGACGTGATCGTCTCGAACGCGTCGTGCACGACCAACTGCCTCGCGCCGGTGGCCAAGGTGCTGCACGACACCTTCGGGATCGAGCGCGGCTACATGACCACGATCCACGCCTACACCGGCGACCAACCCACCTTGGACACGCTGCACAAGGATCTCTACCGCGCCCGCGCCGCGGCGATGTCGATGATCCCGACCTCCACCGGCGCGGCCAAGGCGATCGGGCTGGTGATTCCGTCGCTCAAAGGCAAGCTCGACGGCTCGTCGATCCGGGTGCCGACGCCGAACGTCTCGTGCGTCGATCTGGTGTTCACACCGTCCAAGGACATTTCGGTCGATGCGATCAACGCGGCGATCAGCGAAGCGGCGAACGGCGCCCTGAAAGGCGTGCTGGCGACGACCGAGGCGCCGCTGGTGTCGATGGACTTCAACCACAACCCGGCGTCCTCGACCTTCGCCCTGCCGCAAACCCAGGTGCTTGAAGGCAAGCTGGGGCGGATCCTGAGCTGGTACGACAACGAGTGGGGCTTCTCCACGCGGATGTCGGACACCGCGATCGCGATGGCGAAGCTGATCTAGGCCAATGACAACCTTCCGCCGACTTGAAGACGCCGACGTCAACGGCAAGCGCGTGCTCGTGCGCGTCGACTTCAACGCGCCGCTCGGCGATGACCACAAGGTCTCCGACGACACGCGCCTGAAGGCGGCGCTGCCGACGATCAATACTCTGCGCGAGCGCGGCGCGAAGGTGATCCTCGCGGCGCACTTCGGACGGCCGAAAGGCCAGCCCAACCCGGAGATGAGCCTCAAGTACGTCGTCGGCGATCTCGCCGCCCTCCTCGGCGCGCCTGTGGCGTTCGCGCAGGACTGCATCGGTCCGCAGGCGGAAGAGGAGATCGCCAAGCTCGCGCCCGGCGATGTGCTGCTGCTCGAAAACACGCGTTTTCACGCCGGCGAGGAGAAGAACGACCCGGCCTTCGATGACGCCCTCGCCGCGCTCGCCGACGTCTACGTCAACGACGCCTTTTCGGCCGCGCACCGCGCGCACGGCTCCACCGAAGGCGTCGCGCGTCGTCTGCCGGCTTACGCCGGGCTCGCCATGGAGCGCGAGCTCGATCACTTGAACCAGGCGCTCGGCGATCCGGTCCGCCCGGTCGTCGCGGTGGTCGGCGGGGCGAAAGTGTCGAGCAAGATCGCGGTGCTGAAAAACCTCGCCGGCAAAGTCGACTATCTCGTCATCGGCGGCGCGATGGCCAACACCTTCCTCGCCGCCAGGGGCGTCGACGTCGGCAAGAGCCTCGTGGAGATGGACCAGCGCGAGACGGCGCTCGACATCGAAGCCGCCGCTGAGGCCGCGGGCTGCAAGCTGATCCTGCCGGTCGACGTGGTGACCGCGAAGGAGTTCAAGGCCGGCGCGGCGCACGCGCAAAAGCCGGCGGGCGACGTCGGTCCCGACGAGATGATCCTCGACGTCGGCTCGATGACGGTCGACCTCGCCGCCGAGGCGATCAACGACGCCAAGACCGTCGTCTGGAACGGGCCTTTGGGAGCCTTCGAGATCCCGCCGTTCGACACCTCGACGGTCGAGCTGGCGAAATTCGCCGCCAATCAGACGAAGACCGCAGGGTTGATCTCAGTCGCGGGCGGCGGGGACACGGTCGCCGCACTCAACCACGCCGGCGTCGCTGAAGATTTTACCTTCGTCTCCACCGCGGGCGGCGCCTTCCTTGAATGGATGGAAGGACGTGAGCTGCCGGGCGTGGAGGCGTTGAAGGTTTGAGCGATCCTAAGCGAAATTGATCGATCCTGAACGGACATTTGCAGAGACCGGCGCCGGTTGACCTAGAGCGCACGGCGCTTTTCCGGTATCCGAACGGATCAGATTCCAAAGGCGGGCGAGCGCAATGCGCTGGTCGCATTGTCAACTTATAGACGGGGGTCGGACGCAGGATCGAATGCGGCCGGCGCAGTCAGAGGAAAAGTGAAATGAATCTCGAACAACTCGCGGATGTCGCGCAGCGGATGGGCGCGTCGGGCAAAGGACTTTTGGCCGCCGATGAATCCTCGGGCACGATCAAGAAGCGCTTTGATGCGATTGATCTGGAATCGACGTTCGAGAACCGCCGCGATTGGCGCGAGATGCTGTTCCGCACGACCGAAGCGATGAGCAACCACGTCTCCGGCGTGATCCTCTTTGACGAGACGATCCGTCAAGACGCCGCCGACGGCACGCCGCTGGTCAAGCTGATCGAAGAGACCGGCGCGATCCCCGGCATCAAGGTCGACGCCGGCGCCAAGCCGCTGGCGGGCTTTCCCGGCGAGAAGGTCACCGAAGGCCTCGACGGCCTGCGCGATCGTTTGAACGAGTACTATGAGCTCGGCGCCCGGTTCGCCAAGTGGCGCGCGGTGATCGACATCGACGCGCAGCTGCCCTCGCCCACTTCCGTCGCCGCCAACATGCACGCCCTCGCCCGCTATGCGGCGCTGTGCCAAGAGGCGAACATCGTCCCGATCGTCGAGCCCGAAGTCCTGATGGACGGCGGGCATGACGTCGACCGCTGCTACGAAGTCACCGAATGGGTCCTGAAGCACCTCTTCATGGAGCTTTTCTCCGCCCGCGTGGTGCTCGAAGGCGCGGTCTTGAAGCCCAACATGGTGATCTCGGGCAAGAAGTGCGCAAAGCAGGCCGGCGTCGAAGAAGTGGCCGAGAAGACCATCCGCTGTCTGAAGGCCTCCGTGCCAGCGACCGTGCCGACGATCGCCTTCCTCTCGGGCGGCCAGTCCGACGAAGACGCCACCGCGCACTTGAATGCGATGAACGCCAACGGGCCGCTGCCCTGGGCGCTCACCTTCTCCTACGGCCGCGCGCTGCAAGCCGCGCCCTTGAAGGCCTGGAGCAACAAGAAGGACGTCGCCGCCGGCCAAGCCGCGTTCAATCACCGCGCCCGGATGAACGGCCTGGCGACCCGCGCGGAGTGGACCCCGCAACTGGAGTCGGCATGATGAACGCGTTCGCGCGCGCGGCGACCGCAGTTGTCGCCGCGGCGGCGCTGTCGGGCTGCATCGTGGTGACGTCCGACGACGACGAGCGCGAAGTCGGCGGCTGGTTCGACAACGACGAGGTCTTTCTCATCGCGTCCTATGACGCGATCGAGAGCGGCGACAACCACGCCTTCTTCTACCACGTCGCCCTGCCGACCCTGTCGATGGAGCATCCTGCGACGAACGCCGGCAACGCCGAGTACCCCTGGTACTGCTTCGCCTTCGACGACGCGGTCGAGGCCGACTACGCCCGCCGCCGCATCGCCGCGATGGACGGCGGCCGCGCGCTCGCCGAGCAGCTCTACATCGAAGAGACCTGCGCGGCGGGATGAGCGGCTAATCGGGCCTCAGACCGCCCGCCACGCTTGGCGTGGAACCACGGTCGCGCAGGCCGGGGTTCCGTCCTCGCCCAGCCCGTCGACCACCGCTTCGAGCACTTTGCCCTTGGCCGCTTTGTCGAGTTGGGTCTGCGGGATTTTGTGGATGTCGATCTTCATCCGACGGCTCCAGCACGAGCCGGACTGCCCCGCGCCGGTCCCCACGCCGATGTAGACGAACTGGCGCTCGGGGCCTTCGCTGCGGACCTGCTCGCCATAGAATCGCGGCCCGGCCGAGAACCGGATCGGAAATTCGAACGCCAAAGCCGCGCCGTTCTTTGAAATCTTGGCGTCGACGGGCCGACTCTTCTTGTCTTGAAGGCTATGCGCGACGCCCGGCGCCGGGCCGTCGACGACCAGGCGCATGCTGATTTCTGTTTGCGGCGGCCGGGCCATGGCGCGTCTACAGCCGCTCCTTGAACCACGCCACGCGCGCGGCCTCCGCCATCTCGCCGTCCTCGCCGCGGAAGCCGTGGCCAGCATCCGGAACAATGATCAGCTCGTTCTCAACGCCCGCGGCGTCGAGCGCCTCGTGCATGTTCTGGCCATGCCACAGCGGCACCGTCTCGTCCGCGTCGCCGTGGATGATGAGAGTCGGCGGATCGGAAGCGTCGACATAGTCGAGCGGCGAGATCACCGGCAGCAGCTCGGGCTCGAACTGGAACTCGCCGCGGTCACTGCCCTCATAGCCGCGCAGGTCCGTCGGCGGCGCAAACGCAACCGCGACAGCAACCTTGGACGACACGCGCTCGATCGGGTCTTCAGCTTCAGGG
>JASFUX010000151.1:0-8678 GCA_050050115.1 Maricaulaceae bacterium | reverse complement strand
CCTGGACAACCCCACCAAGCGTCAGCTGCTCGCCGGCATCGGTCAGTTCGCCGAGCGTCTGCGCGATGGGGGCGAGGATGCGGTCGGGATTTTCTACTTCGCCGGTCACGGCGCGCAGGGTCGCCCGCCGCTCGAGCGCGACATCGAGAACTACCTCATCCCCATCGGCGCGACGATGGCGACCGAGACCGATCTTGAGTCCGAAGCAGTCGGCCTGTCGCGCGTCTCGGCCACGCTGTCGGGCGCCGGAGCCGGGGCGATCGTCATCATCATCGACGCGTGCCGCGACTTCGCCATGCCGCAGGCCAATCGCTCGAGTTCGAACACCCGCGGTCTCGCCGAAGCGCGCGCGCTGCCCGGAACGCTCGTGGCCTACTCGACCGCGCCGGGCTCGATCGCCAATGACGGTCCGGCCGGCGGCAACGGTCCTTACGCGGGCGCGCTTGCGCGCGAGCTGTTCGCAGCGCGCCAGGCCCGCATCGAGGACATCTTCTATTCCGTCCGCCAAGAGGTACTGGCCGAAACCGACGGTGAGCAACAGCCTTGGGAAAACTCGTCTCTCGTCCGGCGCATCAGCGTCGGCCCGTCGGACGACCCGGGCGACACGCCGGGTCCGGTCGCGGACAACTCCACGCCGACGACACCCGCGGTCAGCTCTACGATGGCCGTGGAGCAGGTAGTGTTCGCGGCGCTGGCCGCGCCGTGCGAGTACGCGATGTTCGCACGGGACTATCCCGACAGCGCGCTGCGCACTCTCGCCAGCACGCGGTCGAGCGGCGCAACGCCGTGCGACGAAGCGCCGGCGGCGAGTGGGGCCTCGCCGACAGAGCTGATTTCGCGCGCTCAGACGCTGCTTGCGGCCATGGACTGCGGCGACGTCGAAGTTACCGGCGTGGTCGGCACCTCGACGCGGGCGGCCGCCGCGCGTTTCCGTGAAGCGCACGGGCTCAGCGGCGCGATCATCGATGAGTTCTTCGTCGACGAGCTTGAAGGCGCGAGCGTCGGCGGCTTCGTCTGCCCCATCCAGCTGCCTGAGACCTATGAAGCGCCGGTGGAGGACCTTGCCGCGGCGTCGATGGAGAAGGGCTTCGAGCCGTCATACTATGGCGAGGCGACGCTGTCGGTCGGCTTCCTGCCCGACCCCTATACCGTGGCGATCAGCGCCGGCGGCTCGCAGGACGCTTCGCTCCTGAGCCCCGGTTGCGCGGGCTACATAGGCGAGCCGCCCGACTTCAACCTCAACTACAACGCGGGCTTTCAGCAGCTGCTGATCTCCGCCTCCTCGGACGCCGACATCTCCTTGGTGATCAATACGCCGAGCGGCGACTGGGTCTGCGACGACGACTCGGCCGGCGGGCGGACCGGGCTCAATCCCGGCGTGGTCTTCGATGCGCCGCAGGACGGGCTCTACAACATCTGGGTCGGCCGTTACGGCGCGCCGGCCGAGTTCGCCGACTCCGAGCTCTACATCTCCGAGATCAACTTCTACGACTTCGCCTCGACGCCGCGCGTCGACGTGCTGGCCGAGCCTTACTTCGGCCGCGTCGCGCTGGAGGCGGGCTTTGCGCCTGATCCGTACTCGGTCTACATCGAGGCCGGCGGCCCGAACGAGGCTTATACGCTCGATCCTTACTGCACCGGTCTGATCGGCGATGCGCCGGACTTCATCCTCGATTACACGGCCGGAGATTATCCGCTCTACATTTCGGCCGCTGCGACGTCGGACACGACGCTCGTGGTGCTCACGCCCGACGATCAGTGGGCGTGCGACGACGACAGCGGCGCGGCGGGCGACATAGCGCTCAATCCGGGCGTCACCTTCGAAGATCCGGTTTCGGGCGAATATCGGATCTGGATCGGCATGTTCGATCCCGAGCAGGGCACCAGCACGTCGACGCTGCATATCTCTGAACTCGAATATTCGGCGGTTCTTATCGCCTACGGGCGTGACGACGTGATGGTCGATTGGGGCGCGCCGCCGATTTACGGATCGGTCGATCTCGAGACGGGCTTCCTGCCCGATCCGCATACGGTCGAGGTTTCACCTGGCGGCGAGGTCGATGCAGGCACGATTGATCCAAGCTGCCGCGGCTGGATCGCGGCGGCGCCGGACTACAGCGTCTACTATACGCCGGGGATCTTCTCGCTTCACGTCTTCGCGGAATCCGAGGACGACACCACGCTGCTCGTGCGCACGCCGAACGATGAGATCGTGTGCGACGACGACAGCGCCCTGGGCCTTAATCCAGGGATCTCGTTCAAGTCGCCGGACGCCGGGCTCTACGACATCTGGGTCGGCCTCTACGGCGGCGACACCGGCGGGACGGCGACGCTGAACATCTCGGAGTTCGCTTTCGAAGGCGACTGATCCGCCTGCGGCGGCGCGCCGCTCCACTGTCGGGCATGCGCGTGCTAAGGCGCGCGCATGGTTCGCTCGTTTAAATCTCGTCCTCGCATTGCGATCGTCGGCGCCGGCGCGATCGGCCTAGCGTGCGCGCGAGCGTTGCTCGTGCGCGGCGTTGAGGTCGTTGTCTTCGATCGTAACCGCGCCGGGCAGGGGGCGAGCTGGGCGGCCGCGGGCATGCTGGCGCCGGCCGCCGAGGCGCTCGAAGAAGGAACACAAAGCGCCGAAGCCGTCGCCTTCGGACTTGAAAGCCTCGCGGTCTGGCCCGACTGGGCGGCGGAGCTGAGCGCTGAGACCGGCGTGGATCTGAGTCTGCGCATGCCCGGCGCCCTGCTGCCCGTGTTCGATGTGGAGGAAGCCGCCGGCCTCCCTGCGCGCGCCGAGGCGGCTCGGGCGCTCGGCGCCGCCGTCGACGTTCTCGATGCGGCGGAGGCGAGGGCGCGCGAGCCGGCCTTGCACGAGAGCGTGCGCGGCGCCCTGCATATGCCGGGCGAAGGCGTCGTCGATCCGCGCGCGCTCTGCGCAGCGCTCGCCGCGAGCGTCCGGTCGCACGGCGGTGCGCTGGTTGAGCACGCCGAAGTCCAGACGGTCGAGCCCGGTCCGACCCCGGCGCTGGCCGTGCGCGGCGAAGGCGAAACGTCCCGCAAGAGTTTCGACCTGGTCGTCATTGCTTCGGGGTGGCGCGCGGGCGCGCTCGCGTCCGTTGCGCCGCCGCTCGACGCCGTTGTTCCGGTCAAGGGGCAGCTGCTTGCCGTAGACGCCTCTGGGCTCGCGCTCGGCGGCGTAATTCGGCGGCCAGGGGTTTACGTGATCCCGCGGCCGGACGGCCGGATCATCATCGGCGCCACAGCGGAGCCGGGCCGCAGCGATCTCGATGTCGATCCCGTCGCGAGCGAGGCTCTGCACGCGGCCGCCGCTGAGATCGTCCCGGCGCTCGCCGACGCGCCGGTCGTAGACGGGTGGACGGGCGTTCGGCCGGGGCTCGCAGCCTCGCATGCGGCGAGCGGGCCGATCGTCGCCTGGGCGGCTGAGAACGTCCTCGCGGCGGTCGGCCACTATCGCAACGGCGTTCTGCTCGCACCGGCCACCGGAGCGCGGATCGCCGAAATGGCCGCCGCGGCGGGGTTAACCGAAGATTAGCCCTGTCGGGCGAGGTTCGGTCGATGTTCACGCGGAAGAGCGCGTCATGACCGAGTCCAACGCGGGCGTCGCCGCCGCCATCTCAGCGGCGGCCCGGCTCACGGGCGTCAGCGCCCGCTATCTGACCGCGACGGCGCAGCGCGAAAGCGCGTTCGACCCGGCCGCGCAGGCCGAGACCTCGTCGGCGAGCGGGCTCTATCAGTTTATCGAGTCGACCTGGCTCTCGACGCTCGAGCGCCACGGCGAGCAGCTTGGGTTGGGCGAACATCTCGGCCTCGATCGCGCTGAAACGCTTGCGCTGCGCTTTGATCCCGGCATCTCCGCTTTGCTGGCGGGCGCACTAACGGCTGACAACGCTGAGGCGCTTGAAAGCCGTCTCGGCCGGCCGCCCAGCGAGGGCGAGCTTTACGCCGCACACGTGCTCGGCGCGGGCGGAGCCTCACGGCTGATCGAGGCGGCGGCTGAGAATCCGGCGCAGGCGGCGGACGCCTTGATGCCTGCGGCGGCGGGGGCGAACCGTGGATTGTTCTACGATCCCGCCGGCGATCCGGTCAGCGCCGCGGCGCTGCTTGAGCGCTTTTCCTCCATGATGACCGATACGATCGCCCCGAGCGCCTTTCCGGCCGCTTTCCCAGCTGCCTTCGAAGCCGCAGCGCCGCGGGTTTCGTTCAGCGCGCCGCCGCGGATCGACGCCGCGCCGTCAGCCTTGAACGCCGGCGGCTCATGGGCGAGATCGACGCCGCTGCACCTGACGCCGACGACGATCGAGATCCTGGCCGCGCTCGAGCCGCCCGAACGGGCTGACGACTCAACCTGAAATGGCGCCTAGATCGTGAACAATCTTTGAGGATGGAAACGATTCCTTAAAGCGATCGACTCACCGTCATCCTGAGACCTCTCGCACTCGAACGAGCACCGCATGTCGATCTCAGCTCTGCGCACGAGACTCACCGAAGACGATCTGCGCCGCCTCATACGCAGCGAGGACGATCGCGAGCGCGCGGGCACGGCGAAGAAGATCTGCCTGCGCATCGAAGAGGCCGGCTTCACCCCCGACGAACGCGCCGCGGCGAACGAGGTGCTTCGCATCATGTCGCGCGACGCCGCGGTGATGGTGCGCAAGGCGCTGGCGACGACCCTGAAGAACTCGCCGCATCTGCCGCGCGACATCGCGCTCGCGCTCGCCGACGACATCGACGAGATCGCCATTCCGATCCTCGAAGAGTCGCCCGTGTTCGAAGAAGCCGATCTGATCGCCATAGTGCGCGCGGGCTCGGCGCTCAAGCAGACGGCGATCGCGCGCCGGGACAAGGTCGGCGCGCCGGTCGTCGACGCTATCGTGGCGCAAGGCGCCGAGGAGGCGGTCGCCGCGCTCGCTCGGAACGAAGGCGCCGAGTTCGACGAGGAGGCCATGGATCGGGCCTTGTCGCGCTTCGGCGACCGGCCATCGGTGACGGATGGTTTTATCGATCGTTCGATGCTGCCGAGCGTGATTTCCGAGCGGCTGGTCTCGCTGGTTTCCGACGAGGCGCTTCAACGGCTTGCGCGGCGTCACGCACTGCCGCCCCAGCTTGCGGTCGAGCTGGCCGAGGGCGCGCGCGAGCGGGCGACGATCGACGTGCTCGACCAGGCCGGCCGCGCGAGCGACATGCGCCGCTTCGTTCAGCAACTTCAGTTCAACGGCCGGCTGACGCCTTCGATGATCGTCCGCGGACTGTGCCTGGGGCATATGTCGTTTTTCGAGCACGCCATGGCCGAGCTGGCGAACGTGCCGCACGGCAAAGCGTGGGTGCTGATCCATGACGCTGGACCGCTCGGCCTCAAGGCGATCTTCGAGCGCACCGGGCTGCCGGAGCGGTTCTTCGCGCCGATGCGGATCGCCGTCGATCTCTTTCACACTATGGAGCTCGACGGCTCGCCGGGCGATCGCGACCGCTTCTCCCAGCTGATGATCGAGCGGCTGCTGTCGCGTTCGCCGGGCCTGGCGCGGGACGATGTCGATTATCTGCTCGACAAGCTCAACGTGATTTCTGAAGCTCGCGCCGAGGATACTGCACGGCGGCTCAAGTTCGCGTCCTCGACAGCCGATAGCGCCGCCGCCGAAGCGGCCCACGCGCCTTAGAGCAAGTTCGTTTGGTTGACCTCAGGCCGCGCAGTTCTTGTGCGCGTCGATGAGTTTTGCGACGGCGGTTTCGCTCTCGATCGCCAGCGCTCGGCCGACCGGATGCTCGTCGGTGCGGATGTCGTCGCGCACCGCGATGCGGATGCCGTTCACCAGCCCTTCGACGAGCGCGGCCGGCGCCGCCTTGCGAAGCTCTTCGGTTTCGATCAGTCGGCAGAGCGATGCGGCGAGCCGGGTCACGAGCGGATACTCGTAGGTTGCGGCCAGGCCCTTGATGTCGTGCGCGCGTCGATAAAGACCCTCGCTGCACGGATCGCCGGCGGCCTTGCCTTCGCTCCAGACGGCTTCGAGCTTTTCAAGCTCGTCCGCCATCCACTCGTCGAATTGCCCCGACAGGTTCTTCAGCGCCGCTTCGGCTCGCGCGATCGCGTCCTGGTCGATCTTCGGCAACGCGCCGCCCGCCTTCACTTTGAGCATGTTGGGCGGGGTGATGACTTCGGTCGGCTTCTGCTTCGCCACATTCAACTCCTGGTCCGCAGCCGGATGAAGAGTAGCCGCGCAGACTTAACGGGCCATGAAGGCGGGGCTTCGCTAAGAAATCGTTAGTGAGCGAACTGTTCGGCGAGAATGCGCTCCTCGAGCGCCCGGCCTTTGTCGAACAGCATTTCGATCGTCAGCTCGCGGTGTTCCTGGATCTCGACGTAGGCGACGTCGCGAAATTCCTGGTTATCCGCAACCGCGGCGACGGGTCGGCGGTCGGGCTCGATGATGTCGAACCGGATCTGCGTGTCGTGCGGCAAAAGCGCGCCCCGCCAAGCGCGCGGGCGGAACGGACTGATCGGCGTCAGAGCCAGCAGCCGCGCGTCGATCGGCAGGATCGGACCGTGAGCTGAAAGATTGTAGGCGGTCGAGCCCGCAGGCGTCGCGACGATCACGCCGTCAGCGACCAGCTCGGGCAGCCGGGTGCGGCCGTCGACGGTGATCGAGATCTTCGCGGTCTGGCGCAGCTCGCGCAGAAGCGAGACCTCGTTGATGGCGAGCGCTGAGAAGGGGCGGCCGCGTACATCGCGCCCGACGGCTTGCAGCGGCCGGATCTTCGCCTCTTCGGCGCTGTCGAGGCGTTCGTGCAGGCCTTCCTCGGCGTATTCGTTCATCAGAAAGCCGACGGAGCCGCAGTTCATCCCGTAGATCGGCAGACCGCGACCCATAAAGGCGTGGAGCGTTTCGAGCATGAAGCCGTCGCCGCCCAGCGCGACGACGACGTCCGCCTCCTCCGGTTTCGCGTCGCCATAGGCGGCTGAGAGCGCGCGCAGGGCCTGGCGAGCCTTCGGGCGCGGGCTGGCCGCAAAGTGGATCCGGCGCAAGGACCGGGACTCATTGCTCATCGTGTGATCCCTTGGAGGGGGCGATTCAATCGGCTTGGACGATGCGCCGCAAGGCGTCTATCGCGGTCACCGGCGTTTGCGACACATAAGTGTTCGCGATCGTGCGTTCAGCCGGGGAGGAGGGCTCCCGGTCGATCACGCCTGCGCGCGCCAGAACCTGGCAAATCGAAATGACCGATTGGCGGCGGATGTCGCAGGCGCGACAGCCGAGCGCAACGGCCCAGGCTCCGTGCTTGCTCAGTGTGGCCCGAAGGGTCTCGAGATCGAGGTCGCTCAGCTTCGCGACGGCGTGCAGATAGATGTCCGGGCGACCTTCGGCGACCGAGCGGGCGATGAAATCCGCGGTCAGAGCGCCGGTCTCCGCCAAAGCGGTGATGAGCGCCGCGGTCTCCGCCTCGCCGTGTTCGGGATCTTCCGTCGACCGGTCCATGCCGGCCTCGGCGGCGGCGCTGATCACGCGGCGCAACGACGCCTCGTCGACGTCGTACCGCGCGACGATCTTCGCGCGCAGCTCTTCGCTGACCATCAGATAAACCGCTTCGACCAGTTCGGAAGTGAGATCCTCGCGATCGGTCAGCGGTTCGCGGATGACGGCGAAGTCTTGCGCCGCGGCGACGCAGAGGGTCAGCGCCTGCCGCGTCATCTGGGCGGTGGCGTTCCGCAGGAGGGCGACCATGGCCTCGGGCTCGCGCGCCTGCGCGATCGCTTCGCACACCGCTCCGGTCACGAAGGGGCGTTCGGCCAGGCTGAGCCGGTGAGACGGACCGCCTTGAGCGGCGATCATCAGAAGATCTTCTTCGAGCAGCGCCTGGCACGACGCAATGATCGGCTTGGCGACGTCGATCTCGTCGAGCGCGAGCTGCAGGGCGAGCGTTCGCGGGGCCCAGTCGACGTCCGCGATCCGCGCCGCAACGCTGATCCGCAGGTCGAGGGAGGCCGCAGTGACGAGGTCGGCGAGCAGGCCGCCCATTGCGGTGCGCGCCTCTTCATTTGAAAGCTTGCGCGAGACGAGCGTGTCCGTGAGCGCGAGCGTCAGCCGATCGCGCTGGCGGCCGGGCTTCATCAGCGCCAGCCGCTCCAGCTCAAGGGAATGCGATGACATGCTTGTCGCGCCGCTCATCGTTCGCCGAAGACTCCCATCGCCGCCAGTATGTCGTGAACGCTCTTTCCTCCTGGTTAATCAGCGTCAATATTAACGGGATGCGATTGGGGGGACTGATGGCGGCGAGGGGCGCGCTTGCGGGGCTCGCAGCGGCGGCGGCGCATGCCGGCGCGACCATGGCGGGCGCGTGGCCCATGGAGAGCGGCCACGTCCAGTCGATCTCGAGCGTTTCCTACGATGTCGCGGATCGGCTGTTCGCCGACGACGGGGCCGCGGGCGAGGCGCTGAGCTTTTCGAAGGCGGAGTCATCGATCTTCCTTGAGTGGGGCGCGACCGAGCGGCTGACGCTGATCGCCCAGCCGGTCGTGCAAAACGTCGACATCCGCGTCGAAGGCGGTGAGCCGGACGTTCAATCGGGTTTCGCCTCCTCGCAGATCGGCGCGCGCTGGCTTCTGGCGCGCGGCGCGCCGGGCGTCGCCTCGGTGCAGGGCGCGCTGGTCGCGCCGGGCCGAGTCGAGAACGTCC
>JASFUX010000150.1:0-8715 GCA_050050115.1 Maricaulaceae bacterium | reverse complement strand
CCGCATTGTGGTCACCGGGTCGCGGATCCGCCGCGACACTTTCACCAGCACGTCGCCGCTTCAGGTGATCAACGAAGACACGATCGCCGAATCCGGCGTGCTCGACGTTGGCGAACTGCTGCGGACCACGACTGTCGTGCAGGGCGCCCAGCTCGACCAGACCGTGAACTCCAACTTCGTCACCAGCGCGGGCCCCGGCGGCGCCGCGGTGTCGCTGCGCGGCCTCGAGCCGGAGCGGACCCTGGTTCTGGTGAACGGTCGCCGCTACGCGCCAGCGGGCGTGGAAGGCGCGCCGTCGTTCCCGGACATCTCGCTGATTCCGTCGACCATGATCCAGCGCGTCGACATTCTGCTCGACGGCGCGTCGTCAGTGTACGGCGCGGACGCCGTGGCCGGGGTGGTCAACGTGGTCTTGCGGGACGAGTACGAAGGCTTCAACGTTGATCTCTTCCAGAACTTCACCGACGGCGGCGGCCAAGAAAGCCAGATTTCCGTGCTCATGGGCGACGTCGGCGAGCGCAGCTCGTTCCTGTTCGGCATGGAGTATCGCTCGTCCGAGGAGCTGCTCGGCAACGAGCGCGACTGGATGTACACCGGCACGCGCTATGGTCCGATCGACATCGTCGAGGATGAGAACCAACCCGGTTCAAACAACTCGAGCGTCATCGAGGGCAATAGCCATGCGCAACAAGCTTTCGGCGCCTGGGTCGCCGGCAGCGGCTGCGGCATCTGCGCCTTCGTCATCGATCCAACGGGTCAAAGCACCTACGACGCGGAAGGCAACCTTACGGGCCAGCTTCCGGGCTTCATGACCTGGGATTTCACGGGCGATCCGCTTTATGTGACGACAATCACGCGCAACCAGGACCAGTGGCTGACGCCATCGGTGGAGTCGGCCACGGCGTACATGCGCGGCGAGTACGACATATCGGATACGATTCCGGGTACGAGCGCCTTCCTCGAGCTCAACCTTTCCAACCGTCAGACGTTCTTCAACTTCGGCGATACGCTGATGGACGTCACGCTGCCGCCCGACAACGCCTACAACCCGTGGGGCGTCTGGGGGTCGAACGAATTCCCGACCGACTCCATTACGACGCGGCCGCTTCAGCCGTGGCAGGACATCCTGGATGTTGAGCTGACGCAGTATCGCGCGTACGGCGGCCTCGATGGAGACCTTGAAGTCCTGGGGCTCGCTGATTGGGACTACGAGCTCTTCGCCGGCTACACGCGGTCTCAGGGCCACTCCCGCCGGACCGGCGTTCGGGAGAACGCGCTCTTCCAGTCGATCCACCACGTGGTCGATCCGATGACCAACGAAGTGTCTTGCGCTCCAGCAATCAACTTCGACGACCAGGGCGACTTCCAAGGCACGCCGTCGCCGGAGCCGTGCGTTCCCTTCAACCCGGTCGACACGGGTCTGTGGGTTACCGACGGCGGCCCGATCACCTACTCGACCGGCGGTTTGACCGCGCAAGACATCACGGACTACCTCCGCGGCGTCCGCGACGTGACGACCTTTGTCGATGAGACGACTTTCGGCGGCTTCGCCACCGGCCCGCTCTTTACGCTTCCGGCCGGCGCGGTTCAGGGCGTGGTCGGCGCCGAATGGCGAGAGACGGCCATTGACACCTACGCGGACGATACTGCAGCGCGCGGTCTGTTGGACGGCTTCTTCTCCGACGCTCCGACCATCGGATCGGTGGAATCCTATGACGTGTTCGGCGAACTCTCGATCCCGATCCTGAGCGGACATGAGCTTGCTGAAGAACTGACGGTGGAGCTCAACGGGCGGTTCGTGAACAACGAGTTCTACGGTGAGAACACCGTGTACGCGGCCAAAGTGAACTACCGTCCGGTCGACTGGCTGACGCTGCGCGGCACGTACGGCACCTCATTCCGCGCGCCGAACCTGCGTGAGCTGTTCCTCGCCGGCCAGACGTTCTTCGCGTCCGACCCGGACCCGTGTCGGGTGCCGGCGCTCGCGCAGAACGACTTGGATATGGACAACCAGTTCGACTACGACGCGTCCGGCGACAGCCGGTCGGCCACCACGATCGCCAACTGTCAAGCGGAGGGCTTGGATCCCTTCAGCCTTGGTCTGGGTGTCTTCGGCGGTTCTGTGGAGGGCGCCAACGCCGGCAACACCGGCCTGGATCCTGAGGAGTCCGACACCTACACGGCGGGCTTTGTCATCGAGCAGCCGTGGTTCTCGGCGTTTGATGCGCGCATCGGCCTGACCTACTGGGACATCGCGATCGAAGGCGCGGTTGCAAATCCAACCACCGCGCAAACCGCCTTGTCGTGCTATACGTCGGCCAACTTCCCGAACGATCCATATTGTCAACGTCTCGGGCCGCGGGATCCGAACACCAACTTCCTGACGACGGTCGACGTCACGCCGTTCAACCTCGCCGAGGAAACTGCGAGCGGCTTCGACTTCAATGCGTTCGTCGGGACGGATTTCAGTGCGGTAGGCAAGGACTTCCGCGCCGAGCTCGATTTCGTCAGTACACGTACTGATGAGATTGCAAACACGGTGACGATCCTTGGCGTGACGACGAACAACGAGTTCGCTGGCGAGCTCGGCAACCCCGAATGGCGCGGTACGGCTAACGCTCGTCTGCTGTTCGATAATTGGACGTTGTTCTGGCAAACACGCTACATCGGCGATCAGACCACCGACGTGGCGGACCGTCCGTCGAACTGCTACGATGGCGCGTCGCTTGACGTCGAGCGGTGCTACACGGTGCCGTCCGTGATCTACCACGATCTCTCGGTGAACTACGAGATGGACACTTGGACGTTCCGCGTCGGCGCGAACAACGTGTTCGATCAAGACCCGCCGCGGATCGACGAAGACGTCAGCTTCGTCAACACCAACGGCGTGGCCGGCCTGAACGCGCGCAGCGTTCCGATCGGTCTGGGCTACGACAACGTGGGCCGTACGATCTTCGCTCGCGTGTCCAAGGCGTTCTAAGACGCCCGAACACATCACCTGCCTTGAGGGCCGCCGCGAACACCGCGGCGGCCCTTTTCCTTTGTACGAACGAAGTCACGTGTGCGCAGACAAGAGGGCGACCAACGGGTCTCGCGAGCGAGCGCTCTTGGCGCGCCGCCCTAGCCCCCTTCGACCAGCCGATCCTCGACGATCTCGAGGTGCTCGGGCGGATAGCGGTGGGAGATGGTCGAGGCCATCAGCGCGCGGGCGGCGGATTTGACCGGCTTCTCCTCGGCGAGGTCGAAAGCCTCGCGCGACGGCCAGCGGGCGTAAGCGAGGTAGGTCCCGTCGGCCGACCGGTGCAGGCGCGAGCCGAAGGTGCCGTGCTCCTGCCGGATCACGTCAGTCAGCCGCGCCCAGGCGGCGACGAAGTCCGCCTCCTTGTCGGGCTTGATGTCGAAGCGGTAGAGGACGACGTGGGTCATGCCGGGGGTCCGCGCTGGTCTTGCCTTGTGGAAGCTCTAAACCCGTTCGCAGGCGGGCTCCACTCCGCCGGTGCGCGGACGCGGCGCGCGCCCGTAGCGTTTGTCCTGTTTTCAACACCAAGAGCAGTACGCCGGACCAGGCTCGGGCCATACGCGTCAGGATTTCGAGCGACGCTTTAGGACGGCCGCGCCGCCCTCGCCTCGCTCGCTCGCCGCTTCACGCTCGCGCTTTTGAGCTGCCCGCACGCCGCAAAGATGTCCCGCCCGCGCGGCGTTCGGATCGGGCTGGCGTAGCCGGCGCGATTGACGATGTCGGCGAAGGCTTCGATGCGGTCCCAGTCCGAGCATTCGTAAGGCGCGCCCGGCCAGGGATTGAACGGGATCAGGTTGATCTTCGCCGGAATACCGGCGAGCAGGCGCACCAGCTCTTTCGCTTCGGCGTCCGTGTCGTTGACGCCCTTGAGCATCACGTACTCGAACGTGATCCGCTTGGCGTTGCCGACGCCTGGATAGCTGCGACAGGCGTCCAAGAGCTCCGCTAGCGGATATTTCCGGTTGATCGGCACCAGCACATCTCGCAGGTCGTCGTTTGTCGCGTGCAGGGAGATCGCCAACATGGTCTGGGCGCGCTCGCCCAGCTCGGCCATCTTCGGCACGATTCCGCTGGTCGAAACGGTGATCCGACGACGGCCGATGGCGATCCCCTCGCCGTCCGAGATCACGTCGATCGCCTTGACCACTTCATCGAGATTGTAGAGCGGCTCGCCCATGCCCATGAACACGATGTTGGTGAGCTTGCGGTCCTCGTTCGAGGTCGGCCATTCGCCGAGATCGTCGCGCGCGATCATCACCTGGGCGACGATCTCGGCGGCGGCCAGGTTGCGGACGAGCCGCTGCGTGCCGGTGTGGCAGAAGGTGCAGTTCAAGGTGCAGCCGACCTGCGAGGACACGCACAAGGCGCCCGAGCGGCCGACGTCGGGGATGTAGACCATCTCCACCTCGGGCCCGCCGGCAAGGCGGATCAGATACTTGCGCGTGCCGTCGGTCGAGACCATCCGCTCGACGATCTCCGGCCGATCGAGCGTGAACGCGGCCTTCAATGAGGCGCGCAGCTCCTTGCCGACGTCGGTCATCGCGTCGAAATCGACGACGCCGAAGTGATAGATCCAGCGCCAGAGCTGGTTCGCGCGCATCCGCGCCTTGCGCTCCTCCACCCCGTGGGCGATCAGCGCGTCCTTGAGCTCGGCGCGCGTCAAGCCCGCCAAAGAGGGCTTCTCGGTCGCGGCGAGGCCGCTCTGTGGCTGGGTCGTCAGGTCCATGCGGGCTCAGATAACACCGTTCCGCCCTGCTCGCCACGCGGGGGCAGCACGGCGTATCGCCTGTGTCCCGCCTCAAGGTCCGCCCAGCCGCTTATCATCCTCCTCGGGACAAGCCCGAGCAAACGGAAGATGTGAGCTTGTGGTCGTTGGGTTTCGTATCGAGGTCTCTAAACCCGCCTTCCGATCACGAACGCCGGCTCGATCTGACCCGCCTTCACCGCCGCCAGATAGTTGGCGAACTTCTCCGGGCTGTTCGCGCCAGTCAGCAGGTGCAGGCCGACCGGCGGCGGACCGTCCGCTTCGGCGGCGCGCGCGAAGACCTTTTCGAAAAAGCCGATCGCGAAGTCGCGCAAGGATTTCCGCCGGGTGATCTCAAACCCCGCGCCTTCGAGAAGCGCGCAGGTTTCGTCCGTAGACTTCAGGAAACTCGTCGCCTCGGTCTCCGCCCAGGGGACCGGATAGAGCATCCCTTCCGCCGGCCCTTTCGTCACGTCGAAGACGCAGAGCGGCGCGCCCGGCTTCAGCACGCGGGCGAGCTCGGCGTAGAAGCGGCCGCGGTCCTCGATGTTCATCGCGACGTGGAAGGTCAGACCCGCGTCGAAGCTCGCCGCTTCGAACGGCATGTCGAGCACGCTGGCGACCTCAAAGCGGCATTTCTCCGACAGGCCGGTCAGCTCGGTCAGCCGGCGGGCAACGTCGACGAACTCGGGAGTCAGGTCGACGCCGGTGACGCGGCAGCCGCGCTCGGTCGCCACAGCGCGCGCCGTCCCGCCGATGCCGCAGCCCGCGTCGAGCACATGCATGTCGGCCGTGAGCGGCGTCATCTCCAGCGCTTGCAAGGTGGTGATCCGGCCCGCGGTGTGGAACTCGTCGACCGGCGCGATGTCCTCGATCCGGAGGTTGTCGCGGTCCGCGCCCGCGGCCTCGAGCGCGGCGACGATCGCGCCGAAGAGATCACCCGTCGCATAGTGGGCGGCGACGGCGGTTTCGAGATTGCGCGCCACTTTGCGCTCCTTCCGTCTTGCGCGGTCGGTTTCGACGCCGGCACTTTAGCACGCGCCTCATCGCAGGGAGAGAGTCCATGGAGTTCGTCGACATTCGCGCCGCGCCCGACCGCCACAGACGCGAGGCGACGCGAATCCTCGTCGACGCGCTGGCGCACGACCCATCCGCTTGGCCAGACATCGAAGCGGCCGCCCCTACGGTCGAGAAGGCCCTCAGCCGCGCCGACCGGCGCGCGACCCTGGCGCTGGAAGACGGACGTCTCGTCGGATGGATCGGCGCGATCGTGCATTCGGAACATGCTTGGGAGCTGCACCCTTTGGTGGTCGATTCCCCGGCCCAGCGGCGCGGCGTGGGATCGGCGCTTGTCGCACGCCTCGAGCGCGACGCGGCGGACGCGGGCGTCGCCTCGATGTGGCTCGGCTGCGACGACGCGTTCGGCGGCACGTCGATCTTCGGCCACGATCTTTACCCCGATCCTCTCGTCGCCTTGGGGCGCGTCAGGACGACCAGCGTTCATCCGCTTGCGTTCTACCAACGATGCGGCTTCACGGTGTGCGGCGTGATTCCCGACTCAACCGGTCCTGGCCGGCACGACATCCTGATGGCCAAGCGCATCGGAGCTGAAGCATGAAGATCACCTGCCACCCGCTGTCCTCCGATCCGCCGTCGTTGCGCGCCGCGCCGTCCAAGCGCGACTGGATGGACGCCACGCCCGACAGCTACGCTTACCGCTGCCTGCCGCTGACCATCGCCAACGCGCACGGCTGGGAAGTGCTCAATCCGGTCGGCTTCTCGGCGTTCTGGGCGGGACAGACGGGCAAGGACGCCATCGCGATCACCCTCGACGATCCCGAGGGCGCGCCGATCGCCGCGCATGTCCGCGCGATCAGCCATTTCGGCTCGGGCGTGCTGACCTTCGAGCTGCCGTTCCTGCTCAAGACCTCGCCCGGCTGGAATCTCATGGTCTCCGGCCCGATCAACCGGCCCAAGGACGCGATCGCGCCGCTGACGGGCGTAATCGAGACCGACTGGTCGCCTTACACCTTCACGATGAACTGGCTGTTCACCCGCGAGAAGACCCACGTCCGCTTCGAGGCCGGCGAGCCGATCGCCCATCTCCTCCCGGTCCGCCGCGGCCAGCTGGAGAAGGTCGAGACCGAGGTGCGGCTGATCCACGACGACGCCGACCGCATGGCGCAGAACGACCTCTGGCGGCAAAGCCGCTCAGGGTTCTTGAAAGGCCTGTCGGAGAAGGACGCCGCAGCGGTCGCGGAGAAATGGCAGAAGGCCTACTACCGCGGCGAGCGCCCCGACGGCGCGCCGGGGGTCAAGGACCACGCCATCAAGCTGCGTTTGAGCGAGTTCGCCCCGCAGGGCCGCGCGCAGGAGATGTTCGCGGGCGAAGGCGTAAAGATGAAGAGGAAGGGGTAACGAGTCCCCGCCGCTCTGCTCCCCCACGGGGGAGCTGTCACGCGCAGCGTGACTGAGGGGGATTGCCTCGCGGCTGGCGATCTGACGGGCTGCGCACGGATCGCAGCGACAACTCTCTAGCCGCGAGGCAATCCCCCTCCGACCTCCGCAGACTTTGTCTGCTCCGGCCACCTCCCCCGTGGGGGAGGAAAATCACCTACACGCCGCGTTGGCTGCGTCGATCGCCGCCGTGACGCCGCGCAGGGAGAATTCGTACGTGGTCTGAGTGCCTTCGAAGGTCACCGTTTCGAGGCGCAGCGAGTAGCCGCGCTTCATCGCGCGCACCAGCCGCGCCTGATCATCGTCCTCGCGCACATAGATGTAGCCGTACTCGTCGGCGAACATCGGAAAGCGGTCCGAGCCGACACGCACCGACATCGGCGCACCAAGGCGCAGCTGATAGCCGGCCGACATCATCGGCTGCTCGACCGAGGCGCCGGATCTCCAGGTCGCGACCAGGAAGGCGACGTCTTCATGGTCGCCCGAGCGCGGCGCGGCGTCGACCGGCTCAGTCGCCGCGTAGCAGACGAAGTCCTCGCCGAGATCGCGGGTATAGACCGCCCAGTCCTGATGGCTGGACACCAGCACCTCCTCGCCTGCGGTCTGCGCCTGCGCGGCGGCCGAAGCGAGGAGCGAAAGGACGAGAGACGAGGAAAGAAGGCTGGCCCGCATGATGTCGAAGATCCCTTGCGTGAGACCGATTGCAGAGGAGCCTGCAGGGATCGCGCCGAAACGCGGGCCCGGGCTCTGGTCAAAGCGCGGCGCACTTTGACCCAAGCGCGCCGCGACGGCCGATACATCGACCCTAATCTTGGCGACGCCATGGCATCCTCGGCGTATTCCCGGTTTCAGACAAGACGAGGCGGCATGACCCAAACGTGAGCGGTCGCGGGCTTGCCGGACGGGCCGCCGAGCGCTTGATTCCCGGCCTCGGCCGCGCGTTGATCAACCGCCGGCCCGCTTTTTCCGTCGCCCCGCGGCCTCAGCCGCGCCCTATCCTTAACGCAACCTTTCAGGCCCCCGTCTTGACCCCGCCGTCCGCCGAGCCGCCCGCCTCGACCTCGCCCGAGCCCAGCTCGCCCGAGGCTCACGCCGACTGGCTCGAAGCCGTTGCGGCGCAGGGCGACCGAGAGGCGTTTTCGCAGCTGTTCTCGTTCTTCGCGCCCCGGGTGAAGGGCTATCTGATGCGGATGCGGCTCGGGGCGGCCGAAGCCGAGGAGATGATGCAGGAAGTGATGGTCGCGGTCTGGCGCAAGGCCGGCAGCTACGACCGCCGCCGCGCGTCGGCGTCGACCTGGATCTTCCGGATCGCGCGCAACCGCCGGATCGACGCAGCGCGCAAGGAAGCGCGCAGCGACTACGACCCTTACGACCCCAGCCTCTGGCCGCAGGCCGAGACCCCGGCCGACGTGGAGGTCGAAACCCGCGAGCGCGAAACCGAGATCGCCGCGGCGATGGCCGAGCTGCCGGCCGAGCAGCTCGAGCTGGTCCGCCT
>JASFUX010000149.1:0-8805 GCA_050050115.1 Maricaulaceae bacterium | reverse complement strand
GGCTTCGAAACCGCCAACGGCGTGCCCGCCCACGGCGGCGCGATCGACAACGCCTCGATCATCGCCGCGCACGGCATGCTGCTCGTCACCTCCGGCTACGGACGCTTCGGTCAGCCTGACGGCAACGTGCTTCTGGCGTTCCGTCCGGCAAACTAGTTGAGGCCATGATGGAGCTGCTCGCCGCCCTCGAGCAGACCCCGCCCAGCATCTTCGTGCGCGAGTCGCTCTGGGCGTTTCCGCTCATGCTGATCATCCATGCTCTCGGCATGGCGTTTCTGGTCGGTCCGGCGCTGGCGCTCGACCTGCGGCTGCTCGGCGTTGCGCGCGGCGCGCCGCTGGCGCTGTTCGCGCGCTTCTTCCCGGCGATGCAGGCGGGCTTCGTCGCCTCGCTGGTTTCCGGGCTGGCGCTGCTGTTGGCCTATCCGGCCAAGGCGCTGACCAATCCGGTCTTCTATCTGAAGTTCGCTTTCCTGATCGCGGCGGGCGTCTTGACCTGGGTGTTCGCCAAGCGCGTGCTGGCCGCGGCGGCGCCGGACGGCGCGTCGCCGGCTTGGGCGCGCGGGGCGGCGGTGCTGTCGATCGTCTTTTGGGCGGGCGCGATCGCCGCGGGCCGGCTGCTCGCCTACACCCACACCGTGCTGTTCGCGCACTGAGGAGGAGGGATGAGCACCGACGACATCCTCCGCTTCGCCGATCGGGTCGGCGTCTTTGACCTGATGAACTCGGCGTGGGGCTGGCCCATCGTCGAGTCGCTGCACTTCATTGGGCTTTGCCTGCTGATCGGCACGGTCGGCGTCTTCGATCTGCGCCTTTTGGGGCTAGGGCGCGGCATCCCGATCGGTTCGCTGCACCGACTGGTGCCGTTCGGCGTCGGCGGCTATTTGCTCAACGTCGCGACGGGAACCTTGTTCTTCATCAGCGCGCCGGCGCAGTACCTCTATAACCCCGCGTTCCAGCTGAAGATGACCGCCATGGCGATCGCGGGGGTCAACGTCGCGGTGTTCTACACGACCATGGCGCGGCGCGTCGGGCGCCTCGACCCGCAAGCGGACGCGCCGGTCTACGCGAAAGTCGTCGCGCTGGTGTCGCTCCTAAGTTGGGCGGGCGTGATCTCGTTCGGCCGATTGCTGACGTTCTTCCGGCCGCCGTATCACTGGTGTTTTTGGTGTTCGTAGAGAGCCGCGAACGCCGTTTCAGCGCAGACGCTTATGCCGATTGAGCGAGCGGTTATTCGTAGACCTTGCCCGCGTGAAGCGCTTTAGCGACGGCGGCAAAACTCTCCGAGAGATCTCCGTCGACGGCACTGTCTTCGAGCCAGGCGGCTACTGAGTCGAGATATGCGTCGATTGTAAGATTGCTCCAGTCGCTTGGAGAACTCGTAAAATCGTCTCGGAGAGCTCTCACAAACTCAATGAACTCATGTGCCGAGGTTACTTGGTCTGCAATTTCGTGCACGCGCACAATCTGCTCCTCTGGCTTCGACGATCACTCCCCTCCTCACAACGAGGAGGGGAGTCCGATGTTCTAACCGTCCCTCGCGTTCCCTCCAGGCGCGTTGACCATCATCTCGACGATCACGTCCATGATCTCCGGCTCGTAGCCTTCCGTATGCCCTTTATCGAGGCGGATCACGTCGGCGACGACGCGGCCATCGTCGCAACCCTCAAAAGCGTAGACTTCCGCCGTTCCCGGGCGCGCGAAGCGGCCCCAGCTTGGCCCGCGGCTCTGGTCGGTCGCGGTGACGTAACCGGCGCGGGTGTCGACCACGTCGGGCTGGCGCACGCGCGCGCCGCAATTGTACCTCTCGGCGACTTCTGAATAGTCGGTCGCGGCCTCGGCTTGCGCTTCGAGCGCGCCGGCGGCGTAGATGAACGAGAAGTCGCAATCAGGCACTTCCGCCGGCGGCCGTTCGCCCACCTGCTGCGAGCCGAGACGGCCGCCCGAGAGTGAGATGAAGCCGTCGACCTTCGAGGCGAAATAGTCCGTGCACACGATCCGCCGACCGGTCAGCCCGCCCTGGGAGTGCCCGGCGATCCAGAAAGTCGCGATGTTCTCCTGGCCGAACGCGTCCATGACGAGATCGACGACGCGGTGCAGATACTCGTCGTCTTCTTCCGCGGTCCAGCGACGGGACGGATCGTCGACCCAGGCCGTCGGCGTCGCGACGACCAGGCGGTAGTCCTCGGTCAGGTCGAGCGCGGGGAAGTAGTGGCGCTGCCAGGCGCCGACCGAGCCGCCGCCGTGCAGGTTCAAGATGAAGTTGACCTCCTCGCCCGCGCGCAGATCGCACGGGAAGTCGAGATAGAAGGTCCGGCCTGAGACCGGCTCGAGCGCGTCGCCCATGCCGACCTTCTGCTGGAGGTCGCAGTTCGCCTCCGGGCAATCAAGCCGCGGCGGCGCGTTGCAGGTCGTCCCCAGCACGGTTGTGCGGACTTGCTCTCCGGTCGTCGCGCAGCCAGCAGCCAGCATGCACGCCGCAGCGCCGATCAGGCGCGCGTGCGCCTTCGATATCTTCATGACAGCCTCTCCCCAGTCTGAAATTCTTTGGCCAGTGTTCTTGGCGTTTTCTGCGAGGGCGACACTATAGGTTTCGCGTGCGCCGCTGTCGCCCTCCAAGCGAGCCGGCGGGGCGAACAATGGTCAACGTCTGAACCACGTTCGTGCTAGCATCCCGCGGAGGGAGGATCGCATGACTCAGCTCGCTCGCGCATTGCCCGCCGTGCTCGTGATGTGCGCCGCGCCGGCCGCCGCTCAAGAGGACGGCTACGAACCGCCGCGCACCGCATACGGCCATCCGGACCTCCAGGGGTTCTGGACGAACCAGTCGGCGACCGATTTGACCCGCCCGGCGAGCGTGCCGCTTGAGGTGGACGCCGAAACGGCCGCGCGCCTCGCCGCCGACGATGTCTGGCGCACCGCGGAGAACCGCGAGGCGGCGGCGCAGGACCTCGCGCTCGACGAGGCGCCGCCGTCCGGCGATGCGACGACGGCCTCGTTCGCGTTCGAGCCCTACAACGCCTTCTGGCTGGAGCTGGGAGATTCGCTGGCGCAGGTCGGCGGCAAGTATCGCACCTCGTGGATCGTCGAGCCCGAGACCGGACAGATCCCGATGAGCGAGGACGGTCGGGCCCGGGCCGCCGCGGTTCGGGCGCGCCGCGAATACAGCTACGCCGAGGGCGGGAACTACTCAGACCCCGAAGCCGCGCCCTTGTCCGAACGGTGCCTGATCGGCTTTTCGACGACGAGCGGGCCGGTGCTGCTCGACGCGATCTACAACTCGAACTACCAAATCGTTCAGACACCGGATCATGTGATGATCCTGATCGAGATGGTGCACGACGCGCGCATCGTCCGCCTCAACGCCGAACACAACGACGCGGCGATCAAGCCGTGGTTCGGCGACTCGATCGGCTGGTGGGAAGGCGACACGCTGGTCGTCGAGACCACCAACATCCATCCCGTGCACGCCAGCGCCGGCTCGATCATGTTTTCCGAGGACGGCGTTCTGACCGAGCGCTTCACCCGCACCGCGGACGATCAGATCCTTTACGCGTTCGAGGTGGACGACCCGGGGTTCTATTCCCAGACGTGGCGCGGCGAGATCCCGTTCCGGCCGAGCGCCGGCCTCTACGAATACGCCTGTCACGAGGGCAACTACGCGATGGAAGGCATCTTGCGCGGCTCCCGGCTCGACGAGGCGCGAGCCGCCGGCGCGGGCGAGGGCCAATAGGAGACGCGCTAATGACGACGCCGACGTTCGGGCTGACCCACATCGCGCTCGCCGTCAGAGACCTTGATCGCACCTTGGCCTTCTACGAACGCTTGTTCGGCGTCGAAGTCGTCTATCGCGGCGATGCGCAGCTTCAGGTCTCAACGCCCGGCTCGAAGGACGTCATCGCGTTTGATCTCGATCCTGAAAATGCGGGAGGGCGCGGCGGCATCGCGCACTTCGGCTTTCGTCTGCCGCGGCCGGAGAACATCGAGCAGGCGCTCGAAGACATCGACGCGCTTGGCGCGTCCATCGACGATCGAGGCGAGTTCGCGCCCGGACTGCCCTATGTCTATGTGCGCGATCCGGACGGCTACCAAATCGAGATCTGGTACGAGTGACGCAAATCATCGCGCGCCGGATCGTCGGCGGAGTCTGTCAGCTCTCCGCCTGGCGGTGTTCGCGATGTGCGGCGAACCAGACCTGACGCGCCGCATCCGCGTTCATCGCGGCGATTGCGAGCCCCACGATCAGATCCGGCCAGATCGAGAGGGTGGCCGCAGTCAGAAGCCCGGCTGCGATGATCGCGATGTTTGCGATCGCGTCGTTGCGGGCCGACAGGAAGGCGGCCTTCGAGAGGCTCCCCGCCGTCTTGTGATGTCGCGCCAAGACGAACGCGCAAGCGAGGTTGACGACGAGCGCGCCCCCGCCGGTCAGGGTCAAGGCGATCGGCTCGGGCGGTGCTGGCGAGGTGAACTGCCCCCAGGCGGTCCAAAGAGTCGCGACGGCGGGAAACATCAAAGTCGCCGCGAGCAGCATGCCGACCCGCGCCCGCGCTCCCGGCGACCAGGCGAGCGCGACGAGGATCAAGAGGTTCACCGACGCGTCCTCAAGAAAGTCGATGCTGTCGGCGAACAATGAGACCGAGCCGATCGCGGCGGCCGCGGCGAACTCAACGCCGAAGTAGGCGAGATTGAGCACCGCGACGAACAGCACGGCGCGCTTGAACGATTGTGTGGGCGGCGAGTGCGTCATGGGTTTTGGTGAACGGCGGGGCCCGTGTCCCCATGCGCTTGCGCGCCGCGGCCCGTCAATCGTTCGACGCAAAAGAAAGCGCCCCCGGCGGGAGACCGGGGGCGCTGAATGTTCCGAGCTCTAAGAGCGGGAACTACTCGCTTGCAGAGTCCGTATTCTCGGCGGCCGCTTCTTGTTGCTGCCTTGCCTGTTCGCGCAGGTACTGCTGCGCGCCGCCGAACTCAGCCGGGTTGAGAGCGCCGTCGCCGTCCTGATCGAACGCCGCGAAGTTCGCGCTGATGGCTTCCAGTCCGCGATCGATCGGCCGGAGCTCGGCCTGTTGGATGAGGCCGTCGAGGTCGTCGTCGAGGATGCCGATGATCCGCGTCTGGTTCATCCGCTCATCGTAGTCGACGCGGTTATCGATCGTTTCGTCGACCCAGCGATAGCGGATCGCCGTATAGAGCATTTCCTCGAACGATTGATCGCCCCAGGTGATCGTCGCGTCCGGATCCGGATTGGCCTCGTTGCGGGCTGAGTTGTCGTACTCGTAACGCGCAACGAGCTTGGAGCCGGCTTCGACGAGGACGGGCTCGGCGAACTCATAGAGCCGCTGCCAGTTGAAGTCGTACTTCGGCAGCGAAAGGACCATCTCCTCGGTCCCGTCCGGATGGATCAGGGTGAGGGTGGAGCTTTGTCCGCGGTAGTGCGCGTGGGGGAAGGCCCCGTAAAGCAGCGCGTCCTCGGGGAACTCCATGTAGGCCACTTCCTCATGCCGCGCCGTGTTGGGCGGCAGCATGATCGAGAAGTCGGCGATCACGCTGTCGTGGAGGATGTAGGTGGGCTCTTCGCCTTCGTCGTAGAAGTAGTAGCCGACGGTCGTCACGTCGGTCACTTCGCGGCCGACCGGCGTATAGTGCATCTGATAGCCGATCGAGCCGCCGGCCGGGACGTAGACGCCCCAGTCTTCGGGCGCGATCAGCGACTCGGCGCCGACGGCATAGCCGCCCATGTTGGCTTCCCAGCGGCCGATATGCTCCTCGCCGGCGTCCGGAATGCCCGAGATGTGGCCCGAGAGCACGTGGTGCACGGTCTCGCGCGACCCGGCGCGGATCGTCGTCGCCTTCAGCCAGCGGCCTTCCTCAAGCGGCCATTCGACGTAAGGATACTGATAGTCGACGACGCCGGTCGCCGGAACGTCGTAGCCGGGAATCTCAAGGATGAGGTCCGGCTCGCCCAGCGGCCATTCGGGGGCCTCGGTCACTTGCGTGAGCAGCGGGTCTTCGCCTTCGCCGCGCGGGGCGCCGGCTTCGATCCAGTTGACGAGCGTGGTGACGTCCGCGGCGTCCATGAACCGGTTGTGGGCCAGGTCGCGGCCGACTTGGGGGTCGGCGTGGTAGGGCGGCATCCGGCGGGTGCGCAGCACTTCGCGCATCATCGGCGCGAAGCCGCGCACGTTTTCATAGCTGATCATGTGCCACGGGCCGATCGAACCCGGCTGGTGGCAAGACACGCAGTTTTCCATCAGGATCGGCGCGATCTCTTCGGCGTAGGAGATGTTCGAGTGATCGCCCTCGCGGGAGGGGAACTCGATCCAGGCGCCTTCAGTCACTTCGACCATCGGCGTTTCGACCGCTTCGCCGGCGACCACCGCATCGAGCGCCGCCGTGAGCGTGTCGCCCATCGGGCCGTGGTAGGCGATCTCCCAGCCGTCCGCCGGATTGACCACAAACACTTCGCCCGCGCGTTCGACGCCGAGCGAGCCGCCGATGAGCTGCAGCTCATCCTTCAAAACCGGAACCGTCAGGCCGAGGGCTTCGGCTTGCGCGGCGATCTCGTCGCGATCGTCGGCGTTCTCCGAGTTGATCATGAAGAACTCGACGCCTTGCTCAGCGTAGCTGTCCGCCAGCGCCTGCAGCGCGACCGCGTTCGCCGCGGACGCTTCGTCGCCCACCACCGTCGAGAGGATCACGACCGCCGCGGCGTCTTCGAAGTAGTAAAGGTCTTGTGCTTTGCCGAACTGGTCAGTCAACTGAAAGTCGTCGACGTAGTCGGCGGCCGCCGGCGCAGCGGCGAGCAGCGCGGTGGTCGACATGAGCGCGATCATACGACGCATGAGAATTCCTCCCGAACCTGCGAGCAGACGAGATCGGACGCCTCCGCCCGATCCTCGTAGTTTTACTATAAACGATATGCGGCCGAAGTAAACAGCGTTAAATTAGAAACAGAGCAGACGCTCGGTTCTAGGTTGTGCACGAAATAGAAAAGTGCGCTTTATCAGCACGTTGGCGAGGTCACGAAGATCGCCAAATCGGCCCTTCGCGGCCGGTTTGCGCCCGATGCAGCAAAAAATGGTCTGCGAGGACGCAGGCGAGCATCGCTTCGGCCACCGGCGCGCCGCGAATCCCCACGCAGGGGTCGTGGCGGCCCTTGGTGCGGGTCTCGACGTTCTCGCCGCTGCGGCTGACCGACTGCTTCGGAGTCAGGATCGATGAGGTCGGCTTGATCGCCACGCGGACGACCACCGGCTGGCCCGAGGAGATGCCGCCGAGCACGCCGCCGTTGTGATTGGATAGGAACTGGGGCGCGAAGGCGTTGGCGCCGCCGCTTTCCTGGGCGCGCATTTCGTCCGCGGCGTCCTCGCCGCGCATCGCGCCGAGCGCAAAGCCCGAGCCGATTTCGACGCCCTTGGCCGCGTTGATGCTCATCATCGCCCCGGCGAGATCGGCGTCGAGCTTGGCGTAAACCGGCGCGCCCCAGCCCGCGGGCACGCCTTCGGCGTGCGCTTCGATCACCGCGCCGACGGATGATCCGGCTTTGCGCACCTCGTCGAGCTGGCTCGCCCAGCGCTCGGCCGCGGCCGGGTCGGGGCACCAGAACGGGTTTTGTCCGCAGACGTCCCAGTGCCAGGCGGCGCGGTCGACCTCGTCGCCGCCGATCGAGACGAGCGCCGCGCGGATGCCCACCTCGGGGCCGAGGATCTTCCGTGCGATCGCGCCGGCGGCGACGCGCATCGCGGTCTCGCGCGCGCTCGATCGGCCGCCGCCGCGATAGTCGCGCACACCGTACTTAGCGTCGTAGGTGAAGTCGGCGTGGCCGGGGCGGTACTGCTGGGCGATTTCCGAATAGTCTTTGCTGCGCTGATCAACGTTCTCGATGATCAGCGAGATCGGCGCGCCGGTGGTCACTTGGCCGTCTGTGTTCTCGTCCTCGAAGACGCCCGAGAGGATCTTCACCTGATCGGGCTCCTTGCGCTGGGTGACGTATTTCGAACCGCCCGGCGCGCGCGCGTCGAGGAAGGGCTGGATGTCGGCCTCGGTCAGCGGAAGGCCGGGCGGAACCCCGTCGACCACGCAGCCGATCGCAGCCCCGTGGGACTCTCCCCACGTGGTGAAGCGGAACAGGCGGCCGAAGGTGTTGTAGCTCATGCGGCGTCTTTTCCAGTCGTGTGCTGCGCGGGCTTGCGGCGCGGCTCGTTTCCTCTCGGGCGAGACATACTCCAATTGCGGAGGGTTGCGGAACCATTACGCACCGATCCGCTGAGGGCCGGTTCAGTGGAAGTCCCGCGACTTCGGCGTGATCGCTTCGGCGCGGGCGCGGCGCGCGGCGAGCTTGCGCGCCGCGATGGCGCGCGGGTCCTCGGTTCGTCCCGACCGGGCTTCGTCGGCGTTCGAGGCGAAGTCGTGGTCGTCCGCGCTCCCGTCGGCGAGATCGGCGAGGCGCTCGGAGAGGTCGATCAGCTTCTCGGCGACCACGTGGATGACGAGGCCTTCCTTCTGCACCCGGCCTTCGACCATGAGGAAGCGGCTGCGCATCACCGTTTTGCGGTAGCGCTCGAACACCTTCGGCCAGACGATGATGTTGGCGATGCCGGTTTCGTCCTCGAGCGTGCAGAAAATCACCCCGCTCGCCGTGCCCGGCCGCTGGCGCACCAGGACGAGGCCGGAGACGCGCACGTAGGATTTGTCGCGCGCCTCAGTCAGCTCTTCGCAGCGGGTCACGCGCCGCGCGTCGAACTCGGGGCGGAAGAAGCTGACCGGGTGCGCCTTTAAAGAGAGCTTCAAGGTGGCGTAGTCATGCGC
>JASFUX010000148.1:0-8819 GCA_050050115.1 Maricaulaceae bacterium | reverse complement strand
GCGGGGAACGAAGACCGGCCGGCTCAAAGGCGCGCTGCTGCACTATTCCTTCACCGGGATCGAGCACCTGATCGCCAAGGTGAACAAGAACACCTCGGTGCGCGCCCGCGAGGCGCGTCTGAAGCCGCTTTGGCAGCTGCGGCTGCGCATCCTCTTTGGTCTGCCGTTCTATTTCGCGCGCCGCTACCTCATCAACGGGTTGATCCTGCGCGGCGCCTACGGCTTCGCGTTCGCGCTCGCGGTCTCGGTCGGCCGCTGGCTGCGCGACGTGAAGATGTACGAGATCCACAAAAAACGCGAGGAAGGACAGCGCGAGCAGGATTGGAGCCAGTCGTAGCGGGCATCCGAGCTCACTCCGAGGCGATGTCAGGAACGATCGCGCCGCGACCTTGCGCACCGCCGCAGCCGCCCGATATGCAGCAGCGATGAGCGCCTTCGTTCCCCTCCTCCGCCGCGGCGTCGTGCGCGTCTCGGGACCCGACGCCGCCGGCTTCCTCGACGGGCTGCTCACCTGCGATCTCGACGGCGCGCCGGATGCAGCCCCGACGCGCGGCGCGTTGCTGACGCCGCAAGGCAAGCTCCTCGCCGAGCTTTGGCTGCACCGGCGCGAGGGCGTCGACGGCTGGTTGATCGACCTGCCGCGCGGCGAGGTCGCGGATTTCGTCAAGCGCCTGACGCTGTTCAAGCTGCGCGCGAACGTGGAGATCGAAGACCGCTCGGATGATCTCGTCGTCGAGGCGGGAGTCGACAGCCCGGCCCGCAGGATCGTCGACGCCGCCGACGCCGCGGCGCCGACAGAGGACGATCTCGCGGCCTATGACGCTGCGCGGATCGCCCGCGGCGAGGCCGAACAAGGCGTCGACTACGGGCCGAACGAGGTGTTCCCTTCCGACGTCAATCTCGATCTCCTCGGCGGCGTCGCCTACGCCAAGGGCTGCTTCGTCGGCCAGGAGGTGGTCTCGCGGATGAAGCGCCGCGGCACGATCCGCAAGCGCACCCTGGTGATGTCAACCGAGGACGGCCCGCCTGCTTCGGGCGCGCCCATCACCGCCGACGGCAGCGCGCTCGGCCAGGCGCTTTCGAGCGCGGGTGGCAAGACCTTGGCGCTTGTCCGGCTCGACCGGCTCGCCGCGGCGGACCCGGGCGCGATCCGCGTCGAGGACCGCCCGGCGCGGATCGACTTTCCCGATTGGTTTCCCGAAGACGCCAAAAACAGCGGCGCGAGCGAGGGTGCATGAGCGCGAAATCGAAGACTCTGATCCGCTGCAAATGGGCGCCGGCGGACGATGCGAAGTATGTCGCCTATCACGACACCGAGTGGGGCGTGCCCGAGCGCGACTCCAAGGCGCTGTTCGCCAAGCTCGTCCTCGACGGCATGCAGGCGGGCCTGTCGTGGCGGACGATCCTCTACAAGCGCGAGGACATCCTTGAAGAGTTCGACGGCCTCGACCCCGACCGGCTGGCCAAGTGGACGCCCAAGCGCGTCGAGAAGGCGCTCAAAAACCCCGGGATCATCCGTTCAAAGCTCAAGACCAACGGCGCGGTGAAGAACGCCCGCGCCTATCATGCGCTCGAAGACGAGATCGGCTCGTTTTCGGATTATCTCTGGGGCTTCGTCGGCGGAAAGCCGATCGTCAACACCTGGAAAACAATGAAACAGGTCCCCGCCGAAACGCCCGAAAGTCAAGCGATGGCGAAGGACCTCAAGAAGCGCGGCTTCACCTTCTGCGGTCCCGTGATCGTTTACGCCTTCATGCAGGCCGTCGGCATGGTCAACGATCACACTACGGATTGTTTCAGGTACAAGCAGATGGGGACGCGGCGCTAGCGCGCTCTTTCGTTTGCGCGACGCGAATGCCGAACGCCCGGCGCAGCTCGCTGAGCGGCGTATCGAGATGCGCTTCGAAATCCGACCAGGGCCACTTTCTCGCCTGTCGCGCGCAACGCCAGATCGTCCGCGGGACGATCACGAACGAAGCAAGCATGGTCGCCAGAACGTCGCTCAGGCGCAGCTTGCGGTAAATGTCGATCGAGTCGTGCAGCCGGTAGCCGTCGAGCACGGAGAAGCCGCCGGTGGTTCCGAAGATGCTCGACAGCTTGACGATCGCCTCGTGCTGCAAGGACGTGTCGCAGCCGTAGAGCACGTGAATCGCGTCGTGACGGCGGAAGAAATCCTTCGCCGCATCCGACAGCTCGTCGTCGCGCTTCAAGCCGGGGTTTTCGCGGTAGTACTCGGCGATCCCCTCCCTTAGCGATTGGGGCGCATCCTGGCGCTGGTAGTCGAACACCGGTCCGGCCTCCCTCTCGGCGGGCGCGAGCAGCGCGCGCCTTTTCTAGTTCCCATGTCGGCGAACTTCGGCGAAAGGTTCAATCTCTTTGGCAGGAGGACGATGATGACGCGCGGAGGCTTTCGTAACGCGACCCTGATGCAGCCGCTCGCCGCAGCGCTGGCCGCGACAAGCCTCGCCGGCTGCGCCGCGCTCGAACCAACGGGGGCGCCTCTCGGCGTCGGCGACGCGATGACCGAGGCGCGCGCGCCGGACGGCGCCTACATCTCCTGGCGCGAGCATATCATCGACGATCGCATCGCCCCCGGCGAGCCGCTGACCGGCGGCGACGGCCTCGTGCTCGCCGATCTCGACGGCGACGGCTTTGAAGACATCGTCTCGGTGCACGAGTCCGACACCGAGTACGACGGCGTCGCGGACGGCTACATCCGCATCGCATTTGGCACCGGCGATCTGGGCCGCTGGGAAAACGTCACTTTGGCGCAAGGCCCCGAGGCCGGCGCGCCGGAGGACGCAGCGATCGGCGATGTCAACGGCGACGGTCTGCTCGACATCATCGTCGCGGCCGAGCTGGCGCACCTCATCTACTTCGAGAATCCCGGCCCCGACGCGGTCCGCACCGGCGACTGGCCGCGCCTGATCCTGCCGCAAACCCAGGGCCGCGGTTCGTTCATCCGCGTCTTCCTCGCCGATTTCGACGGGGACGGACGATTGGACGTCAGCACCGCGAACAAAGGCGAGCAGAACCCGACCGCCGAGACCGCGACGCCCCAGCCGGTCTCCGTCTTCCGTGCGAACGGCGACCCGCTCGACGGCGCAAGCTGGACCGAGACCGAGCTCGGCCGCTACCTCATTCCGCAAAACGCCCGTCCAGTCGACATCGACGCCGACGGCGACATGGACATCCTCGCCGGCGCGCGCGTCGCTCCGGAGCTGATCTTGTTCGTCAACGAAGCGGGCGGCTTCCGCGAGGTTCCGGTCGAGATCGACACCACGCGCGCGGGCGGCTTCAACCTCGCCTTCCACGACTTCAACGCCGACGGCCGGCTCGACATCGCCGGGGCGACGAACGCCGGCTTTGGCTGGCTGGAGCAGCCCGAGACGCTCGACGGCGTCTGGACCTTCCACCGCGCGGGCGACTTCGGCCCAGACCTGATGGTCTCCATCGCGCTCGCCGACATCGACGGGGACGGCGACATGGACATGCTCTCGGGCGGCTACAGCCGCGGCCCGCGCGACGCCGACGCGGACATCCCGCTCGACACGCCGCTGGGCCGGATAGGCTGGCTCGAGAACCCGGGCGAGACAGGCGCGGCCTGGACGCGCCACGACGTCTCGCGCCGCCAGCGCGGCATGTTCGACAAGTTCGTCCCGCGCGATCTCGACGGCGACGGCGACATCGATTTCCTGGGCACCCGCGGCAACAGCGCGCCCTACGACGGCGTATTCTGGCTCGAGCAGATCCGCTCGGACGCGCCGAGAGCGGCGTTTGAACGCGCGCGAGATGAAGACAGCCCAGAGGAGCCGCTGGCCGAGGGGGATCGGCCTTAGGCGACCCGATCCGTCTCAGCTACAGGTGAACGGAGACGCGACGCCGGCGCCCTCGCACCGGCGGGCATGTATGTGGACCTCCGTGCGAGCGGTGCGCTCAGTTCCTATGTCCATTGCCGGCTCGCGTGAGCAACCGGTTCAACGCCATTCAATGGACTACCGAAAAATGATGAGGATTCGTGAGGCGACGCTGGACGATTTGCCTGAACTGACCGCTCTGATGGACGCGGCGATCAACGAATTGCAAAAGCCGTTCTTGAGCGACGCCGAGATCAAAGCAAGCCACGCCGTCATGGGCATCGACACGCAGCTGGTGCGAGACGGCACCTATGTGATCGCCGAGATTGACGGAGAGATCGCCGGATGCGGCGGTTGGAGCTGGCGGGCCACGCTCTACGGCGGCGACCACAGCACGTCGCTCAGGAACGATGCGGTCCTCGATCCCGAACGCGATCCGGCGAAGATCCGCGCCATGTACACCCACCCCGACTTCGCCCGCCGCGGCGTCGGCGGCGCGGTGTTGATCGCCTGCGAGCAGGCCGCGCGCAAGAAGGGCTTCAGGCGAGCCGAGATGATGGCGACCCTCGCCGGCGAGCCGCTTTATCGTCGCTACGGTTATCAGGAGATCGAGCGTCTCATGTCCGACCCGATCGACGGCGTCCGCGTGCCGCTGGTGCGGATGGGGAAGAAACTCGAATAAATCACCCAAACCGGATCTGATTGGCTGAAGAACTCCGCTCGAATGCGGGCGGGGTCGACGCCGTCCCGTCGCGCTTACTCGATCCGCCGGATATCTCCCTTCAGAGGATCATCAGCGAACAACAGCTTGTCGCTCTCGCCGCGCCGCGCGATGCGACCCTGTTCGCATAGAACTTTCATGCGCCAGAGCAGGAAAGCGTACTCGATCTCGCGCACGCCGCGCGAGAGTTCATCATTGTACAACTCCGCCACAATGCGCCGCGTCGAGCTCCATTGCGTGCTCAGTTTACCGATGATTCTGGAGTCGTGAACGTCGATGAGCGCCTCGACAATTTCATCGCCCTCAAAGACCCGAACGCCTCTGAACTCGTCGTTCAGCCACTGGAAGCGTCGCCGGTCGGCTTCGAGTTCATCGTTGCTCAAGCGACGCGCTGAAGCCGCGGCCTCCGTAATCATTTCAGAGGTACAATTGCCCGTCCCAACGACCGGGCCGCTGTCGAACGGCGCTCTGGCGACATCGATGAACTCGGTGTCGGCGCTGGCCGGAACCGCCCAGACAAAGGCCAGATAGAAGCAAAGCTCATCAATGCTCCGTGAGCTGTACCAGAGCGTCATTGGGCCGCTCCAGCGCTTCACAAAGTCCCATTTTCCCTGCTCCGCACGAGCGAAGTCCGCCTCGGCGCCATCGAGACCAGCAAATCGAATCGAACCGGGCGCATTCTCTCTCAACCAGCTCATATGTTCGTGCGGCGCAGCAACGCCGACGATCGGCCCGACCGAATAGAACTCTGGGTGGAAGCCTATTAGGTTGCGATTGCGAATTTTGTGACCTGAATCGGAGGCGGTCTTGATGAGCCAACCCGCCCCGGAATGACTCCCGATGACATGCAGCCTGTCAGCCGAGAACAGCTCCACGATATCTCGCCTTTCTTTGCGTCGGCGCACGCCTCACTGCGCCAGCGCCTCCTCCACCGCCGCCCTCACCCGCGCCGATGAACCCGCAACGTAGCTCACCTCCCCAGCGCCCGCTCCGTTGAGCCGCGCCGTCCATTCATCCACCCGGTCGAAGAAGGCCTGCGGGTCGGCGCGGTCTTCGTCCGCTTCGCCGACGTCGGCGAGGATGACGATCGCGCCGTCGAGACCGGGCAGCGCGTCGCGGCCCTCGGCGCACTCCGAGCCGCGCACGTCGGCGATCAAGTCCGAGAACAGAACGATCACCACCGGATCGTGCGCCGCGCCCTCGCGCTGGCGGCGCACCTCCCAGAAGGCGCCGTAGATGTCGGTGTAGTCGGCCGAGCGCAGACGGTAGGTCAGCCGGCCGACGTCTTCGATCAGCGCGAGCTTGGCGGTCGCGGCGAGGTCCTCGCGCAGCGGCAGGTCTTGATCGAGCAGCACGTTCTCGCGGCCGAAGGCGCATTCGCCGATCCGCTGGAACGCGAAGCGGTCGCCCGGACCCATGCCCCTGACGATCTCTTCGGACGTGTCGAGCGAAGCGGCCTTGCTGGCGTAGAAAGTGTCGGAGATGTCGAGAAGGACGAACACCGCGCCGGGCGAAACCTCCCGCCGCTCGCAAGCCGCAGCAAAAAGGGCGAACGCCAGCGCCAGCGTCGCGACGATCCTAGCCATCCACCTTGCCCCGTCCGAACGCCCGCATCACCGCCGCGGGCAGAAACGAAAGCGTCTCATAGCCCGCCCAGACGACCCCGCCCAGCCAGCCCAGGCCGACGCCGACGACCTGGAGCGGCAAAGCGATCAGCATCATCACCGCGCCGAAGGCGAAGAGACCGACGACGCGCGCGTTCTTCAAGAAGGCCTCGAGCGGGATGGCGATCAGCGCCAGGACGAACGGCATCAGCACGCCGAGGATCATCTGGAACACCAAAGGCGCCGCGCCGAGGTCGACCGCGCCGCCCGCCTCGACCTGGGCCGACAGCGCGATCAGCCCCTCCCGCCAGACCGCCAGCGAGGCCTCCATCACCGACAGCGCCGCGAGCACCAGCGAGAAGGCGACCGCCCAGGCCCGCCGCGCCGCCGGGGCGAGGCCGTGGAAGTTCGGCAGCACCTTGGTGACCCGCAGCGACTCCAGAAGGAAGAAGCCGATCACCGCCTCGATGACGATGATGGTCGCCGCGCTCACCTCGCCCATCGACAGACGGCCGAAGAAGACGAAGCCGGAATCGGCGAACAGCGTCGCCAGCGGCCGCTCGATCAGGATGAAGTTGAGCACGCCCCCGAGCGCGATGAACGGAACGAACAGCGCGGCGAAGGCGAGCCGGATAAACGGCGAGAAGGAATAGGCCGCGCCGTCGTGCACCGCCTCGAGCCGCGCCCGGTTGGAGGTGACGAACTCGACGTTGTGATTGTAGCGCTCGACGTTCGCCGACAGCCGCGCCGACAGGGAGACGAGATCCTTGCTCGCCGCGCCCCGCGCCTCCATGTCGGCGGCCTGCTTGAGGGTCTTGGCGGCGTTCTCGAAACGCTCTTCGAGATTGGCGAAGCGTTCGAGGACGGAGATCAGCTCTTTCTGGCGGACGGCGACTTCGTGAGCGAACTCGTCGCGCTCCATCTGCGCGAGCGCGCCGCGGGCCTCCTCGAAGAGGTTGCGGCCGACGCTCCGCGCCGCGGCGGCGAAGCCTTCGAGGATCTCGCCAGCCCTGCCGAACGCGGCGTCGATCAAGCCGCGCGCCGGCGTGCGGGCGGCGTAAAGCAGCACCATCGCCACGACAAGAGCGCCCCAGGCGTACGGCTCGCCCAGCAGTTCTCCAGCCCGTTCGGCCATCGCCCCCTCCCCCAAACGCGGCTCGTCGCGCGCCGTCTTCTGCGCATGCGCGGCGACCGTGTCATTTTGCGACACAAGACACCACCTGGCCCGCCCGCGTCGAGACCGCCCGCGTCAAACGCGACGCGTTCGCCCGCGCGGACGTTCCGCGTCTTGAGGAATCCTTATACTTTTAGGCTTTGGCTGTAAGCCTAAGCGACGCACGAGTTCGCCGGCCGCGCGAAGGAGAGCGCATGGCGTCGAGATACAAATCCTGCCTGATCGTCGACGACGACCGACTGATCGCCGAGCTGCTGCGGCAAATGCTCGAGCAAATGGGGGTGACCGACATCGAGGTTGCGCACGACGGGCCCGCCGCAATCGAGATGGCGATCAAGAAGCGGCCGGACGTGGTTTTCATGGACGTTCGGCTCGGCAGTGATCTCAACGGCGTCGACGCCGCGGCCGAGATCGTCAAGAAGTGCTCCGCACGCGTCGTCTTCGTGACCGCGCACAACGATTCCCTCACGCTCGAGCGCATGGCGCGCAGCAACCCGAGCGGCATCCTGATCAAGCCGGTCGATACGAGCGTGATCAAGCAGGCCCTGACCGCGTAAGCCCGCGACAGTTTCGTCAATCTGAAACGACCCCGATCAAATCGGCGGCGACGCGCCTTCGCCGACGTAGCTCGATCGCATCCGAACGCGCTCGGGCGCCTGCGCCCTCCCACGCTCATGGCCGTCGCGGCGCGTTGACTTATAAATGAATGATCATTTATAAATAACATCGTTCATCGAACAAGCGGTGCGAAGGACGCGGACATGGCTGCAGCTTGCCGGCGTCTCGACGGACAGGTCGCCGTCGTGGCGGGCGCGACCCGGGGGGCCGGTCGCGGGATCGCCCGCGCGCTCGGAGAAGCCGGCGCGCTCGTTTACTGCACCGGGCGCAGCGCCGCGGGACACCCGAAGGGCATGGACCGGCCCGAAACCGTCGACGAGACGGCCGCTCTGATCGAAGCGGCGGGCGGGCGCGCTGTCGCGGTCCGAGTTGATCACACGCGCGAGGAAGAGGTTGCGCACCTCGCAGAGCAAATCCGAGACGAGGCCGGACGGCTCGACGTGCTCGCCGACAGCGTCTGGGGCGGCGACCCGATGATCGACTGGCCGCGGCGCTTCTGGGAGATCGATCTCGCCAACCTCCGCGCCTATATCGATCAGACGCTCTTGAGCCACGTGATCACCAGCCGTCACCTCGCGCCGCTCATGGTCGAAGCGGATCGCGGCCTCATTGTCGAGGTGATCGACGGGCATTTCGCCGGCTACCGCGGCCACATCCTCTACGATCTCGTCAAGGCGGCGCTGGCGCGGCTCGCCTACGGCATGGCGATGGAACTGGCGCGCACCGGCGTGACGGCGCTGGCGCTGTCGCCGGGTTTTCTGCGTTCGGAAGCGGTGCTCGACCACTTCGGCGTGATCGAGGAAAACTGGCACGACGCAATCGCGAAGGACCCCTATTTCGCCGAA
>JASFUX010000147.1:0-8832 GCA_050050115.1 Maricaulaceae bacterium | reverse complement strand
AGGGCGCGCATCAGCGCAGCGATCTCGACATCACCCGGGCGGGCGCGGTTTTCAAGGCCCTCGATCACGCCGGCGCGCGCATCCGCCGGCCGGTTTTGGCTGAGCTTGAAGATTGCTTCGAGCCGATCGGGGACGACGGCGAACGCCCGAATGCGGTCTCTCATCTTTTCATATCGGCCGGGCGACATCTTCTCGCGCGTCCAGATCGGCTTGGGCGCGAGCGCTTCTTCTTGCCGCGTCGACAGGTCGTCGAGCACGCCGTCGGCGCCGTCGTCGCCGAGCAGCTGATCCTCGCGACCATACCAGTCGGGGCTGACGTAGGCGTTCGGGCCGGAGGCGACGATCAGGCAGCGCCCGTTCGATACGAGGTCTCCGACAAGCGGGTTGTTCCCGCTGAGGTGAAATCGCAAGCGGCGCGGCGCGCGATCGACGATCACCGGGACATGACTCGCCCGGGGGCCCGCCTCGCCGGCGCAAAAGACCAGGGCGAGCGGATGCGCCTCGAACAGGTCGAGAACGCGCTCGGGATCGGTTTCGTGGAATGACGGCGCGGGATACATGCGCGCTAAGAGCGCGCCCCGGCCTGCTTTCGTCAAGCGGGCTTCGTCAAGTTGGGATGTGAAAGGCGGCGCGGAGGACGGTCTTAGCGGCGCGAGGTCGGCGCAGCCATCGTGTCGTAGAGCCAAGCGCCCACGTGGGCGAAGAAGCAGACCGTACGGGTGAACGCCCGCTCCGCGGGGGTCTCGACGCCCGCCAGCTCGAAGCCGGGGTAGACGTAGGAGTCTTTGCGAATGGTGTTCACCAGGTGCGCCTTCACCTAAGCTGGATGCGGAGTATGCTCGCAAGCTGTTGCCAATCCGTTGAGGCGATGCGGTGAACTTCGTTCAATTTGTTCAAAGATCAACGAACCAAGGAACAAATGGGAGGGGCGAGATGATGCGTCAGGGATCAATTCTTGGAGCGGCGCTGCTCATTGTCGGCTGTGCGAGTGGTGCCCAGACGGCTGCAGAGACGGTGCAGACGGACGATTGCCCGGTCGCGGCGATCTTCGCGGCGACGGACGCTTACATGGAGACCTTCAACGCCCGCGATGTCGACGCGTGGGAGGAGACGTTCCATTTCCCGCACGTGCGGATCGCCAGCGGGTCGGTGCGGGTGATGGAGGCGGCCGGAACGCAGTCGAACGATCTTTTTGGCCGGCTCGCGGCGACAGGCTGGGATCACAGCGAATGGGTCAGGCGCGAGATCGTGCACTGCTCGGACGACAAGGCGCACCTTGACACAATTTTCGCCCGCTATCGCGCCGACGGTTCGGAGCTGGCGCGGTTTCAGTCTCTTTATGTGATGGAGCTCAAGGACGGCCGCTGGGGCGTCACGGCGCGGTCGAGTTTCGCGCCTTAGGCAGTATCTTTCCTCCCCCTCGGGGGAGGTGGCCCGAAGGGCCGGAGGGGGATTGCCTCGCGGTTGAATGGGCTTCGACTTGGCCGCCGCCAAATGCGACGCGCGACCGTCGCGCAAGAACTTAAGCGGTGGGGCAATCCCCCTCCGTCGGCTGCGCCGACACCTCCCCCGTGGGGGAGGAAGAATCGCACGTCGCCGCCCGCGCCAACCGATCGTTGATCGCTTCGCCGAGGCCCTCGTTTGGAACCGGCGCGACGGCGATCGCAGGGTAGCCCGCGTCGTCGAGGGCGCGCAGGCAGGAGAAGAGGCGGGCGGCGGCTTCGACCAGGTTTCCGCTCACTGACAGATTGAGCTCGGCGAACGGCGTCGCGCCGAACGCCAAGAACGCTTCGCCCTTTGCGGGCGCGGCGGCGTTCAAGCGCAGCCGCGCACGGCGGGGCGCATAGTGGGCGGCGAGTTGGCCGGGCGATGCGGGGCGGTCCGGGTCTTCGCCCGACGGAGCGCCGAGCGGTCCGGCCACCGCTTCGATCTCGACGCGCGAGAGCGCGCCGGCGCGCAGGAGGACGGGCGTCTCGCCGCGCGCGTCGATCACCGTGGACTCAACACCCGCCGCGCACGTTCCGCCGTCGAGGATCAGGTCGACCATATCGCCCAGATCCCGGGCGACGTCGGCGGCGCGGGTGGGGCTCAGGCGGCCGGAGCGGTTGGCGCTGGGCATGACGATCGGGAGCCCGAGCCGCGCGATCACGTCGCGCGTCACGGGATGGCCCGGAACCCGGACGGCCAGGGTGTCGAGCCCGGCCGCGGCGAGGGCGCTGACCTTGGCCCCCTCCGCTCGGTCGGCGACGAGGGTCAGCGCGCCGGGCCAGAAAGCTTCGGCCAAGCGGTCGAACAGGGGTGTCGGCTTGACCAGGGCGCGGGCCGCGCTGGCGTCCGCCGCGTGGACGATCAGCGGGTTGAACCGCGGCCGGTCCTTGACCGCGTAGAGCCGGGCGACCGCCTCGTCGGAGTCCGCGCGGGCGGCGAGGCCGTAGACGGTTTCGGTCGGCAGGCCGACGAGCCCGCCCGCCGCGAGCGTCTCCGCGGCGCGGGCGACGGCCCCCTCGTCGGGCGCGAGGACCTCAATCATGCCGGCCCGAGGCCATCAGCCGCGCGCGGCGACGACGGTGATGAACACCTCGATCTCGCCGGACACCGCTCCGTCGTTGTCCTCATCGTCCGTGCCCAGACCGAAAGCGCGGCGATCAAGCGTGACTTGACCCTCGGCGCGGGCCGCGTTCCCGTCGATCTCGAGCGTGAAGGGCAGGGTGACGGGCACGGTCGCGCCTTTGATCGTCAGCTCGCCTTCGGCCTCGTAGGCGCCGGCGCCGGTCGCCCGGACGCTGCTCGCCTCGAACACCGCTTCGGGATGGTTGCGGGCGTCGAACCAGCTGCCGGTCGGCATCGCCTCGTCTACGAAGCTGTCGCCGGTGGCCGCCGAGCCGACTGCGATCACCGCGCGCAGGCGCGCCGAGCCGAGGTCGTCGGGGTTGAACACGATCGAGGCCGACCAGTCGCGGAACTCGCCCTCGAAGGCCGCGCCGGACTGCTCGCCCGAAAAGCGGATCGAGCTGGCGGCCCGGTCGATCGCCCAGGCCCATTCGCCTTGTGCGGCTTCCTCGGCGCCGGCCGCCGATTGCGCGGGCGCGGGGCTGGCGTTCATCGTCATGCCCGCGGCGATCACGCCAAGGCCGAGCACCAGCGGCGCGGCGACGGCGACGACGAGGCCGCGGCCATTTTGCCGCGGCGGATCGGTCGGCCCGAACAGGCCCGGCGCCATCCGGCCGATGAGGTCGGTCTTGTCGAGGATCTGATGCTTGAGCGCGCCGGCGACATGAAGCCCGATCAGCGCGATCGCGCCGTAGGCCAGAAGCTCGTGGCTCTCTTCGAAGATCTCATGCGGCTCGCCCCCGCGCGGCAGCGGCAGGTGCGGCCAGTCGACGAGCCAGAAGAAGTGCGTCGGCAGCCCGGTCGAAGAGGTCGAGACCACCGCCCAGCCGGTCAGCGGCAGCACGAAGATGAGGACGTAGAACAGCAGATGCGCCGCCTTGGCCGCGAGCTTTTCGATCGCAGAGATGTGCGCCGGCTCGGGCGGGGGCGGGTTCATCAAGCGCCAGACGATCCGCGCGACCGACAGCAGCAGCACCGTCAGGCCGAGCGACTTGTGCAGCTGGAACACCGTGAAGCGCGGGTCGCCGGGCGTGATCGCGCCCTCGCCGCGGGTCATCCACAGCCCGCCGGCGATCTGGGCGATGATCAGGAGCGCGATCGCCCAATGCAGGAAGACGGCGACACTGGTGTAGCGCTGGGCGCGTTCGGCGGACATGAGGGCGACCCCGTGATCAGCTTCGATTCCGGGCGCGATCCTATGCGCAACGCCCGCAGGCGGAAACTAATAGAAAAACGGCGCCGAACCACCCGGGCGCGGCGTCGCTTCGAGATGATCTCGATTGCAACTAAGCCGAGCGCTACTCGGCGTCGGCGACGCGGCGGAACTCGGCCTCGATGCGCACCGTGACCTCGTCGCCGATGCCGGTCTGCACCGAGCGGTCCGCGCCCCATTGCGAGCGCACCAGCACCGTCGCAGCCGAGAAGCCGATCGAGGTTCCGCCGCCGCGGGCCGGCGCGCCGCCGTTGAAGGTCACGTCTAGCATCAGGGGATGGGTCTGGCCGGCGAACGTCAGATCGCCGGTGACGGTTCCGGTCGCCTCGCCGGTCACCGCGATCTCGGTGGACGTAAAGGAGATCTCGGGGAACTCGACCGCTTTCAAGAACTCGGCGACGAGCTCGCCCTGGAAGTCGCTGCCGCCGGAGTAGTCGATGTTGAGCGACGTCGGCTCGATCCGCGCGGCGACGGTCGAGGCCGCGGGATCTTCGGGGTCGAACACGAGATCGACGTCGAACTCGTCGAAGCGGCCGATGTAGCGCGACAGGCCGCGGTGGCTGACTTCCCAGTGGATCGTGGCGTGCTGGCGGTCGAGCTCGTAGGCGCCCGCGGGCGGCGCGAACGCGTCTTGCGCCATGGCCGGGCCGGCAAGGCTCGTCGCGGCGACCGCGGCGGCGGCGCCGATCAGCGTGCGTTTCATCTGGCTTGTCCCCTCTGGTACGCTGTCTTCCTTTGTCGTCACGGCTTTCTTAGCGTCGACGCCGCATCGCGCACTCTCACGATTGTGTGACGCGCGACCGACGAGGCGCGAAAGGTCGAGCGAGGGTGCGCACATGCAACAGGCCGAGGACTTCCGCGCCGAATCCCAGGCGCTCGACGCGCTGTTGACGCCGGTCGATCCGGCGCGGTTCGACGAGCCGACCCAGTTCAAGGGCTGGACGATCAACGACGTGCTCCAGCACCTGACGTTCTGGAACATGATGGCCGAGCTTCAGCTGACGGACGAAGAGCGGCTCAGCGCGTTGCTCGGCGAGATCATGTCAGGCGGCCGGTCGATCCGGGAATTCGAGAACGCGCATCTGCGCGGGCTCAAGGGCGCCGAGCTGCTCACCGCCTGGCGCGGCGGCTATGAAGCGACCGCCGACGCCTTCGCGTCCGCCGATCCAAAGCAGCGCCTCAAGTGGGCTGGCCCCGAGATGAGCGCGCGCTCGTCGATCACCGCGCGGCTGATGGAGACCTGGGCGCACGGCCAAGAGGTCTACGACCATCTCGGCGTCGCACGGGAGAACAAAGACCGCATCAAGAACATCGTCGTGCTCGGCGTGAACACCTACGGTTGGACGTTCAAGGTGCGCGGGGAGACGCCGCCCGAGCCCATGCCTTTCGTGAAACTCACGGCGCCCTCGGGCGAGGTCTGGACCTTTGGCGAAGAGAGCGACGTCGAGCGCATCGAAGGGCGCGCCGAAGAGTTCTGCCAGGTGGTCACCCAGACGCGGAACATCGCGGACACGGCGCTGTTCGTCACCGGCCCGAACGCGACGCGTTGGATGGCGATCGCGCAATGCTTCGCCGGCGGCCCCGAAGACCCGCCCCCGCCGGGAACGCGCGCGCCGCGGGGCGCGACGGCGTAGCTGTGTTGCTGGCGGCCTTGGAGAAGGGCGCTCGTGCAGGATCGGCCGTTCGCGGTCAGTCGTCGTCAAAGATCCGCGAACGGCCGATCAACGCTTCACTCGCTAGCGTCGGACTCTGATCTCGACACGCGTCGTTGGAGCTTCTTCGGGGAAAAATACCGGTGGGGCTACTCGCGCAGGCGGACCGGGCTGTCCCGCGGCGGCGGCGACGGCGGCGCGCTTTGCGACGATCCATTCGTCGAGCGCGCGTCGAGCGCCAGGGCTCAACAAACGCAGATGCGCGGCGACACGATCTCTTAAATCCCAAGGCGCCTTTAGAGTGTTGTCGGTGTTGAACGGATTTTGCGCAGCCGGGATGCGCGAAAGCTCGCCGCGTATCGCCTCGCGATCTGCATCGCTGTCGACCGAGCGGATGGTGAGCCAATAGAGCGCGCCAGCCTCCGCGGTGCTGACCGAACCCGACAAGCCAAGCAAGGCGCCGAGATCTCGCAGCACTTGCTCGTTCGCTGCGGTCGTGTTCTCGGCCAAGCCGCCCGAAGGCGAATAGGGCTCGACGGTTCCCGCTTCGATCGCTGCGCGCGTCAGACTCGCAATGCGCCGCGGTGAGCAGATGGTCTGGTTGTCGAACAAGGCCTGTGTGACATCCCCGTAGGCGGTCGGGTTCTGAGCCAGCACCGCGTCCCGGTGGGTCGCAACAGCTCGCAACACGAGCGACCGAACGGCGTCGATGTTCTCGGCGCCAAACAAATAGTTGCGGGTGTACACATCGAGACCGGTGTAGGCGGTGTTGGCGCCGAAGGCGATTGCCGCGACGGTGTCGTCGTCGCCGTTGCCGAGCGCCACCGCGCCCGTGCCGAGCGTGCTCGCCACCTCGATGATGTCGCGCGCCGTAATCACCCACGATTGCGCGCGCCCTGCGCTGTCGAAGTAGTCGCTGCAATTGGCGTAAACGAGGGCGAAGCCGTCACGCAGCATTGTGGTTCGCTCCGACGGTGTAGAGGTGGCGGCGTTCGCCACGGTCGCAGACGCGTTAAATCGATACGCCAACCCGGTAGTTGCGTTTCGATCTACTGGCCCGCGTGACGTTATGACGGGGCCTGCGCCGATGGCGCCGCAACCGGCGAGCGCAGCAGCGGCGAATAGAACGGCCGCGACGCGGATGCGGCTTGCGACATGGATGAAATACATACGACTTCCCCCCTCGGGTTACTTCTTCTTGCGCCGCTGCTTCTTCTTCTTTTTCTTCGAGTCGGGGCGCCGAATGTCTTCAAAATCCTTGCGCGCCGGAGCCGCCGGACGGCGTGTGGGTTGAAACGCGCTCGCGAGGTTTTCTGCGAGCCAATCCTGCGCCTGCTGGGGGATCACCCCGCGCTGTGGATCGTCGAGGTCGAAGTAGAGCGCGTAGAGCTCGGCGAAGAATTCAAACGGCGACATCGCCGCGTAGTCGCTTGGCATTTGTGAAACGAGATCGAGTGCAGCTTCGTTCACCACGGCGACGGTCGCGTACCAGTAGTTGACGAAGAACGCCTTCCCGCCGCGGCGATACCAGCTGGCGTGGCTGGAGTACCAATAGGCCGGCGTCCGCTCGCACGCCAAACGCGGCCCGAAGTCGGGACGCCACCACGGACTATCGATCGGCACGTTGGGACGAATGCCCGGATACCAGACGTTGCCGCGACCGGCGCATTGCTTGACGTAGCCGGCGATCTCGGCGCGTTGCCTTTTCGAGACGCCCCACTGCGCCCAACCGCCCATGGCGTCGACCCACGCCTCGACGCCCGCGGTCTCTTTGGCGCTCCACATTTTCCAGCCAAATTCGCGCTCAAGCCAGTCGTCGCACAGCGCCTTGCGATCCTCATAGACGCCATGACCGATCTCGTGACGTACGACGTCTTCGAAATTCTCCTTGTTCGACACCAGCCGACTGGAAATGTAGATGTCGTGGGTCGTGGGCTCGTACCACGACATGCCGTCATCGGTATTTGCCCGGATTTCGTTGATGGCGGCGTTGCCCTCGACGTTTGACGGCGGCAGCGCCGCCATGAGCCGCCACAGAGTTTCGATGTCGTCGGGTTGAGAGTTGGCGGCCCACTCGTCGTCGAGCGGCTTCGCGAAACGCACCTCAAACATCGCATCCTGCAGCTTTCCGGAGTCCAACCGCCGCGCTTCGCGAAACAGAACCTCCAGATCCAGCTTCGCCCAGGTGGGCAGCACTTCTCCACGCGGCAGCCGCGCCAGCATGGCGAAAAGCTTGGGGTCCTCGGGGTCGAGCGTCCCGCCGTCGCGCACGGCGGCGGCGTAGGCTTTGAGACTGTCGAGCGCTTTGGGTTGGGGTGACCAGCGCCAGACGTTCACCCAGTAGTCTCCCGGCGTCTCGTCGATTGGTAAGCGATGCTCGGCGTCCTTGGCCCACGCCGCGAGAGCGGACGTGTCGTTCGCGAGCTTGGCGCCTTCTTCGGCAGGCACTTCGACACGAAACTTCGCATCATCAAGATCAAAGCCCGCGACGAACGCCAAGCGGTCGCCTCGCGATCCTTCGAGCGCCAGGCGAAGGCGCGGCCGACGCATGAGGAACGGATGTTCATGCAGCACCCGAACCTTCAAGTATTCGACGCCCCTGTCATCTATTCCAAGATCTTGAGCGACAAGCTTCTCGCGCAACTCCGATAGCCCGAACACGACACGAAGCGCGCGCCGCGTTCGCTTGGAAAGCTTGGATGGAATGCGCGCGGTGATGTCCTCAAGTTGAGCCGATGCTTGTCGCCAGAGGTGACGGTCCTGGCGCGGTTTGACCAGAATGAAGCAGTCGCGCGGCATGTCGATGTAAAAGAAGCTTTTTTCGATGATCGACGACTGTCCGCACGCGCCGCAATGCAGGCGGTGAAATTCGCCCTTGAGGATCTGCTCACGGAATTGCGGATCACGGCCGGCATTTATGCCATCAGCCAAGGGCGCCGTGCTCGTTTCGCCACAAGCGCATCTTACCGCATGCGGATAGAATACGGCCATCGAGCCCCCTCCCCTAGAAGCCTAATCGAATTAAATCTCAGGTTGCATTTCACCGCCAGGATTTACTCGCGCGAAGAGACATTTTCGTGACTTGGGCGAGTGAAAGATCAGCCGCGACATTGGGTGAACTCATGGTGCTCGAAGTGATTTGGCTGAGCGATGCGAGACGCCCGACGCGCGGTTGATGAGCGGCGTGGCGGTCCTCGCGCTCGCGGCGAACGCGGCGAGCGTACAGATCCTGCTGCGATGGTGGAACGGGGCGCCGACGTGTGCTCGGTGTGGCTGTGCTCGCGCAATGACGCGATTGGCAATCTCGCGGTGATGGCCGCAGCGCGCGGTCCCATCCTTTTTCTCGTGCGCCGGTGG
>JASFUX010000146.1:0-8834 GCA_050050115.1 Maricaulaceae bacterium | reverse complement strand
CGAACGAAGCCGTGCAGCCGCCCAAGGAAATCACCGCGTTCAGCGGCGGCGCGGAGAGGTCGGCCAGAGTCTCCGGATCGATCTCGAGGCCTGCGCGCCGCAGATCGTCCGCCAGCGCCGGCAGCTGGGCCGGCGTCCACATGCCTTCCCCGCCCGCCGGCGCGCCGCTCTGCGATGCCGGTCCCGTCGCGCACGCCGCCGCGGAGACGACGAGGATCGCCGCCGCACCGAGTTTCCACTCAAAAGCGCGGCGGACGCTTGGATGATGTCGCATCATGTCCCCACTCGCTGTTCTGATCTGCGGCGAACATTGCACGCCGGCCGCGAAGCTGAAAGTTCTTGAGGCCAACCGCGGCGCGCCGCGGTTGGTGGACTCATCTTTTGCACGGTGGCGATCATCGTCCGCACGGCCTAAGGTCCCGCAACGTTTCACACCCGAGGGGGAGATCATGCGTGTTTCGATAGAGCTTCGTCGCCTGGCGGCGCTGGGCGCGGTCGCCTGTGCGCTCGCCGCTTGCGCCACTGCGCCCGCGCCCATGATGGGGCCGATCACCGCGGACGGCCGCATCGACGTCACGGGCGATCCCGCGACCGCGGGCTTCGACCCCGCCGTCCTCGCCGCTGAAGCCGCAGCCGTGCAAGCCGACATCGACGCCGGCGTGATCCCGGGCGCGGTGATGCTTGTCGGCCGCGACAACGAGGTGATCTGGTATGAAACCCTCGGCCAGCAAGGCCCGAACGATCCCACGCCAATGAACGAACAGACGATCTTCCGCGTCTATTCGATGACCAAGCCGATCGTGTCTTTCGCGACCATGTCGATGGTCGAGGACGGGTTGATCGCGCTCGATGATCCGGTCTCGGACTACATCCCCTCTTACGCCAGCCTGACGGTGCTCGTCGGCGACGGCGAGGTGCGACCCGCGACGACCGAGATGACGGTCAAGCACCTGCTCACCCACACCTCGGGCCTGATCTACGGCGTGTTCAGCCCCGACACCGAGCTGGGCGAGATGTATCTCGACGCCGGCTCATCCTCCACGTCGATCACGGCGCGCTCGCTCGCCGACATCCTCGCCAACCTGCCGCTGCGGACGGATCCGGGCGCGGCCTGGTTCTATTCGCGCTCGACCGACGTGCTCGGCGCCGTGCTCGAAGCAGCGGCCGGACAGGATCTGCAGACCATCCTTGATGAGCGCGTCCTCGACCCGCTCGGCATGGACGACACGGCGTTCTATCTGCCGGCGAGCAAGTCGGGCCAAATGGCGCAAGCCTACGAAGAAGGCCTCATCGATCCGTTCACGCCCATGCCGATGATGTCTGGCGGCGGCGGTCTCGTGTCGAGCACGGAGGATTATCTGCGCTTCGTGCTGATGCAGATGAACGGCGGTGAGTGGAACGGCGTGCGCATCGTCGAGCCTGAGACGTTCGAGCTGATGATGACCGGCGTTCTCGACGACAGCGTCGATGCGTCGGACTACTTCTACGATCAGGCCGGCGGCGACTTCGGTCTCGGCCTGGGGCTGATCCCGGTCGATCTCGAAGATCCTTATTCGCCGACGAGCGCCGGCTGGGGCGGCTACGCAGGTACGCTCTACTGGACCGACGAGACCAACGACGTCTTCGGGCTCTACATGATCCAGAACTCCGAAGCCGACACGCTGCGCGGCCGGTTCAAGGCAAGCGTCTACGAGGCGCTCGAAGACTAATAACGGCGGATGAACCACGCTCCCCCTAGGGGGAGCTGTCAGCCCGGGCGGAGTCCGGGCTGACTGAGGGGGATTGCCTCGCGGTGCGTGAGTTAGCGCGGCGCATCGAGCGCCTTCAGACAACTCGCCATCGCCGAGGCAATCCCCCTCCGTCCGCTTCGCGGACACCTCCGGCATTATGGAGCAAACGCACCTAGCCGGGCGGGGCCGTCTCTCATGGGTGGCGCGTCTCGGGGCGCTCTTCTTGGTCGCTGCCGCTCACTTCCAGATCGCCAGTCCAGTGCTTGCCGCTCCAAGAGCCGACCGGTTGGCTGAGCATGATGCGGGTGTGCAGCTCGTTCTCGGGGCGGCACCCCTCATCGAACACGTCGAACCACCAGACATCTGCGATGCAGTAAAAGCGGATTTGCTCCGGGCTTTCGGCTTCGACCTTTGCGATCGTGTCTGGTGGGATGTGGACGGTGCAGCGGCCCTTACCGTGCGGCGCTATCGAGCGTGGATGCCGGCACATCTCATCGAAAGCTTCTTTGCTTGTTGGCCATTCCTGGCCTTTGGCCGTGATGGTGTAACGGAGCTGTACCTTTACCTCGACCGCTTCGGCTGGCGACTGCCCGAAGTTGCAAATATCGAAATGGCAATAGAGGCCGCCGCCTGGAGCGGACTCCAGAGCCGCCGAGTGACCGCCAACATAGGCGCGAGTTTGACGTTTCCCGACCTCCTCAGCGACCCGAACGGCGTCCCAAGCGGCTCTATTGGCCTGTCGCGTGAGGAAAAGCGTATACAGAAGAGCTGCGGTGCCGATGCCGATAAGCATCGTCTGCCAGAATGCATACTTGGCCATCCGCTTCGTTGCCGCGTCCATGCCCTGTTGGGCGAGAAGGTCGGCTTGCTCGCGGTCGGCGGCTTCCTGCTCACGGCGCTCTCGGGTCTCGGCGGCTTCTGGCTCTTCGATGATCTCAACAGGAATCGCAAATGGCCTGGCACCTTCCTGCTGTTCGTCGGCGGGCCGGTCGGGCTCGTCTGTCTGTTCCTGGGCTTGCCCTGAAGGGGCCAGCAGAATCAGTCCCGCAACCGCAAGGATTCGCAGCCAATCGCCTCTAGGCATTGGAACAGGAAGGCTGCACTGAACTTCCCCCCTCGCGAGCGTTCGTTAGTCCGTAAGCCGGATCGTCTCGCACCCTATCGCAACGAGGCACTGAACGAAGAACACCGCCGAGAAGCCGCCTCTGGCGATCTTGTTGGCGAGGTTCCGATCGTTGTCGACAACCCCGAGCGCTCCTAGCCGCTCTGCTAGATCCTTGTAGGTCAGATTGCGCCGCTTGAGTTCGGCCTTGAGCAGACCCTTCACGCGGTCGTTCCATTCATCGTGCATGACGCCTCCCGAAGTGGAAAAACATCATATTCGATGATTTTACCGTTGACAATGATGCGTCTTACCGTCATATTCGGTGATAGTTACACCGGAAACGATGAACATGGCGCAGCACTTCCTTCTTTCAGCCCAAGCCCGGACGCTCAGTCTGGCCAAGGTGCTGCGCCTGTCCGAGGAAGCCGCTTACGAGGCCTTCAAGCGCATCCGTTGGGCCGGTACTGACGGCGAGCCGGTGTGTCCTCGCTGCGGCTGTGTCGCTGTCTACGAGTATCGGGCGCGGAAGATCTTCAAGTGCAAGGGCTGCGAACGTCAGTTCAGCGTCACGTCCTGCACGATCTTCGCGAGCCGGAAGCTCGATATCCGCGACTATCTCGCCGCGATTGCGATCTTCGTGAACGGCGCCAAGGGCGTCTCGGCGCTCCAGCTCAGCCGCGACTTGGATGTCCAGTACAAGACGGCATTCGTGCTGGCGCACAAGCTGCGCGAGGCGATGGCGGCTGAACAGCAAGATGTCCGGCTCTCCGGAACGGTCGAGGTCGACGGCGCCTATTTCGGCGGCTACGTCCGGCCTGAAAACAAGGTCGAGGAACGCCGCGACCGTCGCCTGAAATCAAACCAGACCGGCAAGCGCCGCGCCGTCGTCGTAATGCGCGAACGTGGCGGCCGGACGCTCCCGTTCGTGTTCAAGGGCGAGGACGACAGCTTGCCGACCGTCGTTGAGCGCGTCGCGCCCGGCTCCGTCGTGCACGCCGATGAGGCTCCGGTCTGGGATCGTCTGCATACCATGTTCGCGCTGCGCCGGATCAATCACAGCGTCGCGTTCTCGGATGACGGCGCCTGCACGAACCAAGCGGAGTCCTACTTCTCGCGTCTCCGCCGCGCCGAGATCGGCACGCATCACCGCATCTCAGGCCGCTACCTCTACGCCTACGCCGGCGAGATGGCATGGCGCGAGGATCACCGCCGGCAGGACAACGGGCGTCAGTTCATGGCCGTTGTCGGCGCCGCGCTGGCCGCTCCGGTGTCGCGGGTCTGGAAAGGTTACTGGCAACGCGCCGCGGCGTAGTTTTCCACAGCGCGAACTGCATTTGCCGGATACGGAGTATCTTGCAAAACGCGGCCATGCGGCCTAGACATAGAGAAGCGGTCGAGGTCGCCCCTGGGAAGAGACAACCCCGACCGCCAGCGACTAGCTCTAGCTAGCCTTCTTGGCCTTCCTGCGCGGTTTGCGCCGCCAGTAGGCCTTCACCGCGACGGTCTTGTCCTTCGGCCCAGCCTTAGGCTGGACCGCTCGCGGCTGTTGTTGGCGAGCCATGCAATCACCTCCTTTCCCGGGCCTGTCGCCCGCGCCGTTTCAGGCGGGCCCAGGATCGAGGGAAGACGCTCGCAGGTTCTCCTTTACTCAGAATTTGGCCTCCACAAAGGGTTGTCGGCGCCTTGCGCAAGCGACCATGAGACATCCTGCGGTCGCTCGCCTTGCTCTTTGACCACGCAACCGGCCTGCGCCATCTGCCGCAGCGCCTTGCCGACGCGCTTCATGGTCTCGTTGCGCACCCTGCGGTCGGCGATGTCGCGGCCCTGGTCGTCGAGCAGCAAGGCGGACAGTTCGCGCGTCGTCAACGGCCTCTCGGCGGCTGTCAGAGCATCATGGATGAAGGCGCGCAGCTCGCCGCGGCAGAACACCACGATACGGGCTGAGCGCGCCGGGGCGGTCTCCGGCGGCGCGATCCCGAACACCTGCAAGGCTTGGTCTAAGACGGCGATATCGTTTCCGATGGCGGTGAGGCGCTCGCGCAAGCCGTCGACTTCGCGCACCAGATCGCGGCGCTTCCGCAACAGCCCGGAAGCGGTCAGCTTGTAGCCTTCGGTCATAGCGCCAAGGCTATTCGCCGCGGCCCTGTTCTCCGATACAGTGCCGGGTGTGTTTGCTACCTAATGCCGGACACCTCCCCCCAAGGGGGAGGAAAGTTACATCGCCTCGCCGTCCCTCACCGCGACGCCCGTCGCCGGAAAGTCCGTGAACACGCCGTCGACGCCGATCTCGAACGCGCGGGCGATCTCGTCCGCGGCGCTGTCGAAGCCGTCGCGCACGTTGTCGTCGCGGAACGTCCAAGGATGAACCAGCAGCCCAAGCGCGTGCGCCGCGGCGACGAAGCCGGTGTCCTCGCCGGTCGAGGTCATCACCAGGGTCTTCTCCGGCCCGACGCCGTCAGCGAATGCGGCGGCTTCTTCGAGCGGGATGTTGGGCGTCGGCGCGCCGCTGCTCGCGACCCCAGTTGCTGTGGGCGAGACCAGCATCACCAGCGGCGCATCGATCTGCTCGTTCAAGCTGATCAGGATCTCCGGCTCGAACGACTGGATGTAGACGGGCGCGTCCGGTCCGGTCCAACCCTCGCGCTCGAGCGCGGCGAGGAGCGGGGCTTCCATGTCGAGACCGATCAAGGCGAAGTAGCCCGGCGACTTGGTCTCGGGATAAAGCGCGACGGTCCGGCCGAGTTCAGCCGAGCGCGCCTTGGCGAGATCGATCACTTCATCGAACGTCGGAATCTCATAAAGGCCGTCGAACTCCGTCGAGCGTCCGGGGAACGGCTGCACCGCGCGCAGCGTTTTGAGTTCGTCGAGCGTGAAGTCTTCGACCCACCAGTCGGTCCGATCTGATCCGGCGGGATCAACGCGGCGGCGCTCGGCGAACTCGGGATGCTCGGCGACATCGGTGGTGGTCGACAGATAGCGGTCGTGCCGGTCGACGAGCACGCCGTCCCCGGTCATCACCAGATCCGGCTCGATCACGTCCGCGCCCTGCTCGATCGCCAGCGCGTAGGCCGCGAGCGTATGCTCAGGCCGCAAGCCGCTGGCGCCGCGGTGGGCGATCACGATCGGCCGGCCGCCCGAGAGCGTCCCGGCATCGACGGGCATGACGTCTGCCGGCCCGTATTGAGATCCGGCGCAAGCGGCGAGGCCCGTCAGCGCGACGAACAGCAGCCCTGAGCGAAGCATTGGCGTCTCCCACGTAAAAACACTCCCTCCCGTGTCGGGAGGGAGTGTTCTTCACCCGCGGAGATGACGATTGCACGACAAATCGTCAAACGGTCTCCGCGCACGCCTCCGAGATCGCCGCGATGTGGCGATGATCGGTGCCGCAGCAGCCGCCGAGCACGCGGATCGCGGGAAACTTCGCGACCAGTTCGGCATGCTCGCGTCCGAGTTCGGACGGATTACCCGTATCAAGCTCTTCAGCCTCGTTGAGCTCTGCGTGGCTGCACTTGGATGCGTTCGCGCGCAAGCCGCCGATACGATCCGTCCACGCAGCGCCTTGTTCGAGCACCTGATCGATGTGAGTCGGGTGGGCGCAGTTGATCATGTAGTACGCCGGTTTGACCTCGCAGGCCGCATCCACGGCTTCGATCGCGTCTTTTAAAAGATCGCCCGCGGGCAGACGACCGTCCGTTTCGACTGTGAACGAGATCACCACCGGTACGCCGGCTTTACCGGCCGCGCGCGCCAGACCGATCGCCTCAGGAATGTTGGTCATGGTGATCGCGGTGATCAGCTCGGCGCCGGCGTCCTTGAGCACGCCGATCTGCCAGGCGTGATAGCGCTCGGCCTCTTCCGGCGTCATCACCGCGCCCGGATCATAGCCGTCGCCGCGCGGACCGACGCAGCCGGAGATCACGATCGGCGAGCGCTCGGTCTCGTAGCTTTCACGCAGTTCGGCCATCAGCGCCATGGCTGCGCGGTTGGCGCGCTCGATGCCTTCGAGATCGAGCCCGATCTTGCCGACCCAATCCGGGCTCGCCCGCCAGGTCGGGCTTTCGAGCACGAAGCCGAGCCCGGCCTCGCGCGCGATCGGCAGATAGCGCTCGAAATAGGACTTGAGGCCGGCGCGGCCCTCGGGCGTCTCCATCAGAGTGACGGCGGAGAACTCGGGCAGCTCGAAGCCGTCATGGAAAATCAGAGTCGTTTCGATGCCGCCGTCGGTCAGGTAGAGCGCGCGGCCTTCGTGCGGCAGAGCGCGCCGCGCGGATGTCTTGGTCATTGGGTCCTCGCATGGATTGACGCCCGAGAACTCGAGCGCGATTGACGCGGACCCTAGTCGATCAAACGGCGGAGATGAGCCGACTTATGGTCAAGACGACGGCAATTTGTTTTTTTGCGCGATTTCAGACAGTTATTAGGTTGCTTGGAAAGAGATGCAGCGCCCGTGCGCTCGAATTGGCCGCCGACTTGACCGGCGGTACAGTTCGCCGACCGTCCGGGAGCCGATGAAAGACTGACGATGAGCGTTCCGCCGAAGACCAAGACCGACACCCGCGACCGCATCCTCGAGGTCGCCGAAACCGCGGTGCTGGAGAAGGGCTTCGAGGGCACCTCGATCGAAGAGATCATCGCCGCGGTGGGCGTGACCAAGAGCGGCTTCTTCTACCACTTCAAGGACAAGAGCGAGCTCGCGAAGGCGCTGCTGCGCCGTTACATGGACCGCGAGGTCGAGCTGTTCGACGAGCTGTTCGGCCGCGCCGACGAGTTGAACGAAGACCCGCTGCACGGTTTTCTGGTCGGCCTGAAGATGCTGTCGGAGATGTTCTCCGACCTGCCAAGCGAGCACCCAGGCTGCATCATCGCGTCGGTCTGCTACCAGGACCGCATCTTCGACAAAGAGGTGCGTGATCTGAACGCCGAGGCCGTTCTCGCCTGGCGCAAGCGCTTCAGCGATCGGCTGGAGATCATCGCCGAGCGCTATCCCCCGAAGATCGACATCGATCTCGACGACCTCGCGGACATGCTCTCAGCCGTCACCGACGGCGGCATCATCCTGTCGCGCGTCCTGCACGATCAAGCCGCGCTGCCGCGGCAGGTTCTTCTCTATCGGGATTTTGTGCGGGCGATATTTTTGGGCGTTTGAAGCTTCAAGCTGGCGGACAGCTCTCCGCGCGCGCGCCGGCGATCTGCTCGGCGAGCGGGCTGTTCAAGGCCTCCAGGCCGCTCTGCGCCTCGGCCCAGTACTCGCACGCCGCCGTCGGATCGCCCCGATCACTCGCCAGGTAACCGAGGTTGGCGAGGAGCGACGGCTCCAGCTCGTCGAGGCCGACCTCTCGCGCGATCCCCAGCGCGCGCTCGAATCGTTCCGCCGCGAGGTCGATGTCGCCACGGCTGATCGCGATGACGCCCAGGTTCGATAGATCCTGCGCCAGGCCTTCTCGCGCGCCCAAGCGCTCACCGATCTCCGCCGACTGAGAAATGTAGCGCTCCGCAGCGTCCAGATCGTTGCGCCGCAACGCGACCGCGCCAAGGTTGCCGGCCCACTGCGCCTGCCCGATCGGATTGCCCCGCGCCGTCTCTCCGGCGAGCGCCGCTTCGAGCAACGGCACCGCGGCCCCGAAGTCGTCGCGCGTTTGCAGCACGAGACCAAGGTGCCCGCGCGCATCGTCCGCGGCTTCTTCATCTGTCGTGGTCTCGGCCAACACGAGCGCTTCACGATGGAAAGACTCCGCGGCGTCGAGGTCTCCGCGCAACCGAGCGAGCACGCCGAGCATGATCAGCGCGCGCGCTTGCCGAGCAGGCAGCCCTTCCGTTTCGGTGAGACCGCGCGCGGTTTCGGCAAGAGTGCGCGCGTCGTCGAGGCGACCCTGCGTCCGGGCGATCCCTGCGAGAAGCAGAGTCGCATCAACGCGGCGCGCAGGCGTTGCGTCAGGGTTCTCGACGACTGCGGTCAAGGTCGCTTCGGCGTCGTCGAAGCGCGCCGCACGCTTGTAAAG
>JASFUX010000145.1:0-8894 GCA_050050115.1 Maricaulaceae bacterium | reverse complement strand
TGGAACGTAGTGGTGCGCACGGTGAGCAGCTTCTTGGCGTCCTTCGACTTCACCGTCATGAAGGCGTTGCCGGCGTAGATCGGGCGCACGAAGGTGTCCGGCGCCTCGACCGCGACGACGTCGGAGAGCTGCATGACGTCAAGCTTAGCGGCGATCCGCGGCATGAAGTTCTTCCCCGAGGTGTCCGCCGCAGTGAGGATCGCGTCATAGCCGTCCGCTAGCGGAACGATTAGCGCTTCAAGCGCTTCGGCCAGATGCTTTTCCAGCGTCGGTCCGTCCGCGTGCAGCACTTTGCGGACGCCGGAGATCTTCGAGGCCGCCTCGGCGACCGCGCCAGCGCCGGAACCGGCCACCAGGACATCGATATCGCCGCCAATTTGGCTCGCGGCGGTGACGGTCTTCAGCGTCGCGTCGGAAAGCGCGGCGTTGTCGTGGCTTGCAATTACGAGAACAGCCATCAGAGCACCCCCGCTTCGTTCTTCAGTTTGGAGACGAGATCGGCGACGGTCTCGACCTTCTCGCCGGCTTCGCGCTTGGGCGGCTCGGCGACCTTGACGACTTCGAGGCGCGGGGAGAGGTCAACGCCGGTCTCTGCGGCCTCCTTGATGTCGAGCGGCTTTTTCTTCGCCTTCATGATGTTCGGCAGCGACGCGTAGCGCGGCTCGTTCAAGCGCAAGTCCGTGGTCACGATCGCCGGCAGCTCGAGCGCCAGGGTCTGCAGCCCGCCGTCAATCTCGCGGGTGACGCTGATCCCGGTGTCGGTCTTCTCGACCTTCGAGGCGAAGGTCGCCTGCGGCCAGCCCAGGAGCGCGCCCAGCATCTGTCCGGTCTGGTTGCTGTCGTCGTCGATCGCCTGCTTGCCGAGGATCACCAGCTCGGGGCTTTCCTCTTCGACGACCTTGGCGAGCACCTTGGCCACCGCCAGCGGCTCGACCTTCTCGTCGGTCTTGATCAAGATGCCACGGTCCGCGCCCATGCCGAGGGCGTGGCGGATCTGCTCCTGCGCTTTTTCCGGGCCGATCGAGACCACGACGATCTCCTCGATCGTTCCCGCTTCCTTCATCCGGATCGCTTCTTCGACCGCGATCTCGCAGAAGGGGTTGATCGCCATCTTGACGTTGTTGAGGTCGACGTCGGTCTGGTCGGGCTTGACCCGAGCCTTCACGTTGGAGTCGATCGCCCGCTTGACGGGCACGAGGACTTTCATCGAGGGGGGTCTCCCGGAGGCGCTTTTCGAAATAGGCGCTAGGGCTTAGCGGGTTCGGCCCGCGATCTCAATATCTGCCGAAAGGGACGGGGTGTCGCGGCGGTCAGGCGGCGATTTCCCGCGGATCGGGCCCGTGGCGGTTTTCCCCGCGCTGGCCGGGCAGCAGGGCGACCTCGATGAACATCCAGATCGCGCCGACGATCGGGATCAGCAGGATCAACAGGAACCACGCCGACTTGCCGCGATCGTGCAGTCGCTTGGCCAGCACGCAGAACGCCGGCCAGATCAGCAAGATGTCGATGAGAATCGAGTGAGAGAGCGCCTGGCCGAGCGCAATCGGCCATAGATCCGCAGGCCCGGCGGTGTTGACCATGACGGGAATAAGGCTGGCCGTGACCACGACGAGCGGAACAAAGACGAGAAACGACAGCGCGAAGAACGGCAACCAGTACTTGAGCCAGTAATCCGCCCGCGATGCCCGCCCGCTCGGCGTCATCAGAAAGGCGAACCAAGCCATAGCGCCGCGATAGCAGAAGTAGGCGGCGAAGATCTGGATGATCAGGGTCAAGGTGCCGACACCCAGGCCGACCGCGGCGAGGTCTTGGGAGACGTCAACGGGCGTTCGGCCGTACTCGATGACGAGGTGCATCGGCAGAAGCGCCATGACCGTTGAGGTGGCCATCCCAATCGACGAACCGATGATCAACGCGAGAAACATTGGTCCGAGATAGGCCGCCGCCGGATACGGCCTGCGCGCGCTCGTCGCCTCAACCATGACTGTCCTCCCGCCCTGTTGCTCCGTATGGAGGCATGACGGCGGAGTAGGCACAAGCGTTTAGCTAGCCCTCCTTGACCCGCGGCGCGGCCACCCCAAGCGACGGCCTTTCCGCCAAGATCTCGCTTTTGAACCGGTAAAGCTCGGCTGGCCGGCCGCCGGTGCCGGTCTCCATTTCGCCGGTGCCCTCGACCAGCCCCGAGCCCGCCAGGGCGCGCCGAAAATTCTGCTTGTGCAGGGACAGGCCGAGGATCGCCTCGACGGCCGTCTGCAGCGCCGAAAGGGTGAAGGGGGAAGCGACCAACTCGAAGATTACGGGCCGATACTTGATCTTCGCGCGAATGCGCTGGATCGCCGTGGCGAGGATGCGGCGATGGTCTGACGCCATCGGCGCCCCGAGGCCGGGGGCGAGCGGCAGCGCCGAGAGCGGCGGCGGGGTCTCGCCGCGGGAGCGCTTGTCGTCCTGCTCGGCCTCGGGCGCGAGGCCGGCTTCGTAGAGCAGCTCGTAGCGGTCGAGCACGCGCTCTTCGTTCCACTCCGCGCCGTCGAGGCCGAAGGCGACGCGGGCCCGGGCCCAGCGGGCGGCGCGGCGGCCTTGCCCCTCGGCCTCGTCCGACCAGGCCCTGAGGCGCGGCGCAAGAACTTGGTCGAGGGCGTCGGGGCGGCCGCAGCGCCAGTCCTCCCAGGGAAAGAACTGATACCAGTCCGCCCAGGTCCCGCCCGGCGCCTCGCCGGGCTCTGCGGCGAGGGCGAGGTAGCCGACCGAGACGACGCGCGCGGAAAGGCCGTCGGCGACGTGGGCGCGCGGCGCCTCGCGGCCGCGGTCGCCGAAAGTGTAGAGCTGCTCGACGTAGCCGATCTCGAAACCGGTCTGATCACGGACGAAAGCGCGGAGCGCCAGCTCGAACGTGCGATGCCCTTTCGGGTCGAACGGACCGAACGGCAGCGCGGCGCGGCGCCCGGGCTGCTTGCCGACGGTCTCGTCCTTGACGACCAGCACCTTGGGCGCGCGGCCGTCGAGCGCGAGGATCACGGCGGTCAGGCCGATGACGAACTGGGCTCTGTCGGCGGCGTTGTCGGCCACCTTACCGCTCCTTTGGCTCATACGCCGCCGCGATGTGGAACGGGCTCGCCTCGAAATGATCGGGCACGCCGATCGCGTCGATCGCTTCGATCATCCGGCCGCCGCGCCCCAATAGCGCGTCGGCGTGAGCGACCAGCACCGGGTTTGGCCACGCCGTGGGCGAAGCGATGCGCAAGGCTTGGGCGATCTCCGTCTCATCGGCGTCCGGATTTGCCGCGCAGGCGACGGTGAAGGCCGCCGCCGTCGAGCGTGAGATGCCCGCCCAGCAGTGCACCAGCATCGGCTCGGCGGGCGACCAACCGCTGGAGAATCCGATCAGATTTTCGACATGCTTGAGGTTCGGCGCGAGCGCGCCGTCGACGCTTTCGGTGTCGCGGATGTCGTGAACGGGCAGGCGCAAATGCCGGTCCGGCCGCTCGGTTTCGGGCGCAAGGTGGATTTCCTCGGGCGATAGCAGCGAGACGACGTGGCTCGGCCGCTCGGATTGGATCAGGTGCGGCGCGCGCTCGAGCGAGCAGACGATGATCTTCATGCGGCCCCGCTTTTGTCAGATGCGCCGTGCACGCTCTTATAAAGCCTCGCGAAGCGGTCAAGATAGGCGGCTTGCGCCTCGGACGCCGGAACCGGCTTGATCGATAGCTTGAAGCCGTCCGGCGGCGCGCCGAAGAACGTCCGCGCCTCGTCTGGGCTGAAGCCGGCGATCTGGGTGGCCTCGAAGTAGGCGCAGATGATGTCAGCTTCTTTGATCTGCGTCTTGACCCGCGCCGGGAGGTTCGGCGGCAGACCGAAACGGATATGCACGGCGCCTTCGAGCCGTTCTTCGAAGTCCTTGTAGTTCACGCCCAGCGCCGCCTTGAACGGCGAGATCATGTCGCCGATCACGTACTCGGCGGCGTCGTGCAGCACCGCGGCGAGCCGCCACTTGTCTTCCAGCTGCGGATCGAGCCGGGTGGCGATCTTCTCGACGTAGAGCGAATGCTGGGCGACCGAGAAGGCGCAGTCGCCCTTGGTCTGACCGTTCCAACGCGCCACGCGCGCCAGGCCGTGGGCGATGTCTTCGATTTCGACGTCGAGGGGAGAGGGATCGAGCAGATCGAGCCGGCGCCCCGACAGCATGCGCTGCCAGGCGCGAGGGCCCTTCTTGGCGGCTGCGGCCAGCTTGGTGCGGGCCGCGCGCTTGGCCGCGACGGTCTTCTGTGTCGTTCGCGCCCGCGATTGCGCCATCTTCGCCGTTCGTCCTTCAGGCTCGACTCGTAGTCCTACCAAATGGTGTGATCGCCGCCGTTGCGCGAGAGATCAAGCCCGGGAGCTATATTGGGGCGAAGGTCAGCTCGCCAGCCCTATAGGAGAGAGTTGATGGCGCGACATGCGATCTATGTCCCTTTGAGCGGTGGCGCGGAAGACTGCGAAGCGCTTGAAGCTGCCCGCGCGCTCGCCCCGCTCTACGACGCCGAGGTGCGCGCCGCCTTCATCGGCCGCGACGACGCGGCGCTGTTGATGGTCGCCGGCGACGGGGTCGCCGGCTTCGGCGCGGCCGCGGCTCAGTCATTGCGCGAGGCGCGCGAGCAGGCGGCCAAGGACGCCGAGGCCGCGGCGCAGGAGTTCGGCGCGGCCTACGAGCGCATGGACGGCCCGCGCGGCGGCGCCACGGCGCCGGCCCGGCTTGCGGCGCTGGCGGTCGCGGATTCGCGCTCGGCGCGCGGAGATGGTCTTTTAACGGACGTCTTCCAGACCTTGCTGCTCGAAGACGGCGCGCCGGTGTTCGTGCCGCGCGGCAAGCCTGCGTTCGAGATCGTCGCGGCCGCCTGGGACGGCTCGCGGGAGGCGGCGCGCGCCTTGAAGGCCGCCGCGCCGATCCTCGCTCAAGCCAAGGAGATCCACATCGTCCAGGCTCCCAGGGATGTCGAAGCCGCCGACGCCGCGATCGCCGATCCGGCGCACGCGCGCGGCTGGATCGCGGGCCGCGCGCCCAACGCGCGGATCGAGCTGGTCACCACCGAGGGCGGGGACGGCAAGGCGCTGGTCGACGCGGCGAAGTCGGGCGGCGGCGCGGATCTTCTGATCGCCGGCGCCTACGGACATGCGCGGCTGCGCGAGGCGGTGTTCGGCGGCGCGACCCGTTCCATGCTCGGATCGGACGGCCTATCTTTGCTGCTGGCGCACTAGCAAACTTTCACTCGACAAGGAGAACGACATGGCGCTGACGCGCGTGACCATGCGGCTGGGACGCAATCCCGACGCCGGCTATCCCGAAGGCGACGACGCGCACGGCTATGTCGTGGTCGCGCCGCTCGACAAGGACGGCAAGCTCGACCTCGAGCTTTGGCGCGCGCACAAGAAGGCGTGCACGGTCAATCGCTTCGGACCGAATGACGACGACCTCGCTGACGGCTGGCTGACCCATCGCGGCGGGAAGTGGTTCTTCCACTACGACGAGGACGAGGAAGGCCCGGACGAGCCGGTCTACAGGCTCGGCGAGCACCAGCTGCGGCTCGGCGACTACTTGACCATCCACGAAGCCGACGGCGACGACCTCACCTACAAGATCACCGAGGCGGTGCGGGTTTAGGGGAAGAGGCGCGCAGGGTCTTCGGGAGCCGGCGCGCCTGGGTCATGCATGGCCCACAACATCGGATGCCCGCAGACCACTGCACGCGGGACGTTCGAGCTGGACGGCTTGAGCGGTTGTCGTTGGCCCATTCCGGTCGATCGATCAGGACTCGTGAAGAATCGCCTTGAGCGTTTGGGCCGCGGCGGCTTCCTCCGCAGTGTTTGTGTGAACGAGACCTGCACGGACGACCAACGCCTTCCAGAGGGCCCAGGCTTTTCCGCGTTCCCAGGTCGCGTCGTCAATGTCCAGCGCCCTTCGAAAGGTCTCGCGCGAACTTTGGTCGAACCTCCGCCAAGCGATCGCGAGATCGCACGCAGGGTCGCCGACGGCGATCTGACCAAAGTCGATGACTGCGCGCAGGCGTCCATCGCGCACGATGAGATTGCCCGGCGCAATATCGCCATGAACCCAAACCGCGGGGTTGCTCCAATCGGCGGTCAGCGCCGTGTCCCACAGTTCCTGGATGGCGGCTGCCGGGTAGGCTTCGCTGAGCAGCTGCGCCGCTTCGCGGACCTGGGCGTCATAGATCGAGAGCGAGCCGCCGCGGTGGAAGTTCTCATCGCCAGCAGGCGGTCCACCGGTCGGATCGATCGCCCATAGGGCCCGGAGAAAGTCAGCCAAATCAGCAGCCAGTCGGGGCAGGTCGGAAACCGGAGCTTCGGCTTCGTCTCGCCCGTCGATCCATCTGTAGACAGACCAAGCGAATGGATAGCCGGCCTCCGGCGCGCCCATGGCGACGGGTTCAGGAATATCGAACGGCAAACGCGACGCCAGCTTGGGGAGCCACGTCTGCTCCTTTGCGATCTGCGCAGCGTACGGCGCGGCGCTCGGCATTCGGACTAAGAAGCTGTCGCCGAGGTGAAAGCTGCGATTGTCCCAGCCGCTGTTCTCAACAGCGCGGACAGGCAAGCCGCGCAGATGGGGGAACTGGCTGGCGATCAGCTGTTTGACGAGGTCGCAGTCAATCACAAGCCGCAAAGCTGGCAGCCTCCCTTGAGCAAGATACCGGAGGTTGACTTGGGATCAACGTCCGCTCTCGGCGAGAGAACGTCACGGACTGGCTTGCAATCGAAACGGCCGGTTTTTACGTGCGCCGGCTAGCTCGACGCCTTGTGTCGCGTGAGAGGCAATACGGTACTTGTCGCATGCTGGCCCGTGTCTATCTTCTCTGTCGCCGCAAGGGATGGAAGCTATGAGCTATGCAGTCGGTCCTGGCGACCTGGTTCTATGCGTCAACGCCGCCCCGAACCATTTTACGGGAGAGCCGGTACCCCTCGTCGCCGGTGAGACCTATCGTGTCTTGTGGGTGATGGAATTTGCGTGCCCGTGTGGACGTTCCGATGCTCTGCTGGACGTTGGTGTCGACTTCGCTTGGTGTCAGACTCGCTTCCGGCTCCTGCCGAAGCCCAAGGCGAAGGCCAAGACACGTCGCGTCTCCGCTCCGAAAGAGAAGGAGACGGTGCGATAAACAGTTGCCCGGAGATCGGGTCGCGTAGCCGAAAGTCCGAGCGACGCATTTCGGCGATTTTCGGTCGCGTGGTCTCTGGCGTTGGCGGTCCAGATCGCTCCGAAGCTGTCGTTCGATCCTTGGAACGCGGATCAGCGAACCGAGACGCCAGCCCGACGCTCGAAGCTCGCAGCTGGTTCCTCCGCCGACACGCTTTCTTCCTCTAAGCTCCCGCCAGCTTGAACCAGTCCCTCAAGCTCCGCGCCACGAAGCTCGTGAGCGTTCCGCGGGGCTCCAGAGCCCATTGGACCACCGCGCCGTGGAACTGGGCGTCGAGGAGGCGCGCGGCGGTGTTGGCCGGCACGCGCATCGGCGGCAGGCGCTTGACGATCGCGGCGCGGAACACCTTGAAGCGCTCGAGCGCCAGCCGGTTCATCATCGGATCGCGGATGTCCTCGCGCAGCCACAGTAGGTGATCGGCGAGGCTGGCGTCCTCGCCGAACAGCGTCGTCGCGTCGGCGTAGATCTTGATCACGACATCGGCGCCGACGCCCTCCGGCAGGTCCTTGATCCAGTCGAGGAAGCGCTCGTTGTCGCGGGCGAAGACGCGCTCGGTCAGGGTTTTCTTGTCGCCGAAACGCTGCAGCAGCGTCGCTGGCGCGACCCCGACCTCCTTGGCGATGTCGGCGAGGGTGAAGCCGGCGGGCCCGGCGCTCGCCATCACCGGCAGGGCGCGGTCGAGGATCTCCTCGTCGCTGATCGACTTGCGTCTGGCCATCAGCGCGCCGCCCGGAGTGAAACCCAGGCCGCGAGGCAGGCGAGCTTCTGCTCCTTGCGCCACGGCCGGCCGGCCTCGGCGCCGAGCGCCTTGAGGCGGGCGTCGATCTCGGCTGGTCGAAGATCGAGCACTTCGGATGCTAGGTCGGGCAGCGATTTTTCGTCCATCTCGGCGAGCTCGAGGCCGGCTTTGTTGACCGCGAACCGGAGCGCCTCGCGCACCGCAAGTCCCTCGGCGACCGGCGGATGATCGGCATAGGCGAGGCTGTAGGAGAGGAGATCGGTGACCCAGCCGGCGCGGTTGAGCAGCAGCGCCGCGATGATCGGTTCGCGGCCTGCGTCGCGCAGTCGACGGACGATATCTTCAAAGCCTTGCGCCGCGAGCGCGTCCTGGCGCTTGCGTCCTTCGGCGACAGCCGCCGCGGCTTCTGCGGACGGTCCGCCGTCCGCGCCGCGCGGCATCTCGGCGGCGAGCGTATAGGGCTCTTGAGAAAGCCGGTCGCCGTCGGCCGCCGTGGCGAGGATCGACGACAGTACGACGCGCGGTGCGCCATCCTCGACGATGACGCCGACCGCTGCGGCGCCGCCGCGCATTGCGCGCAGGCCCAGAGCGACCGGAATGGCGGCGCTTTTGCTCATCGCGAATCTGAAGCCGGTCCAAGACCGGGGCCCAGGTCTTTGAAACCAAGCGCGTCGGCGAGCAGCCTCGCCAGCTCGGCCCGCGCGGGATCCTGGTGGATCTGGCAGTATCGAGCCCAGACGAGGAAGCGTCCCTCGTCGTCGAGCGGCTTCTCGGCGATCTCGCACACTTTCGCGTCGAACATCCGCGGGAAGTAGGGAACGCGGCCGTCGACGTCGGTGAAGCCGTACTCGCGCGCGAGATCGGAAGCGAAGCAGATCAGCCCCGCCTTGCGCCCCACGTCCGGGTCGGCTGCGAGCGCGGCGACGGCGCGACCGGTCAGCAACGGCGTCTCGGATTCGGCGAAATAGGGG
>JASFUX010000144.1:0-8998 GCA_050050115.1 Maricaulaceae bacterium | reverse complement strand
GTCGGCAGTCGATGCGATCGCCAAGGCTGACGCGCTCCTGAGCGTAGTATTCGCCGCCAAGCACGAAGCTGCCGCGGCTGTTCGAAGCGCCGGTCAGGAACGACAGTTGCCGGGATTCCCCACCTTCAGCGTCGGGGAGCTCGACATTTGCTGAAAGCTCAAGCCCTTCGAAGCTGTCACGCAAAATGACGTTCACGACGGCGGCCACAGCGTCCGCGCCGTAGATCGCCGAGGCGCCTTCGGTGATGACCTCTACCCGCTCGACCAGCGAAAGCGGCAGAAGGTTGAGGTCGGGCTGAGCCGGCGCGCCGCGCACCCCAGCTGAACCGAGACGCCGGCTGTTGATCAGCACCAAGGTGCGTTCCGGATCGAGGCCGCGCAGGCCGACGTTAGCCGACCCGACGCCGCCTAAGGGCGGTGGCTCCGCCGCGTTCGAGTTGCCCGCATTTGTATTCAGTGTGCGATCAATCTGTTGACCGTTCGCAACGGTTGTGCGCTGCAGAAGTTCTGAAATCGATGTGATGCCGATTTGCTGCGCCGCATCAGCATCGAGGCTCTGCAACGGCGCCGGACTGGTAAACTCATCGCGTGCGATACGCGAACCGGTTACGACAATACGATCCTCATCGTCATCCTGCGCGTGCGCGGCGACTTCCGCCGCAACCGACGCGCCAAGGGCCGCAAGCATGCTCGTGGCGAGCAGCTTGACCCGATGGTTTCTAAGCATTCAGCAGTACTCCTCGCAGTGCGCGAGTCGTTACCGCGTCTGACCCCCTGCCAGCTGTCCTTTGCCGACTGCCGACGCAGCCCCTCGCGCTAGTGTCCCACCTCGGTCAACCGCGCAACGCGCAGCCCGGGCGGTTCTGCGGGCACCCTTCCAACCCTTCAAAAAACCGTCAAACCGTCCTGCACGGATTTTGTCGTTTTTCGGCGAATTCGGTGACGAATGTGGCCGAGCAGACACAACCGTTCTCGATACGAACGATGTTCGAAAAGATCTGCATAAAAACTAATTCTTTAGTTCTTGTGGTTCGATGTGCAGCGCCCAATCACCGCTAGGCCGAAGTCACGCACGGAAAGGCAATCTGACCGTCAGATCGAACCAACGCGCCGCGCGCCCTACTCCGCCGCCAGCTGACGGCTTTCGGCCAAGAGCGATTTGGCGCGGTCGAGGTTGCGCTCGGCCATCACCGCGTAGCGCACCTCGCCGGCCATGCGGAAGACGCCGACCGCGTCGCGATAGGCGTTGACCGCCTCTTCCAGCCGGGTCGGGTCGCGCAGACGCGCGCCGAGGGTGGTGAGCACCAGCCCCATGTTGTTGCGCGTCGCCGCCCAATCGACCCGGGCGGTCTCCTTGGTGCGCACGCTCAGCGCATTGCGGTGCGCCGTCAGCGCCGCCTCAAGAGCGTCAACGCCCTGGCTCTTCTCGCCGAGCGCATGGAGCGCGTTGCCGAGATTGTTCTGGATGCCCGCCCACTGATAGGGCCGCGTGTGCTTGTCGATCGCTTCGAGCGCGTGGCGGTAGGCGGTGACGGCCGAGACCAGATGACGTCTCTCGCCGGTCGCCTCGCCCATCGCCTGATGAGCGTTGCCGAGATTGTTCTGTATCTGGCTCCACTCCCAAGGATCGTCCTCGCGCGCGATCTCTTTCAAGGCGTTGCGGAACGCCGTGACCGAGGCTTCGAGCGCGTCCAGATCGGGCTTGGTCTTGCCCAAACCCAGGAGCGCATGGCCGAGCTGGCGCCAGGTGGTCATCCAGTCGAGCGGCGCGGAGTCGCGGTGGCGCTCTTTCAAGGCCTCTTCGTAGGTGGCGATGGCGCGCTCGTAGTATTTCGCCTCGCCGCGCTTGGCCGCCAGCGTCGAAAGCGCGTCGCCCATCCGGTGGCACAACAGCGCCCAGCGTTCGGGATCGACCGCCCGCATGCGATCGGTGCGCGCGTCGCGATAGGCCTCGATCGCCTGGGTGAGCGCGCCTTCGTCGCCGGTCATCTCGGCGAGCGAATGCAGCACCCGCGCAAGGCCGCTGCGCGCATCGTCGAGAAAGCGCGGGTCGTCCTCGGGCGCGGCCTTCAAGGCCGAGCGATAGTGTCGAGCGGCGTCGGCGTAGCGCGCCTCGGGCTCGGCCAAGGCCGCGCGCTCGTGCGTCGCCCGGGCGAGATCGAGATAAGCCCGCGCCCGGTCGGGCCGATGAGGCTCCCCGCCAAGCTCGGTGATCGCATCCTCAAAGGCGTCGGCCGCCGCCGCGAGTCGCTTGTCGTCCAGCTCCAGCTGTCCGAGCGCCAGGTGCACCCGACCAAGGTCGGCGCGGGCGAAGGCCCAATCGACCGGCTCGCGCGCCCGGTCGATCTCGGCGAGGATGCGCACCCGCAGACGCGAGGCGCGGCGCAACTCGTCGGCGTCCTTGCGCCGCCGGCCGACCGACAGCGCGATCGTCGCCGCGTCACGGCGCAGCACCTGCTCGAACGCCGCGCCCAGACCGCTCGGCGGGTCGTGCGCCAGCGCGCCAAGTGAATCGAGCAGCGGCTGAAGCTTCTCCACCCTGTAGCGGTCGGCCTCACGCGCCGCGGGCAGCGCCATGCGGGCGAAGATGTAGGCGACGCCCGCCGCCAGGCGCTCATGATCGTCGTGCTCGCGCGGCGCGGCGAGGCGAATCTCTTGAACCGGCTCCATCGCGGCGACGGTCTTGGCGGTGAGGAAGTAGAGCCGGTGCAAGGCGCCCTCCCCGGCGCCCGCTTCGCCCCAGATCAAGAGATCCGCGCCGAAGTCCTTCACCCAGTTGCGCGCCGTCTGCCCGGCGTTCGGACCGGCCAGGTCGAGCGGCGCCTCCTCCACCTTGATCTGGCGATCGAATAGGAATGGGGCGGCGTAACGGTTCAAGGCGCGATCGACGAGCTCGCCCAGCTCGCCGCGGCGGTCCTTCTTGAACGGGGCGATCAATACGGCGAATTGCGGGCCGCTGGTCGCGCGCAGCTCGGCGGCGATCTTTTTCGACTTGGCCTCGCGTCGCCGGCGCAGGAAAGACCGCCCGCCGCCCCAGGCCCAGCGCGGCGCGCCGAGGAACAGATCGATCACCAGAACGGCGACGAGACCGACCGCAATGGCGAGCAGAATCGGGTCTGCATCCAGCCATTCTCTGAGGCCGGACGAGGAAGCGGCGCGCTCCACTACGTCAAGAATGTCGTTCGCGGCCGTCACCGACGCCTGTGTTCCCTCAACCAAGGCCCCCAACCAAGACGCAACACGGCCGGCTCTCAAGGACTTCCAGGGCTAGCCTTATCATCGTCCTATCATTACTCCACCTGTGGAGAAATATGGAGCGTGCACGTCAATGACGGCGTATCGCGTCCAAAACGGGGCCCCTTTCGCAAAAGAGCTGGCGCGGGTGATGGCCGTCCAGCTGGAGCGCGCGCGCGCCCAGCTTGAGGACTGGCGCGCCGATCCGGAGGCCGCATTTCACAATACGCGGCGGCGGCTCAAGCGGATTCGGGCGGCCGCCCGCGCCGGACGGGCGGTCGACGCCAAGTCAGCACGCCGGATCAACGCCGCCGCGCGCGACGCCGCACAAGCCTTAAGCGATGCGCGTGACGCCGATGTGATCGAAGCCAAGGCCCGCGAGCTCGCCGAGCTTTGCGCCGACGAGGAGGTCGCCGCGACCTTCAACAAATTCTCCCGCTTCATCGCCCGCCGGGCGGGCGGCGAGGAGGAACGCGCCGCGCAAGTCGCCGCTGCGAACGAGGCGTTCGACCGCGTCGAGACGGCGATCGCGAAGTTCGCCAAGCAAAAGAGCGCCGAGTCCGCGCTCAAGCGCGCCGCGCAGAGCGCGCTCACACGGGCCGACCTCGCCTTTCTCGACGCCCACGTCGGCTGGAGCGAGGGCGAGACCCCTTCGGACGAGGCGCGCCACGACTGGCGCAAGCGGGTCAAAGATCAGTGGTACATTGGCCGGCTGCTGAGCGAAGTCTGGCCGCTCGAACGCTCGGCCAACAACGAGCTGGCCGACGCCGCAGGCAAGCTCTTGGGCGCCGAGCGCGACCTTCTGCTCTTGTCGGACGCGTTAAAGCGCAACGCCAAAGCCTGCGGCGGCGTTCCGGCGCGCGACGCCGCGCTGGCGTTCATCGAGACCCAGCGCGCGCCGATCATCGACGAAGCCGAAGCCATCGGCCGCAAGCTGCACAAGGACGCGAAGTAGCTTCCACCGACGCTCAGGCGGCGACGGCCTGCGGGAAGGCTTCGGCGAGCGCGTCGAGCACCGGGCGAACCACGCGCGCCTTCGTGCCGGCGAAGCATTTGAGATCCAGCCCGCCGAGCGTCGCCGCAAGCTCAGCGGCGCGCGCGTCCAGGTCTTCTGGCGCAAGCACTTCGTCGACGAACCCCGCCGCCTGCGCGGCTTGAGGGCTCAGCATCTGCGCGGTCTGAAGACGCGTCGCCGCCGTCGGCGTCAGCCGCCAGGCCGAAAGCTCCAGCGCAAATTGCGGAATCTCGATTCCGATCGCCGGTTCGTTGAGACCGATGTTCCAAGCCCCCTCGGCGCAAATCCGATGATCGGAACTCAAAAGCAGGAACGCCCCCATTGGATAGGCGTGCCCGGTGCAGACCGCGATCGTCGGCCGGGAATGGTTCAGCAAGCGCCGGATCAGCCGCACGCCGGTCGCGGTCATCTGGCCGGCGGCCTCGATCCCGCTCCTGAGGACCTTCAGATCGAAGCCCGCGGAGAAGACGCCCGGCCTCCCTTTGAGGACGACCGCGTGCGCATCGGCGGCGTCGGCCTCATCGAGCCGCTGCATGATCTCCTCAAGCAGGTCGATCGACATCGCGTTGACCTTGCCGTCGTCCATGGTGATCCAGGCGGCGGCGGCGCGCATCTCGAACGCAGTCTTCATCAGGGGCTCCGTTGACCAATTAGACCGATCAGTTTATTTGACGACTAAAGCTGGACCGGCCGCGCGGAGTCAAGCTTGGAATTCGGCGAGGAGCTCTTTATTCGTACAGAAATGATGAGAGGCGGAGACCGCGATGAGCCGAGCGGCGCAGCATAGAGAGGCGCTCGTGCGCACGGCGATGCGGCTGTTTCGCCGTCAGGGCTACGCCTCGACGGGCCTGCAGCAGATCCTCGCCGAGAGCGGCGCGCCGAAAGGCTCGCTCTATCACTACTTCCCCGCCGGCAAGGAGGCGCTCGGCGAAGCGGCGGTCGACATGGCCGGGGACCTCGTCGCCGACTTGCTCGCCGATCTCGCCGACAAGCACGCCGCGCCGGCTGACTTCTACGCCGCCTATTGCCGGATGATGGCCAAGTGGATGAAGGAGAGCGCATTCCGCTCGGGCTGCCCGATCGCGACGACGCTGCTCGAAAACGCGCCGCAGTCGCCAGGGATCACCGAAGCCGGCGCGCGCGCCTTCGATCGGTGGATCGACATCATCGCCGACGTCCTGGCGCGCGACGGCCGCTCGGCCAAGGACGCGCGATCGCACGCGCAGACCCTGATCGGCGCGATGGAGGGCGCGCTGCTGCTCGCCCGGGTGCGGCGCTCGACCCGTCCGATCCTCGACGTGGCGAAGCTGGTCTAGCTCTCACGCGTCGGCGCGGGCGCGGCGCAGCTCGGAATAGAGCCTTTCGGCATGCTCGAGCGAGCGCCGCGTGCGCGCCGCGGCGGTCGGCGCGCCGGCGTCCTCGAACGCTTGGGCGGCGGACCTCAAAGCCGTGACCGCTTCGTCCGCGGCCGCACGGTCGCGGCGGCGCTCGCCGATCTGCAAGAGCGCCCGGCCGAGGCCCGCTCGCGCGCGGGCGATGACCAACGAATCGACCGGCGGGGCGCCGGCCGACGCCTCGAGACAGCCCCGATAGATCGCGACGACCTGGTCGAAGCCCTCCGCGCCGCGCTGACGCGCACCCCGGCGCGCCAGATCGTCGGCCAGCTCCACCGCAACCTCGACCGCCGCGGGCCGGGGCGGATGACGGCTCGCCAGCTCATGCGCGACCTTAAGATCGCTTTGCGCCGCGTCGCCGAGATCCGAGCGCGGGTTGCGCTCGACGAGGCGGGAGCGGATCGCGCCGCGCAGCAGCAGCAACGCGATGCGCCGGTCACGATCAGCGTCGTCGCCCCCTGCGCGTCCGAGCGTCCGCACGGCCTCGTCCGCCACACGCTCGGCGTCTTCGAGGCGCGCGGCTTCACCCGTGCGGTCAAAGGCGACGAGCACCGCCCGGGCGTAGCCGGAGCGTCCTGCCGCGAGGCGGTCATGCGCGCCGCGCGCACGCCAGCCCTGGCGCGCGGCGTGCAGAAACTCTACACGCTCGCTCAGCACACGCACGGCGGGCTCGATCGCGCGCGCGGCCTGGAGCGTGAGGGCGCGCGCGGCCAGCGCCTGCAGCTCGGCGCGCTCGAGCGAGCCTTCGGCGAGCGCCAAGGGGCCGGACGCGACGTCCGCGTCCTCCTCTTCGTCCAGCCGCTCGCGCGCTTCGAGCGCAGCGACCGCGGCTTCGCAAGCCTCTTCGAGCCGGCCGAAGCTGTCGGCGTCGCGCGCCAGCACGATGGAAGCGCGGGCGCGCGCCGTTTCGAGGAAGGCCAGATCGCCGGCCGGGCGCGGCTCGCTCTGATCGAGGGCGTCCTGCACGCGAACGAGCGCGGCCGCCGCAGCAACATGCGCTTCGTTCCGGGGCGCGCAATCGGCCGCCGCCGCAGCGACGATCGCGCTGAACGCCGCGTCGAGCGGCGCAGCAAGCTCGTCCGGCGCGGTATAGTATTCCGTGCACGGGGCCCCTTCGAGCGGCGCTGCGCGCAAGAGTCGCCAGCCTGCGCTCTTCGCATCTTGTCCTTCGATCGGCGCGGGCCAGAGGACGAGGCAGGCGCGCGCCTTGCCCGCCGCGGCGAGCGCACGCCGCGTCTGCTCGCCCGGATCGGCGCCGTCCTTGGCCGGATCGACTGCAGCGGTGTCGACCGCGAGGACGCCGGCGAAAGTCTCCCGCAAAGCAGAGAGCGCCGCTTCGGTCGCCGGCGCGTCCGCGCCGATGAGCACCAGCACCCGCGCCTCGGCCTCGCGCACGGGCGCGGCTTCCGGCGGAGGCGCGGCCTCGGTCTCGATCTTCGGACGGCGCATCGCCAGGACGATCAGGAAGACGACGATGACAGCTAAAAGCGCTGCAAGGATGTAGACCCCCGGCGCCGAACTCGCCCACTCGAGCCCGTCAGGCCCCGCAGCCGACATCGCCGCGCCGAGCAGCGCTGCGGCGGCCTCCTGCGCGAATGGGGCCGCGGCCGGGAGGTGGCTGACAGTCATCGGCGCTTGCGATCCATTCTGGACGTCGCGCGTTTCGCGTCGGCGACAAGCTTCGCGTCATTCGCCCTAAAGATCAAAGCGCGCCTTGGTTCTTCTGAGTTTCTCCCGGATTTCTCCGGGGCGGCGTGTCGAATCCGCCGCGACGGTCGCTTCACTTGTGCAAGGCGCGCGGAGCGTCCGGATGCGCCGCTTTTCCTACGCACGCGGCTGGCCTAAACAGACCGCATGAACATCCTTCTCGTCGGCGGCGGCGGACGCGAGCATGCGCTTGCGTGGAAGATCGCCCAGAGTCCCCTCGTCTCCTCGCTCCTGATCGCGCCCGGCAATTCAGGAACCGAAGGCCTCGCCCTCGCGTCCGACGGACGCGCGGAGAACGTCGCGGTTTCGGCGACTGACGTTCCCGCGCTCTTGCAGCTGGCGCAGGACCGCGGCGCGGACCTCGTCGTCGTCGGACCCGAAGCGCCGCTCGAGCTCGGCCTCGCCGACGCGCTGCGCGCGGCGGGAATCGCCACGTTCGGTCCGGACAAGGTTCCCGCCCAGCTTGAAACGTCCAAGGCGTTCGCCAAAGACTTCATGCGCGACAACGCCATCCCGACCGCACTCTACGGCGTCTTCACCGACGCGGCCGAAGCCAAGGCCTGCCTAGATCGCTTCACCGCACCCTACGTGATCAAGGCCGACGGTCTCGCCGCCGGCAAAGGCGTGGTGGTCGCCGCCACCCGCGCCGAAGCCGAAGCGACGATCGACGAGTTCCTCGGCGGTCGCTTCGGCGCAGCGTCAGCGCGTCTGGTCGTCGAAGAATTCATGTCGGGCCAGGAGGCCTCGTTCTTCGCCTTCATCGACGGGGAAACCGCCGTCCCCCTCGCCGCGGCGCAGGACCACAAGCGCGCGTTCGACGGCGACGAAGGCCCCAACACCGGCGGCATGGGCGCCTATTCGCCGACGCCGGTGTTCACCGACGCCGAAGAGGCCCAGGTGATGGAGACCGTCGTCGTCCCCACCGCGCACGGTCTGGCGCGCGCCGGAACGCCCTACCGCGGCGTGCTCTACGTCGGCTTGATGATGACCGAACAAGGACCCAAGGTGGTCGAGTACAACGTCCGCTTCGGCGATCCGGAATGCCAAATCCTCATGCTGCGGATGAAATCCGACATCGTGCCGCACCTGCAGGCCTGCGCAGACGGAACGCTCGGCGCGCAGCAGCCGATCGAATGGGATCCGCGATCCGCTGTGACCGTGGTGATGGCGGCGGAGGGCTATCCCGGCGCGGTCGAGAAGGGCCGGCCGATCACAGGGGTCGATACAGCCGACGCGCTCGACGACGTCTCCGTCTTCCACGCCGGCGCGGCCATGAAAGACGACGCGCTGGTGACCTCAGGCGGCCGAGTACTGAACGTCTGCGCCTTGGGCGACACGCTGCAAGCGGCGGTCGATCGGGCCTACGAGGGCGTGGCGAAGATCTCCTGGCTGGGCGCGCACTGGCGCACGGACATCGCCAAGCGGGCGCTCTAGCCGCCGACCGTCAGCGCGATCAGCGGCGCGGCGAGCGCCAGCCCCATGACAAGCTCGAAAGCGGCACCGAGCGCGTTGTACCGCGTCTGCGCGCCGTCGGCGCGCATGAAGGCGAAGCGCACCGCTCCAAGCCCGAGCCAGCCCGCCCCGACCGCCGCGGCCGCCCACTCGCCTTCCGGGCGCGCGATCAGCGTGAACAACGCGAAGACATGAA
>JASFUX010000143.1:0-9017 GCA_050050115.1 Maricaulaceae bacterium | reverse complement strand
TGTTGCCGTCGAACTCCCGGTCGGACGAGGCGCCGAGGTGGTACTTCACGTCGCCCGAGCCGTAGCCGTTCTTGCCGTTCGTGTCGGCGCCTTTGAACTCGTTGAAGATCGCGTGATAGGGCTTGCCCATCACCGCCGCGAGGACGTTCAAGCGCCCGCGGTGCGGCATGCCGATGACGATCTCGTCGACCCCGAGCGCGCCGCCGCGCTTGATGATCTGCTCGAGCGCGGGGACCATCGCCTCCCCGCCGTCGATGCCGAAACGCTTCGTACCCGGATAGCGCTTGTGCAGGAACTGCTCGAAGGTCTCGGTCTCGATCAGCTTCTTTAAGATCGCCTTCTTGCCCTCGGCGGTGAAGGAGACGCCCTTGTCCGGGCCCTCGATCCGCTCCTGCAGCCAGGCTTTCTCTTCGGGGCTGGTGATGTGCATGAACTCGACGCCGAGGGTCGAGCAATAGGTGCGCTTCAGGATGTCGAGCATCTGGCGCACGGTGGCGGTCTCGAGCCCCAAAACGCCGTCGATGAAGATCGGCCGGTCGAGATCCTCAGGGCCGAAGCCGTAGGTCTCGGGATCAAGCTCGGGCTGCTCGCCGAAGCTGGCGATATGCAGCGGGTCGAGATTGGCGGCGAGATGCCCGCGAATCCGATAGGCGCGGATCATCATCAGAGCACGGATCGAATCGAGAGTCGTGCGCCGCACCGCCGCGTCGCTCGGCGCAGCATGAACCTCTCCGGCCGCGCCGTTCGTCTTTGGCGGCGCGATTGCCGGGCGCGCGCCCGGCGTCTTCCCATCAGGCGCCTTTTGCGGCGCCTTGGCCTCGCGCGGCGTCTCGCCGGTGAGCGCGGTAATCATCTCGTCGACGTTCGAGGGCGGCCAGTCGGCGCGCTTCCACGCGGGGCCGCGCTCGGCGCGCGTCGCCACCTCGCCGCTGTCGCCGAGCTCTTCGAAGAAAGCGCGCCAGCTGGGGTCGACCGAATTGGGGTCTTCGGCGTAGCGCGCAGCCAGCTCTTCGATGTAGCCGGCGTTGCCGCCGAAAAGAAACATCGTCTCAAGAAGCGCTTCGTTGAGCTCCGACCGGCCGAAATCGGATTTTGGGCCGGCGTGCGCGCCGTGATCGTCGGGCATTTTCCTAACGTTCCTGTCGATCGGCGGTCGAACAGGGCGACTTGAGTGGGGAGGCCTCGCCCGGCCGTCGGAATCTATGTGGTCATCAACTCGGCTAGCGCGAGTTGTCTTAACAACTCACTCTACGCCTGGGGTGTGGGGGTTCCAGGTCAAAGTGGCGTTAAAATGGTGAAATGAACGTCGGTTTTGGGCGCACCGTGACGTCGGCGCCCGTTCAGGCTGCAAGCACGTCGGCAAGGGTCGAGCCGAGGCTCGCCGGGCTCTCGGAGACCACGATCCCGGCCGAGCGCATCGCCTCGATCTTGTCTTCCGCCCCGCCCTTGCCGCCGGCGATGATCGCCCCGGCGTGGCCCATGCGCCGTCCCGGCGGCGCGGTGCGTCCGGCGATGAAGCCGACCATCGGTTTCTTGCGGCCTTTCTTAGCTTCGGACTTCAAAAACTCGGCCGCATCCTCCTCGGCCGAGCCGCCGATCTCGCCGATCATCACGATAGACTGGGTCTGCTCATCGCCAAGCAGAAGCTCAAGCGCGTCGATGAACTCGGTGCCGTTGACCGGATCGCCGCCGATGCCGATGCAGGTCGACTGGCCAAGCCCAACGTTGGTGGTCTGGAACACCGCCTCGTAGGTCAGCGTGCCCGAGCGCGAGACGATCCCGACCGAGCCTTTCTTGTGGATATGCCCGGGCATGATCCCGATCTTGCACGCGTCGGGCGTGATCACGCCGGGGCAGTTCGGACCGACGAGCCGGGTCTTCGAGCCGGTCAGCGCGCGTTTAACCCGGACCATGTCGAGCACCGGCACGCCTTCGGTGATGCAGACCGCCAGCTCGATCTCCGCATCGATCGCCTCGAGGATGGCGTCCGCAGCGAACGGCGGAGGCACGTAGATGGCCGTCGCGTTCGCGCCGGTTGCGGCCTTCGCGCCCCAGACCGTGTCGAACACGGGCAGCACCGCCTTCTTGCCGTCCGGCAGCTCGGCTTCCCAGGTCTGCCCGCCCTTCCCCGGCACAACGCCGCCGACCATCTTGGTGCCGTAGGCGATCGCCTGAGCGGTGTGGAACGAGCCGGTGGCCCCGGTGAGCCCCTGGCAAATGACCTTGGTGTTGGCGTCGACGAGTACGGACATGAGCGTGAGCCTCTTCGGTGCTAAGTGGGTGCGGGAGCCGCGCGCTCGGGCGCGACCGCTTCGAACGCTTCGACTTTCTCGATGAACTCTTGGGGAACCGGCATCGGGCGATGGGTCTCGATATCGCCGTTGACGTAGGTGTTGGCGCCGTCGACGAGCAGCGCGTCGCCGCGGAAGATCCCGAACGCATAGGCAAAGCTCGTCCGACCGATGCGGGAGATTCGCGCGCCGAGATCGAGCTCGTCGTCGAACAGCGCCGAGGCGCGATAGTTGAGCACCGCGTTGACGGCGAACGTGTCCGATCCGTAGGGCTTGAAACCGTCCGGGTACGCAAAGCCGATCGCACGCATGTGCTCGGTCACGGCGATGTCAAACCACGCCAGATAGTGCGCGTTGAAGACGATGCCTTGGGGGTCGACCTCCGACCAGCGCACGCGCAAAGGCGCAAGCGAACGGAACTGGTCGCGGGTCGGCGGCGCGGGACGCTCAGACATGGCCCTCTACGCCCCTTTCGCTGAGAGGTCGGCGCGTCGTCCGCCGATCGTGGCGGCGCGAACGACCAGCGCCGCAACGATCCAGTATCCCAAGCCGTACACGGTCGGATAGATCGGGATGATGATGGCGAGGCCGTCGTCCTCGCAAAAAGAGCCGCCCTCGGCCAGGCACTCGGCGATGGCTGCTTCGACCCAGGGTTTCATCGCAAACATCGCGGCGACACACAGCGCGAACAAGACCGCCGCTCCCGCCCACAGGCGAAGCACGAAGCCCATCCACGTCGACCGCGTCAGCCCGCGAAACATCACCGCTGTCAAGACGGCGACAACAAGCAACGCCGGCGCGCTCAGGTAGAGGAACGTGACGAAATCCATGCCTCACGTCGCCCCCGGCCCGCTCACTCTCCCGCCTCCAGCCGCGCAAGCCGCGCGTCGAGCAGGAGGCTTGCCGCAAGGCTGGTCATCTCGGCGGGCACCTGGCCGGACGCGTAAGAGCCGATGTAGTAGACGGCCGCGTCGGCATCGAGCCATGCGTCCTGGTATTCGAGAGTCTGGCACTGGGCGGCCATCGGGTTGCCGACCATCTGCATTGGCGTCTGGCCGTCGAACTCGGCGCAGATCTCCTCCATGCGCGCGCGGCGACGCTCCTGTTGCGCCGCGCGGGCGATCTCGGCCGCGTCGGCGACGTCCTTGAGGCAGACGTGGCCGGTCAGGAAGCCGGTAGCCTCGGTCAAAGAGTCGAACGCGCGCTCGACGCGTGCGGCGTTGGCGCGGATGCAAGCCTCGATCGCGGCGTTGGGATCGGCGTCCGCGTCATCCTGCGCCGCCGCTCCGGCAAGCCCCAGCGCACCCGCGACAACCGCCGCGGCCAGACCCAAAGCTGCTCCCCGCGCGTTCACATCAGCGCCCTTTCAGCTCACGCCGCCTCGGCCGCCTTGACCGCGGCGACGATCTTCTCAGCGGCGTCGTTCAAGTCGTCCGCGGCGATCGCGTCGACATCACTGTTGTTGATGATCGCCTTGCCCTGATCGACGTTCGTGCCTTCAAGGCGAACCACCAGCGGCACCTTGAGGCCAACCTCCTTGACCGCGGCGACCACGCCCTCGGCGATCACGTCGCACTTCATGATGCCGCCGAAGATGTTGACCAGGATGCCTTTGACGTTCGGGTCGGCGGTGATGATCTTGAAGGCGGCCGTGACCTTCTCCTTGTCCGCCCCGCCCCCGACGTCGAGGAAGTTCGCCGGCTCGGCGCCGTAGAGCTTGATGATGTCCATCGTCGACATCGCCAGCCCGGCGCCGTTGACCATGCAGCCGATGTTCCCGTCGAGCGCCACGTAAGAGAGGTCGTACTTCGACGCCTCGATCTCTTTTTCGTCCTCCTCGGAGAGATCGCGCAGCTCCATCACGTCGAGATGGCGTTCGAGCGCGTTGGAGTCGAAATTCACCTTGGCGTCGAGCACCCGGACGTCGCCGTCTTTGGTGATGATCAGCGGATTGATCTCGAGAAGGCTCATGTCCTTCTCCGTGAACGCCTTGTAGAGCGCGCCGATCAGCTTGCCGCACTGCTTGCCCTGATCGCCCTTGAGCTTCAGCGCCGCAGCGACGTTGCGCCCGACGTAGGGCTGAAAACCTGCGGCCGGATCGATGTGGAAGGTCTTGATCTTCTCCGGCGTCTTCTCGGCGACCTCTTCGATGTCCATCCCGCCCTCGGTCGAGCAGATGAAGGCGACGCGGCCGTTCACCCGGTCGATCAGCGCAGAGAGGTACAGCTCGCGGTCGATGTCCGCGCCCGCCTCGATGTAGATGCGCTCGACCTTCTTGCCCGCAGGGCCGGTCTGCTTGGTCACCAGCGTCGAGCCGAGCATCGCCTCGGCGTGAGAGCGCACCTCGTCGACCGAGCGCGCCAAGCGCACGCCGCCAGCATCGCCCGCCTTGTCTTCCTTGAACTTGCCCTTGCCCCGGCCGCCGGCGTGGATCTGCGCCTTGACCACCCAAAGCGACCCGCCGAGCTTTTGCGCCACCTCGGCGGCTTCGTCAGCCGAAAAGGCCGCGCCGCCGTCACCGACCGGCGCGCCATAGGACTTCAAAAGCGCCTTGGCCTGGTATTCGTGGATGTTCATGAGAAAGCCTCGCTTGCAGCGCGACAGTGCGAACGATATCGGCCCTAAGCCGAGTCGCCTCGCGTTATACACCGCGCGCCTTTCGGAGCAATGCGAGCCGGGCCGGCCCCACGCCCCGATCAGCGTTGATACTTAATGAAATCCGTCGCCCGGCCGATTTTGTCGTAGAGCGCGCGCGCGGTGTGATTGTCTTCCTGGGTGAGCCAGTAGACCTGATCGGCGCCCGCCGCGTCAGCTGCGTCGTAGACCGCCTCGATCAGCGCGCGGGCCACGCCCATGCAGCGCGCGTCGGGCGCGACGAACAGGTCCTCGAGGTAGCAGCGCGGCCCGACCGCCCAGGTTACGGGGTGAAAGAGAAAGTGCACGACGCCCAGCAGCGCGTCCTCCCGCGCCGCGCAGAAGCCCTGAAACGGGCCGTCCGGATCAATCAGCCTCGCCCAGGTCGCTTCGGTCACCTCGCCCGGAACGGTCGTCTTGTAGAACTCCAGATAGCCCGCCCACAGCGGCTCCCATGCCGCGCGGTCGCTAATCTCAAGAGGCCGAACCTCGTAGCTTTTCGTCATTGAACGTCTCCGCGCTGCGTCGGCCTTGCGTCTAGCATCCGCGTCGCGTGCTTGACACCGCGCACGGATGCGGGCGGTTTGATCCGATGACGACCGCCGAGATCACCCCGGGCGCGGCCACGCGCGAACGCCTCATCCGCGCCGCGATCGAGATCGCCGCGCGCGAGGGGCTCGCCGCGACGACGACGGCGGCGATCGCGGAGAAAGCCGGCGTCGCCGAAGGCACGCTCTATCGGCATTTCGACAGCAAAGACGATCTGCTCATCGTCGCCTTCCGGCAGATGAAGACGGAGGTCTTCTTGAACGCCGCCGAGCGGGTCGACACGTCCCTGCCCGCGCCCGAGCGCCTCAAGCGCACCTGGCGCGCGATCTACGCCGCCTACCGCGCGGACATGGCCTCGTTCCTCTTCGGCATTCGGTTCGCCGAATCCGCGCTGGCCGAGAAGGAAGGCGGCGAAGCCGCGCGCGCCATCGGGCGCATGGTCGCCGACTTGAGGCGAGACGGCGTCGCATCGGGCGACTTCAAGAAGCTGCCGGTCGATCTTTTGGTGAACCTGTTCCTGGCGCCGATCACCTATCTGCTCAAGTCCGAGATCAAAGGCCGTCGGTGGACGGACAAAGAACTCGACGCGGCCGCCGAAGCGGTTCTGGCGGGCTGGAAGACATGAGGTCCGCGGCTACCGTCTCGCATGCGCCGCCGAACGGAAGATCGCGTTGGCGAGCAGCACGTTCAGTCCGTCGAGATAGCCGCGCACCGTCGGATCCTGGGTGAAGGCGACGACATAGCCTCGGCCCATCGGCTCGATCACGACGAACGGCTTGTACGCCAGCTGCGCGCGGGTCTCTTCCCAGAGGTAGCCCGAAGCGACCAGTTCTTCAGGCCCGGCGAAGGAGACCACGCTCGTCCCCTGATCGCGCGGGACCGGCGCATAGATGTCCGAACCGACGACGAGCACGTTCAAGGTCGGCTTCAGCCCCGCGGCCAGCCAATGGTCGGGATTGGTCTCTGCGCGCGCGAGCATCCCCGGCGAAGCGTCGGGCGACTCTTCAGCCGGCGTCTGAGCGGCATCGAGCGCGGCGGCGTCCTCCAAGATCACGCCCGGAACGCTTGCGCCATCCTCCGCCTCAGCCGCGGGTTCCTCAACGTAAGCGCTCTCTCTGCGCAACGAGGCGAGCCCTGTATCCGGATCGGCCGCGAAACGCGTCGCCGCACCGGTCGTGATCAGCACGCCGCCGCGGCGCATCCAATCCTTGATCGATTCAAGCCCGCCCTCGCCGAGGACGTCGCCGTAGCCAAAGCCGCTCGGCAGGATCAGCACGTCGAAGGCGTCGAGGTCGGGCGAGCCGAGATCTTCGGTCCGCACGGGCGTCACCGGATAGCCGATCTGCCGCTCGATCACGTAGCGCGTCGCCCCGCCCGAAGTCGGCGAGACCGGATCGTCCCAGGCCAGCGCGACGCGCGGTGCGGCGTAGACGAGCGCGTTCTCGCTGCCGAAATTCGGCCCCTCGGTCACCCAGCTCTCGTCGACGCCGACGATCTCCGCCCCTGTCGACGCAGCGAGCGCCTCAAGCTGCCCGGCCAGTTCCGGCTTGTCGACGCCCGGGAAAATCAACGTCCCGCTGGGATAGGCGCGACCGCCGTGGGTGAACGCAAGGTCTGCGCTCCACACCTCGATCCCCTCGCGCAGCGCCGCGGCGAGCAGCTGAGCCGACGCGGTCGAGCCCCAGGGCGCGAGAAAGCCGTAGGCCGCGTCCGGATTCTCGATCGTGGCAGGAAAGTCGAGGCTCGGCGGAACCGGCTCGAAGTCGCCCGACGGGCGCGCGTTGCAGCGATCGACATCGAGATTGAACATCAACGGCAAAGACCAGGCCGTGACGTCGTAGAGTTGCACCTCCAGGTCGTTGGCGCGGCGGCGTTCCTGCTCGGCCATGAACGCCTCGCTGATCGGCGCGTCGGGCTCCATCAGCGTGCGCACAAGTCGCCCCGCCGGCTGATCGAGTCGGACGACGTAGCTGCCCGCTGCATAATCCGTGCGGCAGGCGCGGAAGGCCGCCGCCGCGCGTTCCACCTCGACGCCTTGAATGGCGAGCAGCCCCGCCAAACGGTTCGCGCCGGACTGATCGGCTTGCGGCGGGATGATGTAGGACTGCACCTCGCCCGAGCGCCCCTCCTCCACCGTGGTGCGGCGGTAGTCGTAGAACGCGCGCAGCAGCCGCTCGCGGTTGGTCGCCGCGGTTTCCAGCGTCGCGATTGATGAGGTGAAGTGATGGCGCACGCCGTCCGCGTACGACAGCTCGGTCCCGTCGTAGCGATCGGCGACCAGGCCGCGGGCGCTCGCCTGTTCGTAGGTCGTCCCGAGCGCGCCCTGAAACAACGGCCAGCCGCTGCCGTAGCCGGGATAGAGCGCGTCGTAGACCTCGCGCGTGAAGTAAGCGAAGCCGAAGCGGTCGAACCAGCGCGCATTGTTTCGGCCCATCACTTCGAGGAAGGCGCGCTGCGCCTCGGTGATCTCGGAATTGTAGGGAATCGCCTCGGGCGTGAAGTAGTAGGTGGAGTCCGAACCCATTTCGTGGATGTCGACGTAGATCAGCGGCATCCAATCGAGGAAGGCTTCGACCTTGCCGCGGGTCTCCGGCTGGGTCAGTGCGAACCAGTCGCGGTTCATGTCGAAGAGGTAGTGGTTGAAGCGCCCGCCGGGCCAGGGCTGGTTGCGCTCCGCAGCAATTCGGTCGCCCGCGGGTTCGAGCCCCAGCGTGTCGTAGTATCCGTTCACGAAGCGGTCCCGCCCGTCGGGATTCTGTACGGGGTCGATGAAGACGATCGTGTTTTCGAGGATCGCGTCAGCGACCGGGTCGTCCTCGGCGGCCAGCAGATGATAAGCGGTCATCATCGCCGCGTCGGAGGACGAGATCTCGTCCCCGTGGACGCTGTGGGCAAGCCAGGCCGAGCTGGGCAGCCGGGCGATCAGCGCGTCCGCCTCCCCCGCCGACAGCGCGCGCGGGTCGGCGAGGCGCGCCATGTCCGCGGCGAAAGCATCGAGATTGGCGATGTTCTCCGGCGAGCCGATGACAGCGTAAACCAGCTCCCGCCCCTGCCAGCTCTCTGCGTAGGGATGCACGACGATGCGATCGGGCACGGCCGCCTCGAGCGCGCGGAAGTAGGCGACGACGTCGGCGGCCGGCGTGATCCGCGCACCCGCGGGCTGACCGAAGACGTCCTCAACCGTGGGGATCGCCGGATCGAACGTGACGTCCGGCATGAAGCTTTGCGCGGACGCGGAGCCTGCGGTGAACGTCGCCACGACGATGGAACACGCCGCCGCGAACACGCCGCGACCCTTGGCTACAGCAACTCTCGACATTTCCCGCTCCGCGCCCATCAACCGACATCGTGCGAACCCTAACGCGCCAACGATGGCGGTCGCTAGCTTGGATCAGCCGGCATCGCGGCGATCCACTCGCGGATCAGAGCGACCCCCTCCTCGTCGACGACAGACCGCCCCAGCTCCGGCATGGCGATCTCCGGCTCGGCAGACTCCATCCGATAGACCAGGATCGAGGCGTCGGGCGCGCCGGGTTCGATGAC
>JASFUX010000142.1:0-9024 GCA_050050115.1 Maricaulaceae bacterium | reverse complement strand
TGCGCCGGCCTTCGAAGGCCGGCGCGAGGCCCCGGCGGACGGTTTCGACTTCAGGCAGCTCGGGCATGGACTTCGATAACGCCGCGCGAGACCTGCGCCAAGCGCGCCGGCGGCGACCCGACTCGCCTCGCCTCGCCGTTCGACTGGATTGACTCTCATCTCAATATGTAATTAAGTAATTACATTATGACCAAAGAAGACACAGATCGCCTGTTCCACGCCCTCGCGCATGAGACGCGGCGGAAAATCCTCGACCTTGTGCGCGACAAGCCGGGACAAGGCGTGGGCGAGCTGGCGCGGTCGTTCGACGTCTCGCGTATCGCGGTGATGAACCACCTCGCGGTGCTCGAGGGCGCCGATCTGATCATTTCCGAGAAGGACGGGCGGACGCGGCGGCTCTACCTCAACGCCGCGCCGATCCAGATGATCCGTGAACGCTGGATGGACGACTTTTCAGAACATTGGGCGGGCCGGGTGACAGCGATCAAGTACGCCGCAGAGGCTGCCGCGCGCAATTCAAAGGGGACGAAGTGATGAGTGAGAATGACGCCGGTGAGACCGCAATTTACCGTGTGATGATCAATGCGCCGATCGAGACGGTGTGGTCGACGTTGGTGAAGACCGACGAGGTGCTGCCCTTCTTCTTCGGCGCGGTGTGCCGGACGCGGGACGGGCTCAGGACGGGCGCGCCGATGGCGATGCGCACCAAGGATGACAAGTTCACCAGCGTCGTCGGCAAAGTGCTCGAGTTCGATCCGCCGCGCCGCTACGCCCATACGATGAAGTTCACCAACATCGACGAAGCACCGGTGACGGTGATCTATGACCTGAAAGAGATCGACGGCGGGGTCGAGTTCTCGCTGACCACCAAGGGCGCCCTGCCCGCCTCGAAGATGTCCAAGACCATGGCCCAGGGCGGTCCGTTCATCGTCAACACGCTCAAGGCCGTCGCCGAGAAGGGCCGCCCTGGTTTCGGCGCCGCGATGATGCTGGCGATGATGGGCCTGATGGCGCCGATGACTCCGAAGGTCTGCCGGACCGAGAACTGGTCTTTCGAGACAATCGAAAAACTCTGATGACGGAAGGAGCGTGAGGGATGGCTACGCCCGAAGAACAACTCGCCAGCATGATCGCCAACATGCCGGAGAAGACCGGCAAGTCGCTCGGGGACTGGCTCAAGATCGTCAAGAAATCCGGGCTCGAAAAGCACGGCGAGATCATGAAGCTGCTCAAGACCGAGCACGGCATGACCCATGGCTTTGCGAACCTCGTCGCGCTCAAGTCGCGCGGCTACGGCGAGGATGACGGCGGCGACCTGATCGCGGCGCAGTATGCGGGCGGCAAGGCGAGCCTCAGGCCGATCTACGACGCGGTCGAGACGTACGTCAAAGCGCTCGGCGAGGATGTCGAGATCGCGCCAAAGAAGGGCTCGGTCAGCTTCCGGCGATCCAAGCAGTTCGCCTTGGCCCAGCCGGCGACCAAGACCCGCGTCGATCTCGGGATCAACCTGAAGGGCGAGGCGGCCTCAGGCCGGCTCGAAGATTGGGGCGGCATGATCAGCCACCGCGTGCGGCTGGAGAAACCGGCCGACGTCGACAAAGAGGTGAAGGGCTGGCTCAAAGCGGCTTACGAACGCGGTTGAGGATGCGACGTTTCGCATGCATGCGGCGCCTCCCTTGGCGGCGGCTCAGCCGCTATGCTCCGCTCCATGACCAAGCTCGCCTCTTCTGAGCCCGCCTCCCCCGGCGACACCGCCTCCTTCGGCGCGCGCGACGTGCCGAAGGCCGAAAAGGCCGGCCTCGTGCGCGGCGTGTTCGATTCCGTGGCGGGCAAGTACGACCTGATGAACGACGCCATGTCTCTGGGCGTGCACCGCGTCTGGAAGGACGTGGCGATCACCCGCGCCAATCCGCAGCCGGGCGAGTTGTTGATCGACGTCGCGGGCGGCACGGGCGACCTCTCCCGGCTTTGGGTGAAGAAAGGCGCGGCTGTCGCCAAGCGCCGCGGCGGGAAACCAGCGCGCGCGATCGTCTGCGACATCAACGAGGAGATGGTCCGCGCCGGGATCCGCAGCAGCGACGCGCACATCGCGCGCATCGTCGGGAACGCAGAAAGCTTGCCGTTTACGGACAGCGCGGCAAACGCAGTCACCATCGGCTTCGGCATCCGCAACGTCACCGACCGCGCCGCGGCGCTTTCCGAGATGCATCGCGTGCTCAAGCCCGGCGGTCGCTTCGTCTGCCTGGAGTTCTCGCGGCCGACGTTCGGCGCGCTCGAGACCGTCTACGACGCCTGGTCGTTCGGCGCGATCCCGCGGATCGGCGCGGCGCTTGCCGGCGACCGGGAGAGCTACGAGTACCTCGTCGAGTCGATCCGCCGTTTTCCCGATCAGCGGGCCTTCGCCGCCGAAGTTGAAGCAGCGGGCTTCAAGCGCGTGTCGGTGACGAACCTCTCAGGCGGCGTTGCGGCGCTGCATGTGGGATGGCGGGTCTAGCCGACGACCCAGCGCGGCGCTCAAGCGATCAAGCGCGCGCCCGGGCCGGCCTCCAAGAAGGCCCATAGAACGAACCCGGCGATGAAAACGGTCACAGCGATCGAAGCGATCTTTTGCATCTTCTGACAGCCTCTCGGCGTCCCCGACGCACATGTAGGCGGTCCGGTCGCGCGGACAAGCCGCGTGCGAGCTTTCCGCGCGTTCGCTTGGTCCCCCAATCATGCTAGGGTGCGTGCAACGTCGGCCCTCTCAACCGGCCGGCCGTCATCGCAGGGAGGCTGTCGATGTCGATCCGTGCGCTCGTTCTTGCGCCGCTCGCCGCTCTCGCCGCCGCGTGCGCAGCCGTCCCGGCCGATCAACCGAACGCGTCCGCCCAAGCCGAGAGCGCGCGTGTGATCCTGCTCGCGAGCCCCCGGTTCGCCGCGTTCTCAGGCGACGCGAGCCTGGGCGGCGCCGCGATGGTCGTGCCTGTCGAGGTCTATTCGGCGGCGGACGTCGCGGCCTGCAGGACCGCCGACTCGGATGTGGACCAGGCCTGTCTCTCCGAGCGCAGCCGCCGGCGGACGATCATCGCGCCCGTCGAGGAGACGAGCGTCGTGGTGGCGCTCGGCGACGAGATCGCCGCGGAGCTGTTCTCCGGTCAATATGCGACGATCTCGGTCGCGCCCGGTCCGCTCGCGTTTCAGCTCCGCGAGCGCAGGTGGCGCGGTCGCGAGCCTTACCGCGCCGACGACTGGGTCTCGGGCCCGCACGACATCGTGGCCACGCCCGGCGAGACCTACTACGTCGACGTCACCAGCCGCATGGTGCTGAGCGAGGATCAAGCTCGTGAGATGCTGGAGAGCTACACGCGCGTGACGGGCAGGTTGTAGCACGGCGAGGTTCGACGAAAAGCGCCGCGCCCAAAGTTCGGACGCGGCGCCGTTCGTTCAAAGAACGTCTAAGCGTCGCTACTCAACCGCAGCCAGCATCACCGGTTCGCCGACGACCCCGCTCATCGGCTCGTTGATCACCGCATTCCAGGCGAGTTGCTGGAGGAACCGCTCACGCGCGGCCGAGGTCGGATCGTCCGGGTTGACGAGCGCGGTCAGGCCGACCGGGCTTTCACGGTACATCGCCGCGAACCAGACGTAGGTGACGAGGTTGGCCACCGGCTCGCGCGGGTGTCCGATCGGGTCGGCGAACAGCTGAGACTGACGCTCGATCCCCGGCACGTTTCCGCGGATCGTTTCCTTGCGGAGCGCATAGACCGCGTCGGCGGAGGGCACGACGTAGGCCATCTCGCGGCCGGCGCGGTCGTTGATCTCTTCAAGCTGGCCATGCAGACGGTCGAGGTAGCCGCCGTCCGAGTGCAGCGACTCGATCCAGGCGTCGATCTCGGCGATCGTGCGATCGTCGCGGTCGGCGTTGGTGAAGTCGCCGCCGCCCGAACCGCCGACGGCGGGCGTCGCGCCGTTGCCGTCCCAGGCGTTCCAGGAATTCTGCACCATCAAGCGTGCTTCCGGATTCGTCTCGATCAGGAAGTCGCCGAAGAGGTCGATGCCGTCTTCGGGCATGATCGCGTTGGGCGACATGGTGAAGACGTCGACGCCGCCGGCGCGCAGCGCCGCCTTGGCGATGTTCTGAGTTTCGTCGTCGCCGCCCTGCGCCCAGTGCTGCATCGGAGTCGAGCCGCCGATCATCTGCACCGCGAGCGCTTCGTGACCCGCCTTGCCGGCCTCTTCGGCGAGCGCCGCAAGCGGGCCCGGGCCCGGCTCCTGGCCGCGCCGCCGGCTCGGGCCAATGAAAACGTTGAAGCTGTGCGTGGCCATCACATAGTGCTGGCCTTCCTCGATCGGCTGGCTGGCCTGATCGCGCGCGGCGAGCTGGAAGACGCCGCCCTCGGACGCGCAGCCGACCGACAGGAACGCCGTCGCCGCGAGCGCCGCGACGGAGAACTTTCTGACGACGCCGAAACGCCGCGCTTCTTGATGCTGGATCATTTGCCTCACCCTCCCCACTATTGTTAGGCGAACCCTAGGATCGCGGTCCTTGTTCAACAAGCCTCGGCGGGCCGCCGAGAGCGCCGGGCTGTCCCGGAAAACTTCCCCGCGCTCTGTCCATCACGGCATGGCTTCTGGCACAGAATCGCCGGCGTTTGGCTTACAGATCGGCAAGGCTCTCGGAGGCGTTGATGCTCGACCAGATCGACCGCGCGCGGGTTCACGTTTCGGTGAAAACCCTGCCCCATTTCGAGGGGCTCGACCTGCCCGCCTATGAGACCGCGCTCGCCGCCGGCATGGACCTGCGCGCCGCCGTGCCCGACAAGGACCCGGTCGTACTCAAGCCCGGTCAACGGGCGCTGGTGCCGACCGGTCTGGCGATCGCCCTGCCGGCCGGCTTCGAGGCGCAGGTGCGGCCGCGCTCGGGCTTAGCGATCAAGCACGGGATCACTTGCCTCAACAGTCCGGGCACGGTCGACGCCGACTATCGCGGTGAGCTCAAGGTGATCCTGATCAACCACAGCCGGGAAGCCTTCACCATCGCCCGCGGCGAGCGCATCGCGCAGATGGTGATCGCTCCAGTGACCCAGATCGCCTGGGACGCGGTCGACGAGCTGCCGGACACGGAACGCGGCGCGGGCGGGTTCGGCAGCACGGGGCGGTAAGCGCGACGAGCTTCCCGGCGCCCAGAACAACAGATCCCCTCAGGCGGAGCCCGAGAGGACCTTAGGCCCTGGCGACTGGAGCCTTAGCCCCCCGCGCCGTTCATGATCCTGCCGCCGGAGGCCGAGGCCATCAGCTCGATGATCGCTTCAGTCACCCGCGGCTCAAGACCTTCAGTATGGCCCTTGCCGTAGCGAATCACGTCGGCGACGACGCGGCCGCCTTCGCAGTTGGGAAACACGAAGACGTCCGCAAAGCCCGGCGCGGGCTCGCCGCCCCAACCGGGAAGAGCCGGACGGTCTTCGGTGCGGCTGTCGTAGACCTTGCCCGGTTCGGTGTCCTCGATGATCGCTGCGCGTTCACGCGTCCCGCAGTTGAACGCGGCCGCGACCGGCGAGTCCGAGGGAATGCCCATGCGGGCGCCAAGGCTGTCGAGATCGCCGGCCGAGAAGATGTGCGAGAATTCGCATGCGGCCTCCTCAGGGCGCATGCCGATGCGGCCGCCCGCGATGCTCAACAGGCCGTCGACCTTGTCGCCGAAGAAGTCGTCGCAGACGATCCGGTGGGAGGTCAAACCGCCTTGGGAATGACCGGCGAGCCAGAAGGCGCGGATGTTCTCGGCGCCGAACTCGTCGATCACCAGGTTGACGATGTTGCGTAGATGCTCGTCGTCAGCTTCGGGGGTCCAGCGGCGGGTCGGCTCGGCGGTCAGGGCCGTCGGCGTGGCGACCACGAGGTTGTACTCGTCGATGTAGTCGGATGCCGGAAAATACTGGTGCTGCCAGCCCGAGTAAGAGCCCATGCCGTGGATGTTGAGAATAAACATGACATCCTCGCCTTCTTCGAGGCCGCACGGCCATTCGAGATAGAAGACGCGGTCCGTCGAAGGATCGGTGGCGTTGCCCGCGTAGTTCGTGTCGTCGAGCGCATGCCCGCACGTCGCGCCGGCGATCATTCTCCCGTCGTCCTGCGGCGTCTCGATACTGGCGCAGGCCGACATTGCGATGGCCATCGCGACGCCGGCCGTTGCGCGCAAACAGCTTGCAGCTATCCGATTCATGAGCTTCCTCCCCTGTCCCCACATCAGTGACGCTATGCGCCTACCATTGCTATAGCGAACTCTACTCGAACCAGAAGCGCAATCAGGCCGCGCCAACGCCTCGAAGCCGGCCGGCAGAAGCTGCGCGCCTGATCGCGTTGCGCCCAAATCGGCGGAATGCACTATTTAGGCTCCAATCGAGATCGTTTTCACTAAGAGCCTGATGATGATCGAATCTCCGCGAGGCGCTCCCGAGCTGCGCGAAACCGCTGCGTCGCACATCGTCGCGAATATCCCGCGCGCTACGGCCGACACGCCTGTGGCCTCCGTGATCGAAACTCTCCGCGGGCAAAAGTTCGAATGCGCCGACACCGTGTTCGTTACGGATCCCAACGGGCGCCTGGAGGGAATCGTCCGGATCAACGATCTGTTGGCGGACGGCGAACATCGCATCGGCGACATCATGGAGCCCGAGCACGAAGCGGTCCGCCGCGACGCCGACCAGGAACAGATCGCTTTGTTGGCGATGGACCTCGACATGATCGCCGTTCCAGTGGTGGACGACGAGGAGCGGCTGATCGGCGCGGTGCCGCCCGAAGCCTTGTTCAAGATCCTGCGCGCCGAGCACATGGAGGATCTTCAGAGGCTGGCGGGCATCGCCCCGCATGCGCACGGGCCGGTCGTCGCGCTCGACACGCCGCTCTACGACCGGTTCCGCCGTCGGCTGCCGTGGCTCGCCGCCGGTCTGCTCGCATCGTCCGTGATCACGTTCGTGATGGCGGGCTTCGAGCACTCGCTCGCCGCTAAGGTGGAAGTCGCCTTCTTCATTCCCGCGCTCGTCTACATATCCGGGGCGATCGGCACGCAGGCGGTGTCGGTCGCCGTGCGCGGCCTGTCGGCGGAAAACGTCTCCATCACGAGGCTGCTTCGCGCCGAGGTCGTCATCGGGCTGGCCATCGGCGCCACGCTGGGGCTGATTTCCACCGCCCTGGTGCAGCTCGCCTTCAACGACGGGGCGTTGTCGATCGCCGTGGGTCTCGCGGTGCTGGGCGGCGGCATGGTTTCGGCCGTGGTCGGCTTCGGATTGCCCTGGGTGTTCATGCGGTTCGGATCTGACCCCGCGCTTGGAAGCGGGCCGATCTGCACAATCATTCAAGACGCCGCGGCTCTCATCATCTACTTCATGCTTGTGAGCGTCCTGATGATGTGACGTCGCCGAACCTCCGCTAAGCTCCTCGCCATGACCCTGACCAACGACCAGCTTGAACGTTACGCGCGCCACATCGTCCTCAGAGAGGTCGGCGGGCCCGGCCAGCAGAAGCTGCGCGCGGCCAAGGCCGCGATCGTCGGCGCGGGCGGGCTCGGCTGTCCGGCGGCGCTCTATCTCGCCGCCGCGGGGATCGGCGAGCTGACCCTGATCGACGACGACGCCGTGGCGCTGTCGAACCTCCAGCGCCAGGTGCTCTACCGCACCGGCGACGTCGGCCGGCCCAAGGTCGACGCCGCCGCTGATGCGCTGTCGGATTTAAACCCCGACGTCGGGGTCGATTTGAAGCTCGTGCGCCTCAATGAAAAGAATGCGCACCACCTGCTCGCCGACGCCGACATCGTGCTCGACGGCGTCGACCAGTTCCCCTCGCGCTACGCCACGAACGAGGCCTGCCACGCGCTCGGCAAGGTGCTGATCTCCGGCGCGGTCGGCCGCTGGACAGGCCAGCTGGCGACGTTCAAGTCCGGCCTGACCAAAGGCCGGCCGGCTGCGGAGCGGCTGCCCTGCTACCGCTGCCTCGTGCCCGACGCGACCGACAACGAAGACACCTGCGCGCGGGCCGGGATCGTCGGCGCGCTGACCGGCGTCATCGGCGCGATGATGGCGCTCGAAGCGATCAAAGAGATCGCCGGCGCGGGCGAGAGCCTGGCCGGCCGGCTGCTGATCTACGACAGCCTGGACGCGCGCATCCGCACGGCGGCCCTGAAGCCCGACCCGGAGTGCGCCACGTGCGGGGCGTGAAAAGCCCTGCGTGAAACGAGCCTGAAACGCAAAAAGGCGCGCCGGCCCTGAAGCTCAGGGGGCGCGCCTTCTTTGATCACTTGGGATGATCAGGCCTGACCGTTCGAGGGGTTGTCGGGGGAGCGCCCTCGGGTCAGGCGCCGCTCGGTGCTAGCGAGAGGTCTTGTTCGGCTTCGAGCCCGGCTTGGATTGGGCGGGTTTGCTCGAAGGTTTGTTTTGACCAGCCATGGTCGTTGGTTCCTAACGTGTTAGGCGCGACACGATTGTCGCGACGCGCGATATGCTCCCTACCCGGAACAAACACAAGCGGCCTTGAAGGGCTGAAACAATTTGTGTCCCCGCCCGCTTGAATCAGCTCGCCCCGGCGGATGCCCGCCGGGGCGATTTGAAAGATTTGGTGATGAAGCGGTGTTCTACATTCCGCTCGTCAGGTCGGTCGCGACGATGGTGGTGAAGGTCTCGGTGTTCATGAAACCCTGCCCCCACTCGGCGTCGTAGTCGGCCAGCGGGTTCGCCGCGACGATCTCCTCGACGCTCATGCCCTGGTCGGCCAGCGGGCGCACCGCGGCGATCACGCCGGACATCATCGCCCGGAACGCCTCGAGGTCCTCCCGCGTCGCGAGCGGACCATGGCCGGGAATGATCTTGGTGTCCGCGTCCGCCATAGAGAGCCCGGCGTCGGCCGCGCCCAGATAGCCCTCGACCGAACCGCCGCCGGCGAGATCGACGTACGGGAAGAAGCCGTTAAAGAACGTGTCGCCCATGTGCAGCACGTTCGGCTCGACGAAGTGGATGATCGAGTCGCCGTCGGTGTTGGCGCTGGCGACGTGGATCA
>JASFUX010000141.1:0-9071 GCA_050050115.1 Maricaulaceae bacterium | reverse complement strand
GTGCTCGAATGGGACAGCCAGGCCGACCTCGACGACGTCGCCAAGGTCGCCCAGCGGGTCAAGTCCGAGAAGTTCTCCCGCATCTACGATCTCGAACGCGCCGAGCCGTCCGAGAAGCTGTTCGCCGCGACCAAGCCGTTTCCGCCCGCCTGGTGCGGGGCGGCGCGGGGGATGAAGTTCCGCCACGAGTTCGACCCTGCCGAGCACCGCTTGACGGCGCTGAGCCGCCAGCTCGCCATGGCGGGGATCAAGGCCGATCCGGAAGAAAAGCCGAACGCCCGCTGGGCCAAGACCGCGCGCTCGAACGCGCCGAGCCTGAAGCCGGAGTTCTTTGGGCTCGAGCGGCCTTATGTGCTGATCGCGCCGGCTTCTCCGGCCAAGGGCGACGCGCCGCCGCGCTGGCCGATCGCGCGGTTCGCAGGGCTTGCGGCGCGGCTGGCGGCGAACGGGGTGGGCGTCGGCGTGGTCACCGACCCGGGCGACCGCGGGCCGGGTCGCGCCGTTGCTCAGGCCGCTCCCGATGCGCGCGATCTGAGCCGGGCGGACCTGACCCAGATCGCCTCGCTTGCGGTGGAGTCCGCGGGTTGCCTCGGCCACGCCGATAGCGGGGTCGTCCACCTGATGGCCGCGGCCGGCGCGCCGAGCGTCGTCATCGCCCGGACGATGGACGAGGGTCTCAGGATCGGACCGGTCGGCGATGCGGTGATCACCCTCGCCGCGCCCGATCCGACCCAGACCACGGTCGAGTACGCCGCCCAGCTGATCTCGATGTATATGCACGTCGGCAAGCTCGAGCGGCGGGCGAAAGAAGAGGACGGCGGCGGGCCTCAAGATGACGGCGGGAACGCCGACGCGCCCTCGACCGAGGACGAAGAGGCGAGCTGAAATCCCGATTTACCCTCGGATTTGCTCTTGACCGGCGGCGCGGCGCGCCGATCATACCGGCTTCGCATCATGGCGACGATGGAGACGTAATATAGTCAGACGACCGATGCCTGCGCCTTCGAAGAAGGACGGCCCGCGCGTGAATGAGGAGATCACTTCTCCGCGCGTTCTGCTGATCGACGATTCCGGCGAGAAACAGGGCGAGATGCCCACCGACGCGGCGCTCGACGCTGCCCGCGAAGCCGGCCTCGACTTGGTCGAGGTGGCACCGAACGCCGATCCCCCTGTCTGCAAGATTCTCGACTTCGGCAAGCTCAAGTACCAAGAGCAGAAGAAGAAGTCCGAAGCGAAGAAGAAGCAGAAGACCGTCGACGTCAAAGAAGTGAAGATGCGTCCCAACATCGACGTCCACGACTATGAGGTCAAAGCCAAGGCGATGCGCCGCTTCTTCGAGGAGGGCGACAAGGTGAAGGTGACCTTGCGCTTCCGCGGCCGCGAGATGGCCCACCCCGAACGCGGGACGGACATCCTCAATAGGGTCAAGGAAGAGTTCAACGCGATCGCCAAGGTCGAGTTCGAGCCCAAGCTCGAAGGCCGTCAGATGACGATGGTGATGGCGCCGAGGTAGGAGCGGGGCGCGGGCCGAACTACTCCGCCGCTGCGATCTGCTCGGAAGCGTGCTCGGCCGAGCGGAAGCGTCGTTTGTAGTAGCCGATCCAGATCAGCATCCCTGGAATCCCGACGCTCGCGACAATGGCGATCGCTGCGGTCGTTCCCGGCCAAATGCCGAACTTCGAAAAGTTGGTCGTCGCAGCGGTGGTCGCTGCGATGCATGCAAATAGCATCCCCGACATATGGCGGAACCACCAGTGCATGCGCGAAGTGGGCGGGCGAAGCCAGTACCTGAGGTGCACCGCTCCAAGCAGGAAACCGGTCCCGCCAAGGCCGAGCAAAGTCTGTTCCGACAAGCGTGCGCCGGCCGAGACGACGCCCACGCTTACCACGACCAGAACTAGAGGCATGCCCAGGTCGAGCGGATTGCGGCTTCTCGACGTGCGCGTTTTGGTTCGAAGCGCCCGCAAACCGATCCAAACAGCGTTCGCTCCGATGAACGTCAGCTCGAGCAAGCGGAGCCCGTTGACGGTCGCCGGCGTCAGCAACAGGATCCAGACGCTCATGATGAGGGCCGAGGCGCTGACAGCCGCCATCGCCGCGACGAACACCCAGCCGCCAGAGCGGTGAATTCGTCCGCCCTTTGGTGCGAGCAAGGGGACTAGCATCGCCGCGAGCGCCAGCGATCCAGCCGAAATGTGAGTCGTAAGCAGAGCGTCGTACATGAAGCGAGCTTGGCGAGTTCAGCGCGCTCGCGCATGTGGCGCCGGTCACGTTCAGGTCATGTGACTTTCGGCATACGGCTCGCACGATGACTGACGATATGCTGTCTCGATGAAGAACGGCTCTTGGATCGTCGCCGCCTATGTCGCCGCCGGGGTTGCCGGCGTGTTGCCCGGCGTCATGGCGATCATGGACGGGAGCTTGGTCGGCGGATCGGCGGCGATTTGGGCGATCAGCGCGTGCCTGTTCGCGCTGCTCTTCGCGATTTCCTTACGGGCGGATCAGGACGGCGGCGTTGATCGCGGCTCGATCGTGCGGATGATCCTCATGACGGCCGCAGCCTTCGCCATGCTGACCAGCGCAGTGGATTTCAGCCGCCACGCGAGCACCATGGCGCTGGTTCTCATCGCCCAGCGTTTACCCTCGGTTGTTCCAAAGCGCGCGGCGACCCTCTGGATCGTCGCTCAGAGCATTGGGCTTTTAGTGGTGTACTGGTCGTCGCTGGGCCCGCCAATCAGCTTGACGGTCTGCGGTGTTCTGCTCGGTGTTCAGTTCTTCGCCGTCAGTCGTTCCGAGCTGGTGCTACAAGAGCGTCGAGCACGGGAAGCTCTCGAGCAAGCGAACGCCGAGCTGCGTGCGACGCGCGAGCTTCTCGCCGAGCGCAGCCGGGAGGCCGAGCGCCTGCGCATATCGCGCGACCTCCACGATACGCTTGGACACCATCTGGCGGCGTTGAGCATTCAGCTCGACATCGCTTCGCGCCAGATCGAAGGCCCCGCTGCGGATCACGTCCGTGAGGCGCACGCGATCGCGCGACTTCTGCTGAGCGATGTGCGTGACGTCGTTAGCCGACTGCGCGACGGCGCGCCCGTCGACGTGATCGAGCGGCTCGCGCCGTTGGCGGTCAGGAGCGGGCCGCCAAAAGTGCATCTTAAAGCGCCGGCGACGCTGAAGCTCAGCGACGCGGAGCGTGCGGACGCGCTCATCCGCTGCGTGCAGGAGATCATCACCAATGCTGCGCGCCACGCCGGGGCGCAAAACGTCTGGATCGAGATCGCCGAGAAGAACGGCGGCATCGCCCTAACCGCGCGCGACGATGGACGAGGCGCCGCTGAACTTGCGCCGGGCCACGGTCTGGCGGGGATGAAAGAGCGGTTTTCCGCCGTGGCCGGCGAGATCGATTTTGCGACCTCGCCCGGCGAGGGCTTTTCCGTGACCGGCTTCGTGCCCTTTGCCGAGGCCGAGACGTGACGATCCGCGTGGCGTTGGTCGACGATCAGACGCTGGTGCGCCGCGGCGTGCGCTCGCTGCTGGATCTGTCCGACGGCGTTAAGGTGATCGGCGAGGCGGCGGACGCTTTCGAGGGCGCGCGTCTCGTCCGCGCCGAGCGTCCCGACGTCCTGCTTTTGGACGTGCGCATGCCCGGCAAGCACGGCGTCGATCTGCTGCGCGAGCTGCGTGAGAGCGGCGACTTGCCACCGACGATCCTGCTGACCACGTTCGACGATGACGAGGCGCTGTTCGAGGGCGTCAGGGCCGGGGCGCGCGGCTACTTGCTCAAAGACGTCTCGCTTGAACGGTTGACGGATGCGATCGTCCGAGTGGCGCGCGGCGAGACCGTCGTGCGTCCCGCGATCACGGAGAGGGTGCTGCGCGGACTAGAGCACGTGCGCGGCGACTTCCCCGCGCTCGACACGCCCGATCCTCTGACCAAACGCGAGTTGGAGATCTTGCGGCTGATCGCCGGCGGCTATTCCAACCGCGAGATTTCTGAGGCGCTGGGGACCGCTGAGGGCACAGTCAAAAACCACGCTTCGAACATTCTCTCGAAGCTCGGCGTGCGCGATCGGACCCGCGCCGTCCTCCGCGCGCTTGAGCTGGGCTACATCTGAAGACCGCTCGCGCCTTGATATTCCGGTCCTTCAGCGTATAACCGCCCGCTTCCAAGCGCCTACGCGGGCCGGAACGGCATGCCTGCGGGGCCTCAAAGCGATCGGCGCGTCTTGAACGCGCCTCTAAGGAGAGCGAAATGCCGAAGCTGAAGACCAAGTCGAGCGTGAAAAAGCGCTTCAAGCTCAGCGCCAAGGGGAAGGTGATCACCGCCTACTCCGGCAAGCGCCACGGGATGATCAAGCGCACCCCTAAGCAGATCCGCCAGAAGCGGGGCACCGACACGATGGAGCCCGCCGACGCGAAGATCGTCAAAGGCTGGATGCCCTACGGCGTGCGCGGCCGGCGCTTGAAGCCGTCGCGGACGTCCTCTGACGGCAATCAGGACAGCTAGGGGAGCACGGACATGTCGCGCACGACTTCGGGTCCGACGACCCGCGCCCGCCACAAGAAGATCATCAAGGCCGCCGAGGGCTACCGCGGCCGCCGCAAGAACACCTTCCGGGTCGCCAACCAGGCGGTCGAGAAGGCCGGTCAATACGCCTACCGCGACCGGCGGACGAAAAAGCGCGTCTTCCGCGCGCTGTGGATCCAGCGGATCAACGCGGCCGTCCGCGAGCAGGGCCTGACCTACGGCCGATTTATCAACGGGCTCGACAAGGCCGGCGTTGAGATCGATCGCAAGATGCTCGCCGACCTCGCGGTTCACGAGCCCGCCGCGTTCACCGCGCTCATCGAGAAGGCCAAGTCGGCGCTCGGCTGAGGCATCTTCGATGAGCCTTGAGATGAAGACCGCCTGTCAGGCCTGCGACGCAGGGCTGGCGAACGACGGCGGCGCTTTCATCTGCAGCTACGAATGCACCTTTTGCAGCGATTGCGCCCAAGGGTCTTTGGCGCTGGTTTGCCCCAACTGCGGTGGCGAGCTGGTTCCGCGGCCCAGGCGCCGCGCGTCCGCGGGCTAGCCCCTCGCGCCGGCGCGCGGTACATCCGCTGCGCCGGGAGATGATGTGATGCCAGATGATACCGCGACCGTGGGCGATCTCGACGCCGTCGAGGCCGAGGCCGTCGCCGCCATCGAGCAAGCGAGCGATGAGCGGGCGCTCGACGACGTGCGCGTCGCCTTTCTGGGCAAGAAGGGTAAAGTCAGCCTGTTGATGCGCGGGCTCGGCGGCATGACGCCCGAGCAGCGCCAGGAATTCGGCCCGCGTTTGAACGGCTTGAAGGATCGCTTGAACGACGCCGTCGCGGCGCGCAAGGCGGCGCTTGAAGCGTCAGCGCTCGAGGCGCGGCTGGCGACCGAGCGGGTCGACGTGACCTTGCCGCCGCGTCCTGAAGGCCAGGGCGCGATCCATCCGGTCAGCCAGGTGATGGACGAGTTGGTCGCGATCTTCGCCGACATGGGTTTCGTCCAAGCCGAAGGCCCGGACATCGAGACCGACTGGAACAATTTCACCGCGCTCAATTTCCCCGAGGACCACCCCGCGCGCGAGCTGCACGACACCTTCTTCATGAAGGCGGAGAAGGACGGCGCGCCGATGGTGCTGCGCACCCACACGAGTCCCGTGCAGGTGCGCACGATGATGTCGCAGAAACCGCCGATCCGCGTGATCGTGCCGGGACGGACCTATCGCTGCGACTGGGATGCGACCCATACGCCGATGTTCCATCAGGTCGAGGGCCTGGTCATCGACACCGAGACCCACATGGGTCACTTGAAGGGATGTCTCAAAGACTTCGTGCGCGCCTACTTCGAGGTCGACGAGATCGAAGCTCGCTTCCGCCCGCACTTCTTTCCGTTTACGGAGCCGTCCGCCGAGATGGACGTGCGTTACGAGCGCGTCGGCGACGAGGTGCGGATCGGCCAAGGCGAGGATTGGATGGAGATCCTCGGCTGCGGCATGGTCCACCCCAAGGTGCTGGCCAACTGCGGCATCGATCCGGAGGTCTACCAGGGCTTCGCGTTCGGCGCAGGCGTCGACCGGCTGGCGATGCTGAAGTATGGCATGCCGGACTTGAGGCCCTATTTCGACCCGGATGTGCGCTGGCTCAGCCACTACGGCTTCAGCCCGATGTTGCTGCCGAACCTGGCGACGGGGCTGAGCTAGGATGCAGTCATGACGGACGTGAAAGACATCTCTATCCGCGACGCGCGCCTCGACGACGCGCCGGTGCTCGCCGCGCTGATGACCGAGCTCGGCTATCCGACCGAGCCGGTCGACATGAGCGCGGGGCTCAACAACGTGCTCGCCAACCCGGCGTTCCGCACGATTGTCGCCGAGATCGACGACGGAGTGGTCGGCTTCGGCGGCTTCCGCGTCGGGCCGACGTTCGAGGGCGACGTGCTCGAAGGCGAGATCGTCGCGCTCATTGTCGATCCCGGCTACCGCAGCCAAGGCGTGGGCGCGGCGATCGTCGCCGAGGGCGAGGCCTGGGTGATCGAGCGCGGCGCGTCGTCGATGATGCTCGGCACGCGCGGCGATCGTAAGCGCGCCCATACGTTCTACCGGCGGGAGGGCTACGTCGAGGACGGCATGCGCTACCGCAAGAACCTCGACCCCGGCGGTCCGATCGGAGGCGCGGCGTGAAGTTCACCCTCTCCTGGCTCAAAGAGCATCTCGACTTTCACGAAGAACCTGACATGGACGCCCTCGTCGAGGCGATGACCATGGCGGGGCTCGAAGTCGAGAGCGTCGAGGACCCGCGCGCCAAGCTCGCCGCCTTCACGGTGGCCAAGGTGATCGCCGCCGAGCCTCATCCGAATGCGGACAAGCTGCGGGTCTGTCGCGTCGACACCAAGGACGGCGAGAAGCAGATCGTCTGCGGCGCGCCCAATGCGCGGACCGGTCTCGTCGGGATCTATGCGCCGCTCGGGGTCTATATTCCCGGGCTCGACCTGACGCTCGACAAAAAGCCGCGGGCGATCCGCGGGGTTGAGAGCCACGGCATGTTGTGCTCGTCGAAGGAACTCGAGACCGGCGATGACCATGACGGCATCGTCGATCTTCAGGGCGACTGGACCGTCGGCGATCCGGCGGCCGACGCGCTCGGCGTCGGCGATCCGGTGATCGACTTCGAAGTCACGCCCAATCGACCCGACTGGCTCGGCGTGCGCGGCATCGCGCGCGATCTCGCCGCGGCTGGGCTTGGGACGTTCAAGGACGCGCCCGCGCACGCATTCAAGACTGAGGGCGAATGTCCCGTCGCGGTCAAGGTGCGCGACAAGGCGTTCTGCCCGAGCTTCGGGCTGCGGCTGGTGCGCGGCGTCAAGAACGGTCCGTCGCCGGAGTGGATGCAGAAGCAGCTGCGCGCGATCGGGCTGCGGCCGATCAATGCGCTGGTCGACGTGACCAACTTCGTCACCTACGACTGCGCCCGGCCGCTGCACGTCTTCGACGCAGCCAAGGTCAAAGGCGATCTGGTCGTGCGGCCGGCGAAGAAAGGCGAAAGCCTGCTGGCGCTCGACGGCAAGACCTATGAGCTTGACGAGACCGTCGGCGTGATCGCCGACGACGCGGGCGTGGAATCCCTCGCCGGCGTCATGGGCGGAGAGGCGAGCGGCTGCACCGAGGAGACCACCGACGTTTTGATCGAAGCGGCGCTGTGGGACCCGATCGCCATCGCACGAACGGGCCGCAAGCTCGGGATCACCTCGGACGCGCAATACCGCTTCGCCCGCGGCGTCGATCCGGCGTCGGTGGAGGAGGGCCTCGATCTGGCGACCGCGCTGGTCCTGGAGATGTGCGGCGGCAAGGCCACGGAAGCCTCGATCGTCGGCAAACCGTCGATCAAGGGCGCGAAAGTCAGTTTCCGCCCCGAGCAGGTCAAGCGCCTGACCGGGCTGGAGGTTTCCGACGACGACTGCCGGACGATCCTCACCGACCTCGGTTTCGCGGTCGCGGCGCGCAAGTCCAAGGGCGCGATCACGGTCACCGCGCCGAGCTGGCGCGGCGACGTCGAAGGCGAGGCGGATCTGGTCGAAGAGATCGCCCGCATCGTCGGCTACGACAAGCTGCCCGAGGTCTCGCTGCGCGCACCTGACGGTCGCAAGCCGGTCGCCATCGGCCTGTCGCGCAAGCGCGCCGGCGACGCGCGACGCACGCTGGCGGCGCGTGGTCTTCTCGAGGCGATCACATGGTCGTTCTGCCGGAGTGACCAGGCCAAGCTATTCGGCGGCGCGGACGGCCTGGAGCTGGCCAATCCGATCACGGCCGATCTCGACGTGATGCGTCCTTCGCCGCTGCCGCATCTGCTGACCGCGCTGCAGAAGAACGCAGACCGGGGCTGGTTCGGCGGCGCGCTGTTCGAAGTCGGCCCGGTTTATCGCGGCGTCGAACCGGACGACCAGGAGAGCGTCGCCGCCGGTGCGCGCGCGGTGCGCAACCATCGACATTGGACGGGCGACCGCGCCGCGGACGTGTTCGACGTCAAGGCCGACGTCCTCGCCGCGCTCGCTGCGGCCGGCGCGCCGGCGGACAAGCTGCAGATCGCCGAGGCCTCGCCCTGGTGGCATCCGGGGCGCTCAGGCCGGCTGCAGCTTGGCCCGAAGATGATCCTGGGAGAATTCGGCGAGGTGCATCCGGGCGTCCTGCGCGCGCTCGACGTGGACGGACCGATCGTCGCTTTCGAGGCCTATCTCGACCGCGTCCCGGCGCCGCGCGCCAAGCCGGGCAAGGCCAAGCCGGCGCTCGAAGAGGCCGAGCTGATGCCGGTGCGACGCGACTTCGCGTTCGTCGTCGACGAAGACGTGCGCGCCGGCGATCTCGTGCGCGCGGTGCAGGGTGCGGACAAGGCGCTCGTCGTCGGCGTCGACGTGTTCGACGTGTTCGTCGGCGATGCGATTGGAGCGGGCAAGAAATCGATCGCGGTCGAGGTGACGCTGCAGCCGCGCGAGGCGACTTTGGACGACGCCGCGCTCGAGAACGTCTCCAAGCTGATCGTCGCTGCGGTGGTCAAGGCGACGG
>JASFUX010000140.1:0-9077 GCA_050050115.1 Maricaulaceae bacterium | reverse complement strand
GCTGCTGATCATCGCGCCAAGACATCCCGGTCGCGGCCCTGAGGTCGCCGGGCTCGCCGCCGAGGCCGGCTGCGCCGTCTCGCGGCGCGGGGCGGGCGACGCCCCGTGCATGGAAGACGACGTCTACGTCGCTGACACCTTGGGCGAGATGGGGCTGTGGTTGCGGCTCGCCGACGCGGTTTTCATGGGCGGCAGCCTGGTTCCGGGGATCGGGGGGCATAATCCGCTCGAGCCGGCGCTTCTTCGCGCGCCGATCGTCGTAGGCCCGCAAACCTTCAACTTTGAAGCGATCTATGCGCAGCTGATCGCAGCAAACGGGGCGGGGTTGGTGCATAACGCATCTGAACTCGCTGAAGAAATTCGCATACTAGTATTTGAAGACGCATCTGCGCGCGTCGAGGCGGCTGAGGCCGCTGTTGGGCGCGGAGGGGACGTTCTCGAATCTGTTATGGGGCGGCTTGGCCCCCTGCTGCCGGACGCGAGGGATGCACGCAGCGCCTGAGTTTTGGAACCACACCGCAGGGCCGGGCTCGGCGCCGATGCGCCGGGCGCTGCTGACCCCTGTGAGCTGGCTCTATCAGTCGGGCGCGGCGCTGCGCGCGGCGACCTCGCGCGCCTACAGGCCGGCCGCGCCGGTGATCTGCGTGGGCAACGTCACGCTCGGCGGGGCGGGGAAGACCCCGGTGACCATGGCGATCCTGAAGCGCCTGCGTGAACGCGGACTGGAGGCGCACGCCTTGTCGCGCGGCTACGGCGGCCGGCGCACCGGTCCGCTCCTGGTCGATCCCGAAAAGCACGACTACCGCGACGTCGGCGACGAGCCGCTGCTGCTGACCCGCGTCGCGCCGACCTGGGTGGCCAAGTCCAAGCCGGCTGGCGCGCGCGCGGCGGTTGCGCGCGGCGCGAAGATGATCGTGCTCGACGACGGTTTTCAGAACCCCACCATCGCCAAAGACCTGTCGCTGGTGCTGATTGATGCGGCGGCGGGGCTCGGCAACGGCCGGGTGTTTCCCGCCGGGCCTTTGCGCGAGAGCGCGCGTTCGGCGATGTCGCGCGCGGACGCGGTGGTGCTGGTCTCGGCCGGGCCTGACCCGGACCTGCGCGCGGCCTGGCGTAACTATGTTCCGGACGGCGCGCCGATCCTCGAGGTCGACATCGTGCCCGAAGGCCACGGCGCCTCGGGCGAGGTCTACGCCTTCGCAGGCATCGCGCGGCCGGAGAAGTTCTTCGACACCCTGGTGCGCTGGGGCGCCGAAGTGATCGCGACGCGCAGCTTTCCCGACCACCATCCCTACACGAACGAAGAGCTCAAGGAGCTGCGCGAGGCGGCGCGCCGTCAGAACGCGCTGCTGGTGACCACCGAGAAGGACCATATCCGCATCCCGCGCGATTTGCGCCGGCTGGTGCACGCTTGGCCGGTGACGGCGCAGTTCCGCGACATGGCCGCGCTCGATGCGCTCCTCGACCGAGCTGTCGACGCCGGCGCGCGTGGCGCGAAAGGCTGAGGCGGGCGCTCTTGAGAGCCTGGCCTGCTTGATTATTAGAATTATTCAAACTAAATTTCACGAGCGATGGTGAAGAGCCAATCCCGCGGCGGCCCCGGCGCGGCGGACCTGCTTCAGCGTGCGGGGCTCAAGCCGACGCGTCAGCGCCTGGCGCTCGGCGCGCTCTTGTTCACGCGATCGCACCGGCACGTCACTAGCGAAAGCCTCTTTGAGGAAGCGCGCGCCGCGGGCGTCCAGGTCTCCCTCGCGACGGTCTACAACACGCTCCATCAGTTCTGCGAAGCAGGGCTCCTGCGCGCGGTCAATCTCGACAGCGACAAGCGCTGGTACGACACCGACGTCGGCGCGCACCATCACTTCTTCGTCGAGGAGACCGGTGATCTTATCGACGTCCCGGAACATCGCCTCGACGTCGGCCGCCTGCCGACGCCGCCTCAAGGCTACGCGGTCGAAGGCGTCGACATCGTCATCCGGCTCAAGCCCAGCGAACTCAAGCTCGGCGAACCGGGACGGAGCGAATCCCGTCCGGACGGGCCCGAACCAAGCCAGCGCACGCGCGTTCCCTCAGAGTCTCGCCGGCTCGACATCGCCAAGCGTTGGTCGAGCAAACAGAGTTAATTTAGAACACTTCTAATTCTAATTGACACTCAAAGTTCGAGCGTTTATGCGTGAAAACGAAAGCGCCAGATGGAGGAAAACATGCCAGACGACATGAGGTGCCCGGTCATGCACGGGGCGAACACGGTCCTTGGCGGCGACGTCATGGAGTGGTGGCCGAACGCGCTCAACCTCGACATCCTCCACCAGCACGATGCGAAGACCGACCCGATGGGGAAGGACTTCGACTATCGCGAAGAGCTCAAGAAGCTCGACGTCGCAGCGCTGAAGAAAGATCTCCATGCTCTGATGACGGACAGTCAGGAATGGTGGCCCGCCGACTGGGGTCACTATGGCGGGCTGATGATCCGCATGGCGTGGCACGCCGCGGGCTCTTACCGATTGTTCGACGGACGCGGCGGCGGCGGGACCGGCAACCAGCGTTTCGCGCCGCTCAACTCCTGGCCGGACAACGGCAACCTCGACAAGGCGCGCCGGTTGCTTTGGCCGATCAAGAAGAAGTACGGCAACAAGGTCAGCTGGGCTGACCTGATCATCCTCGCCGGGAACATCGCCTATGAGTCCATGGGGCTGAAGACCTTCGGCTTCGGCTTCGGACGCGAAGACATCTGGGCGCCGGAGAAGGACGTGTACTGGGGTTCGGAGAAGGAGTGGCTGGCCGAGAGCGTCTTGAGATACGCCGACGAAGAAGACCCGGAGTCGCTCGAAGCGCCGCTGGGCGCGGTCCACATGGGCCTCATCTACGTCAATCCGGAAGGTCGCGACGGCAAACCCGATCCGCTCAAGTCCGCGCAGGACGTGCGGGTCACGTTCGAGCGCATGGCCATGAACGACGAAGAGACCGCTGCGCTCACTGCGGGCGGCCACACGGTCGGCAAGGCGCATGGCGCCGGCGACGAGTCCAAGCTTGGCCCCGCACCTGAAGGGGCCGACGTCGAGAACCAGGGCTTCGGCTGGATCAATCCTGAAATGGGCGGCCTCGCCAGCAAGGCCGTGACCTCCGGTCTTGAAGGCGCCTGGACGAAAGAGCCCACGAAGTTCGATATGGGCTACTTCGACATGCTGCTTGACCACGAGTGGGAGCTGAAGAAGAGCCCCGCCGGGCACTGGCAGTGGGAGCCGGTCGACATCAAGGAAGAGGACAAGCCGGTCGACGCCAGCGATCCCTCGGTCCGACACAACCCGATCATGACCGACGCCGACATGGCGATGAAGATGGACCCGACCTACCGCGAGATCATGGAGCGGTTCCGCGCCGATCCGGACTACTTCAAGGACACCTTCGCCCGGGCGTGGTTCAAGCTCACCCACCGCGACATGGGACCGAGGGCGCGTTACGTCGGTCCGGATGTTCCGCAAGAGGATCTTCTCTGGCAGGACCCGGTTCCGGCCGGTTCGACGAAGTACAACGTCAAGAAGGTCAAGGAGAAGATCGCCAAGAGCGGCCTGTCGATCGCCGAGATGGCCGCAACGGCCTGGGACAGCGCGCGCACCTATCGCGGCTCGGACATGCGCGGCGGCGCCAACGGCGCGCGCATCCGCCTTGCCCCGCAGAAAGACTGGGAAGGCAACGAGCCCGCGCGTCTTGAGAAGGTGCTTTCCGTGCTCGAGCCCATCGCCAAAGAGGCCGGCGCGAGCGTCGCGGACGTGATCGTGCTGGCGGGCAATGTCGGGATCGAGCAGGCGGTCAAGGCCGCCGGCTTCAACATCGAGGTTCCCTTCGCGCCCGGCCGCGGCGATGCGACGGACGAGACGACGGACGCGGACTCTTTCAAGGTCCTCGAGCCGTTCGCCGACGGATACCGCAACTGGTTCAACTCGAGCTACGACGTCAGCCCCGAGGAGATGATGCTCGACCGCACGCAGCTGTTGGGTCTGACCGGCCCGGAGATGACCGTGCTTGTCGGCGGCATGCGCGTTCTTGGAACCAACCATGGCGGAACCAAGCATGGCGTGTTCACCGACAAGGAAGGCGCGCTGACCAACGACTTCTTCGTCAACCTCACGGACATGGCGTATGCGTGGGAGCCGGCGGGCGACAATCTCTACGAGATCCGCGACCGCAAGTCCGGCCAGACGAAGTGGACGGCGACGCGCATCGATCTGGTGTTCGGCTCGAACTCGATCCTGCGCGCCTACGCCGAGGTCTACGCCCAGGACGACAACAAGGAGAAGTTCGTCAAAGACTTCGTCGCGGCCTGGACCAAGGTGATGAACGCCGACCGGTTCGACCTTGCTTGAGGTCTGTTTTCTCGGCGGAAGAGGGCGGCGTTTGAAAGCGCCGCCCTTTTTCATGCGCCCGCCTCAGCGGCTGTCGAGCTTCAGCTCGATCCGGCGGTTGCGCGCGTAGGCCTCTTCGGTGCGCCGATCGTCGATCGGGAAGTATTCGCCGTGCCCGGCCGCGACGAGGCGGTTCGAGGGAATGCCCTGGTCCTCGAAGAACTGCACCACCGTGATCGCCCGTTCGGCCGAGAGGTGCCAATTCGACGGGTAGGGATCGCGGATCGGGCGGACGTCGGTGTGCCCGTCGACGCGGATGATCCAATCGACGTCGGGCGGGATCGTGTCGGCGACCGACTTGATGATGTCGGCGACGCGCCGGAGGCCGTCGCGGCCTTCCGTGGACAGCTCAGCCGAGGCGACGGGGAACAGCACGTCGCTTTCGAAGATGAACCGGTCGCCGACGATGCGGATGTCCGAGCGGTTGCCGAGCGCCGCCTGGACCTGCTCGAAGAACTCCGAGCGCGCGCGGGCCAACTCCTGAACCTGCTGGGCGAGGGCGGCGTTCAGGCGCTGCGAGAGGTTTTCGATCTGCGCCTGTTGTTCGATGTCGCGCTGCTCGGAAGCTTCGAGCGCGGCGTTCAGCGTCGCCAGCTGCTGGTTGAGCGCGGCGACCTGCTGAAGCAGCAACTCGACTTCGGCCTGCGCGCTCTCGGACAGCTCGGTCATGCCCTCTAGCTCGGCCTGGGCGATCAGCAAGCGGCGGTTCGAGGCGTTGAGCTCGCCCTGCAGCGCCGCGGTGCGCGCGCGCTCGTCGTCCAGGGAGGACTCGAGCAGCAGGATGGTCGAGGACATTTCGGCGTTGCGCGCTTCCTCGAGCGCAAGGGAGTCTGCAAGCTCGGTAAGCCGGAGCTGCAAGCGCTCAAGCTCCGCGTCGCGGCTCGAAAGCGCCGTGCCAAGAGCGTACTGCGCGACTGCGAACAGCGAGACCAGGAAGATCGTGACGATCAGCAGCGTCGCCAGAGCGTCGACGAAGCCTGGCCAGTGTTCGCCTTCGTCGCCTCCGCCCCGTCTGAAGCGCGCGATCTGGGCCATCAGCCGCGGTCCCCGCGCCCGGCGCGCGTCATCGCCGCGTCAATGGTCTTTGCCAGAGCACGCAGCTCGGTCTTGAGGTCGCGCATCACCGACTCGCGCTCGACCGACTGGTCGTTGGCGAAGGCCGCCAGCGTGGAGTCGATGCTGCGCAGGTGACGCAGGAAGGAGTCGTCCGCGGCCCGTTCGCGCAGCGTCGAGAGCGCGTCGTCCTGGCGCGCCAGGCGGTCGTTCAACGACGACAGCTCCTGGGCGAGGGCGCCGAGGGTGTCCGAAGAGCGCGCGCGCGAGTCCTCGACCTTGCGGGTCACCGAGACGAGCGCGTCGACGCTCTCGGTCAGCTGCTCGAGGAGGGCGTTGGCGAAAGCTCCCGAGCCGCCTTCGCCGACGTCGACGCCGATGCGCGAGATCTTCGCCAGCCAGTCCTCGAGGTCGTTGTAGAAGCGGCCCTGGGCCTGGTTGGCCTGCAGCTCGAGGAAGCCGAGCACCAGCGAGCCGCCGATGCCGAGGATCGAGGAGCTGAACGCGATGCTCATGCCTTCGAGCGGCGAGATCAGCTGGGCGAACAGCTCGCCGATCGCCGCGTCGCCGGAGGTCTGCGCGGCGAGCTGCTCGACGACGCCGACGACGCCCAGAAGGGTCTGCATCAGGCCCCAGAAGGTGCCGAACAGCCCGAGGAAGATCAGCAGCGTGCGGAAATAGCGGGTCATCTCGCCGGCTTCGGCGAGGCGCGAGCCGACCGAGTCGAGGATCGAGCGCGAGGACGCCGAGGACAGCCGCCGGTCGGACGGCGTGTCGCGCAACAGCTCGGCCATCGGCTTGACCGGGTAGGGCGCGCGGTCGACGAGACCGTCGGTGACCCGCGATGAGCTCTGGTAGCGCTTCACCCAGCTCACGGCGCCGAACACGTCGAGCACTTGAACCAGGGTGTAGAGAATGCCGATCACCAGGACGGCGACGATGACCGAGTTGATGTAGATGCTGGCGAGGAACGCCTCCTCGACCACGCTGCGCACGGAGTAGGTGATCGCGCCGACGCCTGCGACGAACGCGATCATCCAGAACAGGTTGCGCAAGGGCGCGCCGAAGGTGTGGGCGCGCGCGCGCAAGCCGCTGTCGTCGTACACAGTCGCCATTGATCGGCCTCGTCCGCCCCGTTCCGCCCAGCTCGAAGTTAGCGGAATTTCCGGCGATTACGAGGCTTGTAGAAGAATCCGCGTGATGGTGCGGGATTCAGCGCCCAGCCCTTCCGAAGAGCTTGGAGAGAAACCGCTTTTTCGTCTTCGCCGGCGCCGCGGGCAAATCGAACCCGTTCGCCTTGCTTGAGGTTGCTTCGATCGCGCCTTCCGGTTCGGCGGGGGAGGGCTCCCAGCCGGCGAGGCGCACCCGCCAGACGCTGCCGTCCTTGATCAGCGCCCAGAGCCGGCGCTCGGTCTCGATCGGCGCGCCGGTTTCGTCCGCGTCCGCTTCGGGGTCGGGCGCGGCGCGATAAGTGGTGACGGTCGCGGTCAGCCAGGCGGACTGCGACCCGCCGCGGACGTCGACGCCGGCGACCTCGATCCGTTCGATCGGCCCGGCGTTGCGGCCGCGGAAGCTCTCGGCCAGCCAGGCGCGCACCGCCTCGCGTCCGTTGATCGGCGCGCCGTCGGGCGGCAGCATGACCACGTCCGGCGCGCAGAATTCGGCGGCCCGGTCGGGTCGCCCCGCGCGGACGACGGCGGTCCACAGCGCCTGCAGCTTGAGGATTTCGAAGCGGTCTTCGCGCGCCATGCGCGTCCAGTCGGTCCGATAGGCGTCTATCGGACGGCTGCTGCCGGATTCGCCCCCCCGCCCCGACACGTGATCGATCTGGGCGGTCATGATCGTTCTCCAGGTCGCGCGAAACAGCCCGTGTCCCCCGCGACGGCTCGGGTTTCCTAGCATGTTCAGCATCAGGAGTTGGGGTTTTTGTGCAGTCGCCGGACGGGACGACACCCGGGGAAGGCGCCGTGATGAGTTTGCGCCGGGCCGATCATGGAGTATCGGGATCGCCTCATGACCCGTTGCCGCCTCTATCTGATCACGCCGCCGCGCATCGACGATCTCGCCGATTTCGCGCGTGCGCTCGAAGCAGCGCTCGGTGCGGGCGATGTCGCGGCGGTGCAGATCCGGGTCAAGGAGGGCGACGCCGGGGCGGCCGCCCGGGCGCTGACGCCGGTGATCCAGGCCGGCGGCGCGGCCGCGATCGTCAACGACGATCCGCAGCTTGCCGCCAAGGTCGGCGCGGACGGCGTGCATGTGGGCCAGGAAGACGCGTCCTATGCGGCGGCGCGCGCGACGGTAGGACCCAAGGCGATCGTCGGCGTGACCTGCCATGCGAGCCGCGACCTGGCGATGACGGCCGCCGATGCGGGCGCGGACTACGTTGCGTTCGGCGCCTTTTTCGAGACCGCCACGAAGTCGCCGAAGTCGCGCGCCACGCCTGAGATCATCGAATGGTGGTCAGAGATCTTCGAGGTTCCATGCGTCGCAATCGGAGGCGTCACGGCGGAGAACTGCGCCCCGCTCGTCCGCGCGGGGGCCGACTTCCTCGCGGTCTCTTCCGGCGTCTGGGGTCATTCGGACGGACCGGCCGCGGGCGTCGTTGCGCTCAACAACGCGATCGGCGCGGCGCTCAGATCAGCCGAAAGCGCGGCGTCTTGAGCGCGCGCGTCACGCTCGCCGGGCTCGTCTGCGCGCTGTTGTTCGGCGCAGGCGCGCTCGCCGCCGGAGACGATCTGAACGACTACGGCTATGCGGCCGCCTATGACGCCTACGAAATCGGCGCCTACGAGCGCGCGCGCCGGCTCGCCGTGCGTTCGGCGCAGAACGGCAACGAGCGCGCCATGGTGCTCGCCGGGCACCTGCTCGAGCGCGGTCTCGGCGGTCCGGCCGACGTGGCGCAGGCGCTGTCCTACTATCGTTCCGCGGCGTCGGGCGGGGACGCCGACGCGCTGCGCGCCATCGGGCTCATGGCGCGCGACGGCCGGGGCGAGATGACGCCGTCGATGGCGGCGCGGTTCTTTGAAGACGCTATCGCGCTCGGCGACGAGCAGGCGAGCGTCGAGCTGGCGATGCTTTACGTCGACGGCGTCGGGGTGGAGCGCGATCCGGCGCGCGCCCGCGCTCTGCTCGAGCCCCTGGCGGCGAACGGCTCGCAGCCGGCTCAGCGCGCCTTGGGCTTCCTGCTGCTCGAAATAGCGATCGAACCGGAAGACGCCGAGCGCGCCGAGCTGTTCCTGACCGCGGCGGCGGACGCGGGCGATCTCGAGGCGGCCTACGTCCTGGGCGTGAACTACGCGACGGGCGACGTGCTTGCGCAGGACGACGCGCGCGCCGCGACATATTTGCGCATGGCGGCCGAAGGCGGAGATGCGGCTGCTGCTGCGGACTACGGCTTGCTCGCCTATCAGGGGCGCGGCGTCGCGGAGTCCTTCGAAGAGGCGGCGCGCTGGTTCCGCGCGGCCGCCGACGGCGGGGACCAAGAGGGGCGCTATCTTCTGGCCTTCCTTTATGCGAAAGGCGAAGGTGTGCCCCAGGACTATGAAGAGGCCTACTACTGGGCGCTTAAATCGGCCGAGCTGGGAGCGTCCGCCGCGCTCAACTATGAGTTTGACCGACGCC
>JASFUX010000139.1:0-9248 GCA_050050115.1 Maricaulaceae bacterium | reverse complement strand
CCGACGCCGAGCGCGAAAGCGGCTATCAGGACCGCGACCGCCAATCGCTCGTCGAGGCGCTCGAACGCTTCGACCGGCGCTATCACCCCGACGTCGACAAGGCGCTGTGGATGTACGGCCTCGAGCGCTACATGACCGAGCTTGGTTCGGTCCGCGTTCAAGCGCTCGACCGGGCGCTCAATCTGCCGGCGGAATGGGACGAAGGGGCTGTCTCTCGCAGGCTCAGCGCGGTTTACGCGACGACCACGCTCGACGAGCGCGACGCCCGCCTCGCCTGGATCGACCGGTTGCCGGCGGACTTCGAGGCCTCGCGAGATCCCTTTATCCGTCTCGCCGTCGCGCTTTTCGACCACGACATCATGGCCGAGGAGACGGCGAAGGAGCGCGCCGGCCGGCTGCTGGCCGAGCGGCCCGCCTACATGGAGGCGATCATCGCCTGGAACGCCGAGCGGGGCCTGCCGGTCTATCCGGACGCGAACTCGACGCTGCGCGTGACCTACGGAGCGGTGTTCGGCGGCTCGCCGGCGGACGGGATCATCTATGAGCCGTTCACGCGGCTCGAAGGCATTCTCGGCAAGCACACCGGCGCCGATCCGTTCGACAGCCCCGATGATCTCAATGATTTGATCCGCGCCGGGGACTATGGCGCATACTATGACGCGGCGGTCGGCTCGGTGCCGGTGAACTACCTCACCAACCTCGACTCGACCGGCGGCAACTCCGGCTCGGCGACGCTGAATGCGCGCGGCGAGCTGGTGGGGCTGTTGTTCGACGGCACGATCGAGAGCGTCAATTCCGACTGGGACTTCGATCCCCGGACGACGCGCACGATCCACGTCGACAGCCGCTACATGCTCTGGCTGCTCGACCACTATGTCGGGGCGGAGCGGTTGCTCGAGGAGATGACCATCGTCGATGCGGCGGGGAGGGTCGTCGAATAGCAGAGGGTCCGCATGGGGAGGGCGAACGACAATGAAACGATCGATCGTTGCGGCGTGCGTCGCGTTGGCGGTCGCCGCATCGCCGGCGGGCGCGCAAGTGGATGAACCCGGCGTGACGGGCGTGATCGAGGAGGAGCTCGTCTGGGCGCGCCCGGACGGACTTGAGCTTCAAGCGACGATCTATCGCCCCGAGGATGCAGCGGACGGGCTCTCGCCGACGATCCTCGACGTGCACCCCGGCGCCTGGAACCTCTACGACCGCACCTCCGGCGCGCTCTACGACCGGGCGCTCGCCGCCGCCGGCTTCGTCGTTGTCGCCATCGATTTCCGTCAGGGACCGGAGCATCAGCATCCGGTCGGCAGCCGCGACGTGGTCGCCGGGGTGCGCTGGCTGCGCTTGAACGCCGAAACGCTCGGCGTCGATCCGGACCGCATCGGGATGGTCGGCAGCTCTTCGGGCGGCCACCTCGCGCTCCTCGCCGGGTTGCGCCCCGATCACCCGGATCATGCGGGCACGCCGATCGTCGGCCCGGACGGGGAGGCCGCCGCGCACGACGACCTAGACGGCTCGGTCGACTTCATCGCCGCGCTGTGGCCGGTTTCCGACCCGCAGTATCGCTACCGCTATGCGCAGCGGGCCGGCATCGACCAGCTCGTCGGTTACCACGACGCCTATTTCGCCGACGAAGCCGCGATGTACGACGCGTCCGCTCCGCGTCTGGTCACCTCCGGCGAAGCCGCCGTCCTGCCGCCTGTGCTGGTCGTTCAACCCGGGATGGACTCCAACATTCCCGTCGAGATGACCTTCGATCTGATGCGCGCCTATCAATCGCGCGACGGGCACATCGAGTACGCCTATTACCCCGGCATGCCGCACGCCTTCGGTCACCGGCCGGGTCCGGAGACCGACGACATGATCGAGCTGATGATCGACTTCGCGCAGCGACAATTCTCTAGCGGTGATTGAGGCTGCGTCGGGGGCGTGCGTTCGAAAATTTCGAGATTGCCGCTGGCCGTTCGATGCAGAAGGCGTAGAGTTCGCCCACGTTTTTGACGGGAGGACGAGATGACGAGGCGTTTGGGAAGACTCGGACTTTTGACGACGGCGGCGTGCGCGATGGCGCTCGCGGGCTGTGAGAGCCTGCACGAGGTCATGGCGCCCGAGCCGATGATGATGGCGGAGGACTACGCCGGCGTGCTGGCCGACCCCAACCGGCCTGCGGCCGACGCCGAGGACGATGCGGCGCGCAGGCCGGCCGAGGTCATGGCCTTCGCCGGGATCGCCGAAGGCGACACGGTGTTCGAACTCGAGGCTGGCGGCGGCTGGTACACTGAATTGTTCTCCCGCGCCGTCGGACCCGACGGCGAGGTGGTGCTGCAGTACCCCGAAGAGTTCGACGGCTTCTACGCCGAGGCGCTGGAAACGCGCCTCGCGGACGACAGGCTGCCCAACGTGCGCGTCTCCAAGACGCCCTTCGACGATCTCGACGCGCCGGACGCATCGGCCGACGTGGTCACCTGGATCCTCGGGCCGCACGAGCTGTGGTTCCGCCCCGACAATGCGCCCGACGGGATGGGCGATCCCGCCGGCTCTTTCGAAGAAGCCTATCGGATCTTGAAGGACGACGGCGTCTTCCTGGTAATCGATCACGCTGCGCCGTCGGGCGCGCCGGCGGAAACCGGCGGCACGACGCACCGCATCGACCCGGCGATCATCCTCGGCCTGGCCGAAGACGCCGGCTTCGAGCTTGACGCCGAGAGCGACATCCTCGCGAACCCCGACGACAACCTCGAGGTGATGGTGTTCGACCCGTCCGTCCGTCGTCAGACGGACCGGTTCCTGTTCCGCTTCACCAAGGGAATGTAAGCGCGCAGGCGCTTCATCCCACCCAGACGTCTGGCCGGCGATCGGCCCACGGCTGGGCGGCTTCGAGCTGATAGGCGAGGGCCAAGAGCAGGCCCTCGCCGCCGCTCGCGGTGCAGAACTGCACGCCCACCGGCAGATCGTCCGCCGTCCAGCCGAGCGGGACGCTCATAGCCGGCGCGCCCGAGACGTTGTGGATCAGGGTGTAGCCGACTTCGCTCGTCAGACGCCCGCGCAGCGTCTCGAACGGCACGTCGCCGCGCAGATGTCCGAGCGGCGAGGGCGGCGAGGTGAAGACCGGCGACATCACCACGTCGTAGTTCGCGATCCAGGACTCGTAGGCCGCCGCTGCGGCGAGCAGCCGGCCCTGCACGGCCTCGATGTCCTCAGGCGACATCGTCGTCGCGTTGCCCGCCATCGCCAGAGAGAATGGCTCGAACATCGTCTCGTCGGGCGCGCGGCCGACGCGTGCGGCGGCTTCGCCCAGCTCGTACGCTGCCCCCAGGGACCAGAACGCCAGGAAGTCGTCCGAGAATGTCTCGGACGTCGGCCAGGCGGTTTCCTCAACCGCATGTCCCAGCGACTCCATCAGCCGCGCGGCGGCCTGAACTTCGCCCATGACCTCAGGCGAGGCCGGGTTGCCGACGAAGCCGCGGGTGATGAGGCCGACCTTCAGCTGACGGTCGATCGGCGCGTTGACCACCCCGACCGGCGCATAGACCGCCGCGTCGCCCGTCGCTTCGGTTGCAGCCAGCAGCCGCGCCGTGTCGCGCACCGAGCGCGAGATGCAGCCCTGCACGGCGATGTCCAGCGGCCGCGCGCCGGGATTGTCGTTGATGAGCCGGCCGCGTGACGGCTTTAGGCCGAACAAGCCGCAGTTCGCCGAGGGAAAACGGATCGAGCCGCCGCCGTCGTTGGCGTGCGCCATCGGCACGACGCCGGCGGCGACGGCCGCCGCCGCACCGCCCGACGAGCCGCCGGTCGAACGCGCGATGTCCCACGGGTTGCGCGTCGGGCCGAAGGCGAGCGGCTCGGTGGTCGGCAGATAGCCGTTCTCCGGCGTCGCCGACTTGCCGATGCAGACGAGGCCGGTCCCCAGCGTCGCATTGACGTAGGCGTCCTGCTCGGTCGCCGCCGGCCAGCCTTCGGTCACGGCCGAACCGCGGCGCGTCGGCGCGCCGGTCACGTCGTTCAAATCCTTGATCAGGTAGGGCACGCCGCTGAACGGTCCGTCCACCGGCGACGCCGCGCGGGCGCGCGCCAGCTCGTAGGTGTCGTTGACCATGAAGCTGATCACCGGCTGCGCCGCCTCGGCGCGCGAGATCGCAGCCTCCACGGCCTCGAGCGAAGACATTTCCCCGCTGCGGATCTGCGCCGCGATCTCGGTCGCATCCGCGGGCGCGGCGCCGCCGGGGCGCATCCGGAACGGCGCGCTCGTGCACGCGCCGAGCGCGGTGGCGCCGATGGTCGCAAGAAGTTGGCGTCTTGATAGCTGCATGATGAGCCCCTGGCTTGTCGCCTCCACGCGGAGGCGCGTCTCCCTTGCCTGACTGTTACAAAATGAATCCCGTTCACGCCAGCAGTTGCGGGCCGAGTTGCGAAACGCCATGACTCAACGGCGCGATTTGCTTTCGCAGGGCGGCGGGGCGCGCCGACCGAGAGCCTGGCTTCGTGAAAGGAGAAACCGCATGTCCGAGACGCCCGATGAACCCGGTCTCGCGCCGCTGCCGGTCGAGCAATGGGACGCCTCGCTAGGCCCGGTGCTGAACGACATGCGCGGCCGGCCGCTCAACATCCATGCGCTGATGGCGAACCACCCGTTGCTGCTCAAGTCCTGGTGGAGCCTGCGCGAGTACATCGTGCGCGGCGGCGACCTCGAACAGCGCGAATGCGAGCTGGTCATCCTGCGCGTCGCGGCGCATCTGAAGTCCTGGTACGAGTGGGCCGCCCACGTCGAGCGCGGCTTGAAGGCCGGTCTGGAACTCGAAGAGATCGACCGGGTGAAGGGCGGTTCGGAGGCGGAGGGTTGGAGCGCAAAAGACCGCGCGCTCTTGGAGGCCGTCGAGGCTTGCATGGCGCATCAGCGGATCGGTCCGACGACCCTCGACACGGTCCGCAGCCATTTCACCAACAAGCAGGTGCTCGACATCATCGTGATCCAGGGCCTCTACATGACCATCGGCTCGATGCTGAAGACGTGGGGCGTGCAGCTCGACGAGTTTGTTGAGCTGCCAGAGGGGTATGAGCGGGATCCGGCGTTTGATTGAGGATGTCTGCCGGGCGCGCCTCGCCCCACGCCCGCGACTCCGCTAGAACGCGCTGCATGACAGAAACCGCACCCGCCGAATCCGCCGGTCAAACCAACGTTCCCGAGTATTCGGTCTCCGAGCTCTCGGGCGCGTTGAAGCGCACGATCGAGGAAGCCTACGGCTTCGTGCGGGTGCGCGGTGAGCTCGGGCGCACCCTGATCGCGCGCTCGGGCCACCTCTACGCCGACTTGAAAGACGACAAGGCCGTCATCAACGGCGTGATGTGGAAGGGCGGCGTCGCCAAGCTCAACTTCAAGCCGGAAGAGGGCCTTGAGGTCGTCGTCGAGGGGCGGCTATCGACCTATCCCGGGCGCAGCCAATATCAGCTGATCATCGAGCGCATGGCCCCGGCGGGCGTCGGCGCGCTGATGGCGCTTCTCGAAGAGCGCAAGAAGAAGCTCGCCACCGAAGGCCTCTTCGCCGAGGACAAGAAGCGCGCGCTGCCGTTTCTGCCTGAGGTGGTCGGCGTGGTCACGTCGCCGACCGGGGCGGTGATCCGCGACATCCTGCACCGCATCGCCGACCGGTTTCCGCGCCGGGTGCTCGTCTGGCCGGTGCTGGTTCAGGGCGAGCAGGCGGCCGGACAGGTTGCGCAGGCAATCAAGGGCTTCAACGCTCTGAGCAAGGACGGTCCGGTTCCGCGTCCCGACGTGCTGATCGTCGCGCGCGGCGGCGGCTCGATCGAAGACCTCTGGGCGTTCAACGAAGAGATCGTCGTCCGCGCCGCAGCGGACTCCGATATCCCGCTGATCTCCGCCGTCGGTCACGAGACCGACTGGACCCTGATCGACCTCGCCTCGGACCGCCGCGCGCCGACGCCGACGGGCGCGGCGGAAATGGCCGTGCCGGTGCGCGCCGATCTCGCCTCGCGTCTCGATACGATCCGAGCCCGGACGAGCGCGATCATGGCGCGCGCGCTTGAACGACGCGGCGCAGACTTGAAAGCCGCCGGGCGCGGGTTGCGGCGGCCCGAAGATATTCTCGGCCCCAAGACGCAACGGCTCGACGCGGCGCGGCTGGGTCTGCGTACCGGGCTCAAGAGCCTCGCTGACCGCGCCAGCATCCAGCTCTCCCGCGTCGCCGGCCGGCTGCGGCCTGAGGCGCTGGCGCGGGACATCGGCGTCAAGCGCGAGCGGGTGGGCGAGCTGGCCGGACGGGCCGGGGCGGCGCAGCCGCGCATCCTCGACCGCCGCCGCCGCGATCTGGCGTCGTTCGCCAGTCGGCTGGAGTCGGTCAATCCGAAAGCAGTGCTCGAACGCGGCTATGCGCTGGTGCGCCGGCCCGACGGCAGCCTCGCCCGCCGCGCCGGAGACCTGGGAGCGGGCGATCAGGTTTCGCTCGAATTCGCCGACGGCGCCAAAGACGCCGTGGTCGGCGAAGGCGGCTCAAAACCCGGCAAATCGGAGCGCGCAGGGGCGCCGGAGGGCCGCAAGTCCAAGAGCGGCGCGCGATCTGCAGGCGGTTCCAGTACGGACCAGGGAGCCCTATTTTAACCGCAACTTCGCTTGAGCCTTGAGACCCATGGATGCGCTGAACACCGCCCGCCAAGCCGTACTCCGATACGGCGACGCCACGTTCGAGATCGTGCGCGACGGCGACTACGTCGTCTGCGCCGTCACCAGCCGCCGGATCCCGCTGGCTGCGCTCCGCTATTGGAGCGTCGACCTTCAGGAAGCCTACGTCGACGCCGCTACGGCGACGGCGAGATGGAAAGAGAGCCAGAAAGGGTGACGCCGATGGCTGCTGATCGTTTCGCCAGCTTCATCCAACGCGCGGCGGCGAGCGCCGCCGTTGCGGCTTTGACCGCCGGATGCGGCGCTGTCGCTCAGGACGCCGCCGACGATCCGGCGACGAGCGGACCGCTGTCGATCGCCTGCCACGGCCAGCTCGCCCAGGGCGGCCTGGCGCTCTGTCAAACCGCACCCGGCGCGACCGTCGAGATCGGCGGCGAGCCGGCGTCGATCGCCGACGACGAGGGCTGGGCTTCGCTGGGCTTCGCGCGCGACGCGGCGTCGTCTTACGAAGTGCGCGCCGTCGCGCCGGACGGAGAGATCTCCGCGCCGGTGACGCTCGAGATCGCCGATCGCGAGTTCATTGAATCCGAAGTCGGCGGCCTCGATTGCGACTATGTCGCCCCGCCGCGCACGCCGGAGGTGCAAGCCGCCATCGCGCGCGCGGTGGAGCAGAAGAATGCTGCGTGGCGCAGCTTCGCCGACGGCGAGGGCGCGCTCGGCGGCTTCATCGCGCCAGGCGATGGCGATCAGACCAGCCCCTACGGCTCGCGCCGGCGCAAGTACGGCGAGGGCTGCGAGACGGTTTCGGTCCACTGGGGACTCGATCTGCGCGCGCCGGAAGGCTCGCCGGTCAACGCGCCGGCTTCCGGCGTCGTGACGTTGGCGGACAATCTCTACTTTGAAGGCGGTGCGGTGTTCCTCGACCACGGCCATGGGCTCGTGTCGATCTTCATGCATATGAGCGAGATCACGGTGGAGGAGGGCGACGTCGTCGGCGCGGGCGACCAGCTTGGCCTGGCGGGCATGACCGGCACGGCGAACGGCCCGCATATCCACTGGGGCTTGAAGTGGCGCAATCCGCATTACGCTGACGGTACGACCGGGGCGTTCTACATCGACCCGATCCTGGCGATGGAAGTGCTGGGGGAGTAAAGGCGATCGCGCGATGCTGAAAGGCGGCTGCCTCTGCGGCGCAGTCAGCGTGGAGGTCGACGGCGAGGTCGAGCACCAACCTGAAGCCTGCCACTGCTCGATATGCCGAAAGCAATCGGGTCACGTTCTCGCGGCCGTCAACGTACGCCGAGATGCGCTCAAGGTCAGCGGAGCGGACAAGGTCTCCTGGTATCGTTCGTCGGAGAAAGTCGATCGCGGCTTTTGTTCGGTGTGCGGCTCGACATTGTTCTGGAAACCGAACATGGGCGGCTATGAGCACACGGCCGTCGCCATGGGCGTGTTCGACGGCTCGACCGGTCTTCGTTTGGCGAAACATACGTTCGTGGACGACAGGGGCGACTACTACGAGATCGCGGATGGCGTGACGCAAAGCGACAGCTATTGAGCATTGAGCGGTCGGCGCTTCCTATTGGCTTGCGAGAAGCCTCATGCTTCGCAGCGCAGGTCCGCGATATCCTTTTCAAGTCTTGCGATCTTGTCGCCCACACCTGATTGCGCGCGCTGCGGGCCGATGACGTTTGCTATCTCCTGCTCAATGGCGCGCCAGTCGATCTCGTTGAGGCGCCGTTCGGCAAGCGGAAGAAACGAAGCTTCCTCTTTTTCCATATGCGCCTTGAGCAGAGAAGCGTAGCGGCGACCGTGCTCAAGCAGCATCGCGGCGGGCATGTCCGAACCGGAGCGCATGCGTTCGATGCGCTCGATGAAAACTTCGACCGATCGGGCCAGCTCGTCGTGTTCGCGTCTGAGATCGTAGAGCGCGCCCGCCTCTGCGCCGACGCGCTGGACGAGCATCTCGTAGACGACGTCTTCTTTCTTGTGGTGCCACTCGTCGGGAAACAGCTCGAAATAGTCGAGCAGCAGTTCGACAAGCTCGTAGTTCATCGATCCTTCGCGTTCTAGCTGGTCGAGTTCGGCTTCGAACAACGCGATGAACTTCCGGAACTTCTCGTGTTCCTTCTCAAGCCCTGCGATCACCGTCGACATCTGGTCCTCCCTGATGACCGGCGATTGCGCAGACTAACCCGGGCAGCGTTGAAGTCGAACCAGCGAAATGTCGCAGGTTGGCGTCGGTGCAGTCGCAACCAATTTATTTGTATAGGGATTATATATGGAGCGGTGTATCGAGTTCTTCGTTTGACGCACTCTAGGACGCCTGCGCCCGCATACGATCCGAAAACGCTGCCGCGGCTTCGGCTGGATCTGGCGCCTTGTAGACCTCCTTCGGCCAGCGGCGGTGGACCCAAAACCAGTCCTCGGGTTTGGCGCGGACCCACACCTCGACGTGCCGGTTGATGATCCCAACCGTCTGCGCGACCGCGGTCTCTTCGTCCTCGGCCTCGACGTAAGGGATCTCGTCCAGCACCTCGATGCGGAAGCGCACGCCGGGCAGACGTTCGATCCGCACCGGCACGAGCGGGCAGCGGAACCGGCGTGACAGCCGCGTCGG
>JASFUX010000138.1:0-9345 GCA_050050115.1 Maricaulaceae bacterium | reverse complement strand
TTCAACAGCGCGCTGAAGACGATCAGGAAGATCGCGTGCCGGCGGCATTGCCCGATCGCGCGCGCGATGGGGCTGGCCGTGCGTATCGAAGCGGCGGTCGTCGGCATGGGGCTATTCGAACTGTTCGCCAAATACGCGAAGGGGAGGTCCCTGTCGGGGAGACGCCGCGCGCGCGGATTCGGTCAATCGCACCTCATGGCCCCCTCTCGCAGCACGGACGCCGGCCATTGTATCAACCGTACAATGAAATTGAACGCGTCGGTTGCAGCGCAAGGACAGTCCCAGCCTTGAAGTCTGCAGCTGGCCTGCGCCGGCCGCGAGCCGCGTCCGCGGCGTTTGGTTAACCTCTGAAGCGCCCTGGAGAAGCATCCTGGACCGGCCTTCGGTCGGATTGGACACCGCCTCAACCCTTGACGACTTCGATCGCCCAGCGCTTTTTTGCGGCCTGCCGACAGCGGCCGGTACACGTTTCCTTTGATGCATCAGCGGAGCGCGCACCAAATGAAGCGCCGTCAAGTACAGGAGTCTGCAGCCATCATTTTCGCTGTCGCCCCTATGATGGACTGGACCGACACGTGGTGCCGGCGGTTTCATCGCGTGCTGACGGCGCGCGCGCTGTTGTTCACCGAGATGGTGACCGCGCAGGCGGTGATCCATGGCGATCGCGACCGGCTCTTGGGCTTTGCGCCGGTCGAACGGCCGCTGGCGCTGCAGCTGGGCGGCGCGGATCCGGCGGCGCTCTCCCAGGCGGCGGAGATCGGCGCGGGGTTCGGCTATGACGAGATCAACCTCAACGTCGGCTGTCCGTCCGATCGAGTGCAGGAGGGCCGGTTCGGCGCCTGTTTGATGGAGGAGCCCGAGACCGTCGCCGCCGCCGTCGCCGCGATGGCGGGTGCGGTGGATCTTCCGGTGACGGTCAAATGCCGGATCGGCGTCGATGACCAGGAACCGCGCGAAGCGTTGTTCGCGGTAGCGGACGCGGCTGCGTCGGCGGGCGCGGCGCGGCTCTATGTGCATGCGCGCAAGGCGTGGCTTCAGGGCCTTTCGCCGAAGGAGAACCGCACTGCGCCGCCGCTCGACTACGAGATCGTCCGGGCGCTCAAGACGGCGCGGCCGGAGCTGGAGATCTGTCTCAATGGCGGACTTGGCGATCTCGACGCCGCGGCGCGCGAGGGGGTCGGTCTCGACGGCGTCATGCTCGGGCGCGCGGCCTATGAGACGCCCTGGGTGCTCGCCGAAGTCGATCCGCGCGTCTACGACGCGCCCGCGCCCGTCGCCGACCGGCGCGAGGCGGCGTTGAAGCTCGCCACGCTCGCCGATGAAGCCGTGCAGGCGGGCCGGTCGCCGCATGCGGTGACGCGCCATGCGCTGGGACTGTTCCACGGCCAGCCCGGTGCGCGCACGTGGCGGCGCCTGCTGTCGAGCGAGGCGGTTCGGCCCGGCGCGACGGGCGACGTCGTCCGGCGCGCGCTTGAAGCGATGCAGAGCGTGGAAGCGGGCTGAACGGTTGGCCGGTCGAAGGTTCAGCGCCGCAGGATCAGCGTGTCGCCCGCGACCTCGAGACGGCCGAGCCGACCGAGAAAGGTCATGCCCAGCAAGGAGCGCGGCAGTCCGCGCTCGATGACGATGGCGTCGACGTCTTCGAGTTCGACGCCGGCGACGCGCAGGCGCGCCAGCCGCACCGGCGCGCCGAAGGTGCGGCCCGACGCGGTCTCGACCGGCACGATGTACTCGAGCTGGTCCGCTTCGACGCCCGCGCGTAACGCATCGTCCAAGGTGAGCGCGACCATCGAGGCGCCGGTGTCGACCAGAAAGCGCACGCGCACGCTTGAGCTGCGATCGGCGGCGACCATGGCTTCGGCGTAGAAGTGGCCGTCGGCTTCCTTGACGAGGGAGGCGACCTCCGCGGCGGGCGCGGAACCAGGCTCCGCGCTCCACATGGACTCTGCGGCGCTTTGCGCCGCGGGCGCGGTCTGGAGCATGAAGGGCTGGTCTTCGGCGAGAAACTCGTTCGCCAGCGCAACGGCCAGAAGGCCGCCGACAGCCAGTGCGATGAGTCTGTTCCCGCCCATGCGCCTCTCGTAGGTCCGCGGGGGCTTGAGGCCCGCGCGTTGGAGACGGACGAGGCTAGGCGAAGGTTCTTACGATTAGGTCAATAGTAGCTGGGTCGGCGCCGCTCCAGCGCTGTCCCGTTTCGAGACCGAACAGGTTCGCAAGGTGTACGACCATCACCAGAAGCCAGGTCGCGGCGACGAGCACGATCATCATCCATGGGATCATCCGTGGTCCCTTGGCGAAGTCCGGCGGCCGGCCGTGACGCCATGCGGCGAAGACGAGCACGCCGAGGCCGAGCGCGATGAGCGCGACTGTGAGCCCGATCCCGGGACCGTTTGACGACATGGACGCTCTCGCAAGGGCTGCGCGTTCAACTCGCCCGCTCATGGCGCGCGCGGCGGGCCGTGTCCAGCATCGGCGCCGGATGTTCGCGCGGGCATGATCGCAGCTGGCGCCGCAGGTCGGTCCGCCGGCTGTGCGATCTGGTCGCGCGAAAGATCGCGGCGAGGGCTCGACGCCGGCGAAAGCGCGGTGACGCCGTGGCGCGTCTTGGCCCAGTGGAACGGCCGGACGATCAGCTCGCCGAGGGCGACGAGCGCGGCGTAGCTGTGCAGCGGCCAGTAGAGCGGCATCGTGACGATCGAAAGCGCGAGGCGCCTCTGGCCTGATCGCTTGAGGCCGACGTAGGCGGCGGCCGCCGCCGAAGCGTAGCCTGCGCCGAGGAACCCCGCCGCCGCTCCGCTGAGCCCGCCGGTCGCGATCGCGTAGACGGCCGCGAGGGCGAGCCAAGCGTGCAGGAAGCTCGAGGCGACGGGCAGCGCGAGATTGAGCGCGATCGAGCCGAGCCCGCGCGCGCCGGCGTGCTTGGTCATCCGTGCGAGGTTGCGCTGGCGCACGCACAGGGTCTGCATGAAGCCCTTGATCCAGCGCGAGCGCTGCTTCGTCCACGGCGCGATCTGCGTGACCGCTTCTTCCTGCGTCGGCGCGGCGATAGTGGTGGAGGTCCATCCGTGCTCGGCGAGGCGGAAGCCGAGGTCGGCGTCCTCGGTGACGTTATAGGCGTCCCAGCCGCCGACGGCGTCGAGCGCGGATCTGCGGAAGTGGTTGGACGTGCCGCCGAGCGGCAGCGGCCAGCCCCAGCGCGCCAGCGCGGGCAGGATCACCGAAAAGAGGGCGGCGTACTCGAGCGCGAACTGGCGCGTCAGCCAGGTCTCGCGCGCATTGTACCAGGTCAGCGGAGCCTGCACGCAGGCGAGGCGGTCGCCATGCGCGTCGAAGGCGTCGAGCGCCTGGTTGAGCTGGTCGGGATGGGGACGGTCTTCAGCGTCGTAGATCGTTACGAACTCCCCGCGCGCTGAAGCGAGGGCGTAGTTGAGCGCCCGCGGCTTGGTCTGCGGCGTTCCGGGCGGAACGACGACCACGTCGAAGCATGCCGACAGATCGAGCGCAGCGACCGCGTCGATCGTCTCCACGTCGCCGGCTTCGAGGATCAGCTTGATGTCGAGCCGGTCGCGCGGATAGTCGAGCGCGCTCAAGGCGGCGGCGAGGTCGGCGGCGACGTCCGCCTCGCGATGCAAGGGCGCGAGGATCGTATAGACCGGCGGATCGCGGCGGGTGCGCCCGTGCGGCGCGGGCTTGGGCGGCGGCGTCAGCGTCGCAGCGAGGCGAAAGGCGATGAGCGCGGCGAAGCCCGCGGCTGCGGCGATCCGCAACACTGCAAACGCGGCTTGAGGGGCTGCGACGGCGGCGGCCGCGCAGATGGCTAGGAACAGTCCGAACTGGGTGACCTGGCGGCGGGTGAGAAGCGTCTTCGCGCTGGCGCCGGGAAGCTCCCGGCATAGTCGCTCAGCTGCGAATGTTGCGCTCTTAAGTTGTATGACTTGGGGCGTGTAAGGGAGCGGATTGGGACGTGTGAGGACGTCCGCGCTCCGCGACGAGCGCTCCGTCGAGCGCGCGCGCGCGGCGCCGCCCCCCATTCATGCTCCCAAAGCCCCGGCCGGCTCACGCGGCCTTTCGCGGCGAGCCTAGCGGCGCAAGATTGCAGCGTCGACGGAAAATTGGCCGCAGGTCGGCGACCGAGAGCGCTGGCGCGAACACTAGCCGATCGGGTCGTCGATCGACGGCGCGAGGCCGGAGAAGAGACGCGGCCCGTCTTCGGTCATATAGAGGCAGTCCTCAAGGCGCACGCCGAACGCGCCTGGCAGATAAATGCCGGGTTCGTTCGACAGGCACATGCCGGGAGCGAGGGGCGTCGTCTCTCCACGCACGAAGTTGACCGGCTCGTGACCCTCAAGGCCGATGCCGTGGCCGAGCCGGTGGGTGAGGCCCGGCGCTTTGTAGTCCGGCCCCCAACCTTCTTGAGCGTAGAACGCGCGCACCGCGTCGTCGACCGCGCCCGTCGGAACGCCGACTTGCGCGGTCTCGAGCGCAAGCTCTTGCCCCCGCTTCACCGTGTTCCAGACGCGGCGCTGCTCGGCGGACGGCTCGCCGATCACCCAGGTGCGTGAGATGTCGGACTGATAGCCGTGCACGGCGCAACCGCAGTCCATGAGCACCACGCCGCCCTCGCGCACGGTCTGGGGCTGGTCCGAACCGTGCGGATAGGCGCTCGCTTCGTTGAGCAGCGCGAGCGAGAAGAGGGGCGTTCCGCCGAGCGCGCGCGTCGCGGCGTTCATCATGTCGGAAATGTCCGCAGGCGCCATGCCCGGCTCGACCCGCGCGTGCACATGGCGGTAGGCCTCTAGCGTCACGTCGTTCGCGGCCTGCATCAGCGCCAGCTCGGCGGGCGACTTATACATGCGGCAGCCGCGCGCGATCGGTGCGCCCGAGACGCAGGTGAAACGCGGGTCCTCCGCCGACAGCCCGTCCACGACGAAAAAGCGCACGGACTCTTCGACGCCGATACGCCCGGACGTCACGCCGCGATCGGCCAGCGCCTCGACGATGCGGGCGTATGGGCTTTCATGCTCATGCCAAGTGCGGACATCATTAAAGTCGCTCAAACGCTCGCGGATCGTGGCTTCCTCGAAGTAGGGCGCCACCACGAACGGCGCGCCGCGCACCGGGATGACGACGGCGGTGAGGCGCTCGGAGCGTCCCCAGCCGAGGCCGGCGAAGTAGACCATCGCCGGGCCCGGCTCGATGAGCAGGGCGGCCATGTCGTGCTCGACGAGCAGGTCGCGCGCCTTCTCGCGGCGCGCCTCGCGCTCGGACGCGCTGATCGGCGCGGCGCCGGTCGTGATGTCCGTGAGCGGCAGGTCCTGCGCCGAGCTTGTCGCGCCAAGGTGCGGAGCGGCGCAGCCTGCAACCGCGAGCGTGGCCAGTGTCATCGCTTCTCTCCGGGTGGGCATGGCGGGCTCCAGCTTAGGGCGGGGATCAGGAGGCGGCGTCGGCGCGCGGCGGCGTTACGAAGCCGACGAGCCGCGCTGCGCCCGGCGCGGGATGCTCCGCGCAGGCGAGGATCAGCGCGCAGCTGGTCGGCAAGCCCTGGGCGAGCTGCTCGCGCGCGCGCGCGTCGTGCGGTCCGCGACCCATCAGCGCCTGGGCGAGATGCTTGAGGCCGGGGTTGTGGCCGACCACGATGACTGTCTCCTTCGCGTCAGCGTTCTCGAGACGCGCCAGCCACGCGTCTTCGTCGGCGAGATAGAAGGACTGGTCTTTCTCCGCGGGCGGGTCGCCGAGCGCGGGACCGACGATCGACCAGGTCTCTTGGGTGCGCCGCGCCGGAGAGACGAGCGCGCGGTCGGGCGCAACGCCGAGATCATGCAGAAGGCGCGCGACGCTCTGCGCTTCGGCGCGGCCGCGTGGCGTCAGCTCTCTATCGAAGTCCTCGAGGCCGGCCTCGGGCCGAACCGCCTTGGCGTGGCGAAGCAGAACGATCCTTCCCATGCGCGCCGATCCTTTCCGCACCTTCTTGCGCGAGCGTCGCCGCTCCCGCAAGCGGGGCGTCGCCGCGCCTAGACCCGCTCCAGATCCATGCGCAGAGAGATCACGTCCAAGAAGTCCTTGAGCGCGATGACGCCGGCGAGGCGTCCGCGCTCGAGAACCAGCATGCGGCCGATCCCGTTCTCCTGCATGCGTGCGAGCGCTTCGGCGGCGTCCGAGCCCGCCTCGACCGTCTCCGCCTGACTGATCTCGCGCATCGCCTGGCGGACGGTCGTCTCGTTCCAGCGCTCTGGCGGGACGGTCTTGATCTCGTTGCGGCCGATCACCCCGATCGCTTCGCCGTGCTCGATCACGGGGAAGAGGTCATGATGGTGGCGGTAGAGGAACTCGTCGACGAAGGCGCGCAATGAGATGTCCGGCGGCGCGGTGTCGAGCTGGGTCGTCATGAATCGGCGCACCGGCTGGCCGGCGAAGGCGCGCTCGGAAGCGGCCTGGACGACCGAGCCGCGCGCCGCCGACCGAATGAAGATCCCGATCAGGATCCACCAAAGCCCGCCGACAAACGCGCCCATGAGCGCAAAGAACAGCCCCGCGGTCATGAGCAGGACGCCGAACACTTCGCCCGCGCGCGCGGCGATGCGCGTCGCCCATCTGACGTCTCCGCGCAAGGCCCAGAGGGCGGCGCGCAAGGCGCGCCCGCCGTCCATCGGGAAGGCGGGGATCAGGTTGAACACGGCGAGAACCATGTTCAGCATGCTGAGGTAGTTGAAGACTGCGGCGAGGTTCTCGTTGAGCCCGTCCAGTCCGGCGAGGAGCGCGAAGAACCCGGCGAGCAGGAAGCTCATCGCCGGGCCTGCGATCGCCATCCAGAACTCGGACTTCGCGCTCGGCGGATCGCGCTCGAGCGCGGCGACGCCGCCGAAGAGAAAGAGCGTGATCGATTTGACTTCCATGCCGAAGAGCCGAGCGACGAGCGAGTGCGACAGCTCGTGCAGCACGATCGAGATCGCGAGCCCGATGATGGCGACGACCGCCATCGCCCAATAGGTCGTGGTCTCGAGCCCTTCGTAGAGCGCGGGGAACAGCCCCTGGGCGAGGGACCAGGCGATGAAGAGCGCGATCAGCGCCCAGCCGAGGTTGACCTTCACCTCGATGCCGAAGACGGAGAAGAGTGTCAGGCTGCGTCCGAACATGAATCCTAGGTGCGCTCTGGCCGACTTTTTCGCAATGGCCTCTCGACGCCGCGCGATGATGTCCGCGCACAACGCCGATCACTTCCTGAACAAAGTTTCATTCTAATAGCGCTCAGATCCACTCTGAATCGCTGGTCGCGGCGGGTGGCGCCGGCTATAGCCCTGCAAGCTACAGGCGTCGCTGATCGAAGAGGGGCGGATCGGCGCGGGATCGCACGAACTCAAGTTGCGCAAACTCAGGGGGAATCATGCGTCTGGCAGGCCTTGTGATTGCGGCGCTCGCCGCGCTGACCACCCTATCGGTCGTCTCGCCCGCCAGCGCGCAACAAAGCGCCGCCGCGCCTGAATCTTACGACGCGGAATACTTCGCCCGGTTCAACCCGACCAACGCCGCCGACATGGTTCGACAGGTTCCCGGCTTCGTCGTCGACGAGGGCGACAATGTGCGCGGTTTCGGCGGCGCGGCGTCGAACGTGCTGATCAACGGCGAGCGCCCGTCGACCAAGGAGCGGATCACCGACCTCTTGCGCCGCATTTCTGCGGACAGCGTCATCCGCATCGACGTCGTCACCAGCGCGACCGGGGATCTCGACATGCGCGGCCAGACCAAGGTGGCGAACGTGATCGTCGAGCGCGACGCGCTCGAGCGCGCGCCGATCAATTGGCGGGTGTTCGCGCGTCATCATCAGGGCGGGCGCGTCACCGGCGAGATCCAGGCCAACACCGTGACCTCGTTCCTGGGCGGCGACTTGACGCTGGGCTTTACCGGCGGGCAGCGCGGACTGGGCGGGCCGGGCAACGGAACCAGCGTCGTCTCCGGACGGCTCTACCTTGGCGGCGGCGGTCAGGAGACCCATCGCGGCGTTCAGTACAACGAAAGCATCGCAGTCGAACCGTCTGCGGAGTTCGAGCGACGCTTCGACTGGGGCGCGCTGCGGTTGAACGCCGGCTGGAGCGGTTGCTGCGGTTCGGGCCGGAGCACCTATGAGGTGTTCGTCCCCGATTTCTCCGGCGTCTTCGATGAACGCCAGGAGATGCGCTACGAGTCCGACGCTTCGGACTTCACCTTTGGCGGCGACATCGAGCGCAGCCTCGGCCAAGGCGCGTCCGCGAAGCTGATCTTCGTCAACGAACGCGGAGAGTCTTCGACCGAGCGTTTGTTCGAATTCTACGATGGAACCGGCGGCTTCATCAGCTCCACGCTAGTCGACTCCGAGCAGAGCGACGGCGAAAGCATCGTGAGGGGACAGATCAACTGGCGCTGGGGCGAGAACCACTCGATCGAGACCGCGCTCGAGGGCGCCTACAATTTCCTCGACAGCACCCGGATGATCACCGCCAACGGCGTTCTGGACGTTACGCCGCCCGGCTCGGACACCATCGTCGAAGAGCTGCGCGGCGAAATCCAGGTTTCCGACGTCTGGACCGTCTCGCCCGCGCTGACGATCGAGCCGGGGATGACGGTGGAGTTCTCCCAGATCGAGCAGGAGGTGCGCGACGTCGCGCCGGCGCGTTTTGTCGAGCGGACGTTCACCTATCCCAAGCCGTCGCTCGCGGCGACCTGGCGGCCGGCGGACGGACGGCAATTCCGCTTCTCCCTGGAGCGGCGCGTGGCGCAGCTCGACTTCGACGACTTCGTCTCCTCGTTCGACGTGATCAACGACCTGACCCTCTCGGGCAACACCCAGCTCGAGCCGGAGCGGACCTGGGCGCTCAACGGCGCATACGAAACTGTGATCTGGGACGGCGGCGTGCTGACGCTCTCCGCCTCGCACGATTGGGTCGAGGCGGTGCAGGACTCGGTTTGCGTCCCCGGAGACCCCAATCTGATGACGCCGTGCGTCGACCAGTCCGACTCCGCCGACGGTCCGGGTAACATCGGCGACGGCCGGCGCTGGTCGATCGGTGCGGCCGCTTCGCTGCCGCTCGAGCGGTTCGGCGTCGAAGGCGGGCGGCTCGACATCGATTTGAGATCAGGCAGCTCGACGGTCGTGGATCCGGTCACCGGCGAGTCGCGCGAGTTCTCCGACGAGTTCACCGATAACTGGTCGACGTCGTTCCGTCAGGACCTCGCCGCGCACGAGATGAGCTGGGGCGTTTCGGCCTCCGGCGGCGGCGGCGCGACCGCGTTTCGCCTGAACGAGACCTTTCGCCGTCAGCGCGTGGGCACGGCGCTTGGCGTCTTCGTCGAGACGACGCGGTTCTTCGGAAC
>JASFUX010000137.1:0-9387 GCA_050050115.1 Maricaulaceae bacterium | reverse complement strand
CGCCGACTCGATCCGGCGTGCACGGACGGGATATGGCGGCGAAGCATGGACCGGCTTTTCGGCGCCAAGGCTCATCGACTTCGAGACGTTCGAAGCGCTTCAGTTCAACAACACCATGCAATGGGCGGCAAACATCGGCGACCGGCCGTTCATGGTCATCGTCGCCGAGCACGACGAGCTGATCGACAACGAAACCTCGGGCCGCGCCGCGATCGAACTGGCGACGGGGCCGACCGAGTACATCGTCGTGCCGGACATCACCCACTTCGAGATGTACTCCGGCGAGCCGTTCGAGATCAGCTCGACCGCGGCGGCGGAGTGGTTCGTCGAGCATCTGATGGGGGATGACGACTAGAGGGTTACCCCTTCCAAGGCGCGAAGTGCTTGGACAGCTGCAGCCCCTGGCTCTGGTAGTGGCTGCCCTCCGACCCGTAAAGACGCGCGGGGCGACCCGCCAGCGGCTCATAGACCAGCTTCGCCGCGGCTTGGCCGTCCTGGAGCAGGAACGGCACGTCGCGGCCGCGCACCTCCAAGACCGCGCGGCTGCCGACGCCCTTGGTCTCCTCGTCGCCGAAGCCGGGATCGAAGAAGCCGGCGTAGTGAGCGCGGAACTCGCCGATCTCGGTCGCGATGGGGGCCATCTCGGCGGCCTCGTCCGGCGGAATGTGCACGGGCTCTTTTGACGCCAGGATGTAGAACTCCCCCGGGTCGAGCACGAGCCCGCCGCCGCGCGTCGCGATCGGCTCCCAGTATTCGAGCGGATCGTGGCGGGCTTCTTTCGAGACGTCGATGACGCCCGAGTGCCGCTTGGCGCGAAAGCCGGCCAGACCGCCGAAGCGATCTGAAAGGTCGACGCTGACGGTGATCTCGCGCCGCTTGGTCGGCTCGGGACCGCGCCTCAGGCGCAGCTGGCCCAGCCGGTCGCCGCGGCGCGCCAGGATCGAGAAGGTCCGCGGACAAATCTCCGCATAGAGCGGGCCCTTGTAGCCCGCGGGAATGTCGTCGAACGAGATCGCGCCGTCGGAGATCACCCGGGTGAAGACGTCGATCCGGCCGGTCGAGCTCTTCGGGTTGGCGCGGCCGGCGTATTCGGGGCCGAGCGCCAGGCTTTCCTCGAGCGGGGCGAGATAGACGCAGCCGGTCTCGAGCACCGCGCCCTCTTTGAGGTCGACCTTGTGCATGATCAGCCGCGGGTCTTTCAGACGCTCGGCGACCGGCGCGCCGGGTCCGGGCAGAAAGCTCGCCCTTAGGCGAAACGCGACGTCCGAAAGCCTGAGATCGAGGCTCGCCGGCTGGATCTGGTCGGGGTCCGGCGGCCGGGCGAGGCTGATCTGACCAGCCTCGATCAGCTCGGCGATCGCCGCATCGTTCAGGATCCCGACTGCGCTTTTTGCACTCTTGCCCATGACTCGCGCTCATTGGGTGATTCTCGCGTCGAGAGCACTCGATTTCCCCTTCCAAGTCCACCAACGCCGCGCATCGGTTGTAGGGCGTTGCAGACCGGGCGCGCGGGCACTAGTGCGAAATTGGGCGTGGCGCGAGGGGGACGCTGTGGAATCGGCGGCCAGAGCGACTATTTACGAGGAGGAAACCCGCGGCGTGCGCGTGCGCGTGCGGCCCGAATACCGCGACGACCAATCCTCGCCCAAGGACCATCGATATGTATGGTCGTATACGGTCGAAATTATTAACAATCGTAAAGAAACGATCCGTCTCGTCGAGCGCTACTGGCGCATTACAGACGTTAACGGACATTGCGCGGAGATCCGCGGCCCCGGCGTACTGGGCGAAACCCCAAGCGTTCTGCCGGGTGAGACGTTCCGCTACACCTCCGGCGCGCCGCTCGACGCGCCTTCCGGCGTTATGGAAGGCGCTTACCGATTGCAAACGGCTTCAGGCGAAACTTTCGAAGCGGTCGTTCCGGCCTTCTCGCTGGATAGCCCGCACGAGCCGGCGCGTCGTCGCCCCCATTAATCAGCGTCCGGAGCGCAAATGCGCGACCTGCGCCCTGCCGTCCTGGTGATCGGCGTGCTGCTTATCGGCCTCGGGGTCGCGATGCTGGCGCCGATGATCGCCGACATTCTCGCGGAGTCGCCTGACTGGCGCTCATTCGCGGGCGCAGGCGCGTTGTGCGCCTTTTTCGGCGGCTGCATGTCGATCGCGGCGCGCGGACCGGTCGAGACGCTGTCGATCCGCTCGGCCTTCCTGATGACGACGCTGTCGTGGGTAGTCCTGGCCGCTTTCGCCGCGATCCCGTTCCTCGCCTCGCGCATCGGGTTGTCCGTAGGCGATGCGTTCTTCGAAGCGATGTCCGGGCTGACCACGACCGGCGCGACGGTGATCACCGTGCTCGACACCAAGCCGCCGGGCCTTCTGCTCTGGCGCGCCATCCTGCAGTGGATCGGCGGCGTCGGCATCGTCGTGACCGCGATCGCGATCCTGCCGCTTCTGCAAGTGGGCGGCATGCAGCTCTTTCGCCTGGAGTCCTCGGACGCCTCGGACAAGGTGCTGCCGCGCGCGGGCGAGATCGCCGGGCTGATCGGGATCATCTACATCGCGCTGACGCTGCTTTGCGCGGTCACCTACCGCGCGCTCGGCATGCCGGCGTTCGAGGCGATCGCGCACGCGATGACCACGATCTCCACCGGCGGCTTTTCGACCTCCGACGGCTCGATGGGGACCTTCATGCGCCACGGCGCGGACTTCGCGGCGACCTTCTTCATGATCGCCGCGGCATTGCCCTTCTCGATCTACATGCTGGCGACTCGCGGACGGCTGATGGCGAGCCTGAGGGACAGCCAGGCGCGCGCGTTTCTAGCTATCACCGGTACGCTCATCCTGGTCATGACGGTCTATCTCGTCGTCAGCGGGCGGCACGGCGAAGGCGACGCGCTGCGGCTTGCGGCTTTCAACGTCGTCTCGGTCCTGACGGGCACGGGCTATGCGACCACGGACTATGGCGACTGGGGACCTTTCGCGGTCGCCGCCTTCTTCTGCATGATGTTCCTCGGCGGCTGCGCGGGCTCGACCTCATGCGGGATCAAGGTGTTCCGCATCCAGGTCGCCGTCACCGCGCTGCGCGCCTTCCTCGACGAGATGATGCGCCCGCACCACGTCGCACCGATGCGCTACAACCAACGCCCGCTTCCTCAGACGGCGGTCTATTCGGTGCTGAGCTTCCTGTTCCTGTTCTTCGGCGGCTTTACGGTGTGCGCGCTCTCGCTCGCCCTCCTCGGCGTCGAGCCGACGACCGCGCTTTCGGCCGCCGCCGCCTCGATCTCGAACGTGGGCCCGGGCCTGGGCGGGATGGTCGGTCCGGCGGGGAACTATCTGGGCCTGCCCGAGGAGGCCAAATGGATCTTGTCGATCACCATGCTGGCGGGACGACTCGAGATCCTCTCGGTGCTGGTGCTGTTCACCCCGACATTCTGGCGCAGCTGAAGCGGCTTACGCGTCGAGCGTGACGATCTCGCTCGTCTGGAAGACGTAGTCGGTGTTGCAGTATTCGCAGGTCACGCGGATCGCGCCGCCATGATCGCCCATGGCGAACACCTCGTCCTTGGGGAAGCTCGCCAGCACCATGGCGATGCGCGCGTGCGAGCAGCCGCAGCGGCATTCGAGCGGCGTTGGCGGAGACATCCGCACGCCGTCCTCGTGAAACAAACGATAGAGCAATCGCGCCGAGGACAGCTCCGGATCGACCAGCTCCATCGGATTGAGCGTGTCGAACAGGATCGCCGCGCGCTCCCAAGGCTCGTCGGTCTCTCCGCGGGTCTCGTCGGCGGCGATGCGCTGGAGAAGCGCGCCGCCCGCGCGCCACTGCGAGCCGTCGTCCGTGGCCCCTGCCCGCGCCACGGCGAGCGACAGCCGCGTCGGCACCTGTTCGGAGCGCTCGAAGTAGGCTTCCGCGGCGCGCGCCAGCGTCGGGCCTTCGATCGGCGCGATCGACTGGTAGCGATCGAAGTCCGGGCCCTGGTCGATGGTCATCACCAGCGGCGCGTCGCCCAAAAGATGCACCGCGCCGGCGCGGCGGACGTCGAGTTCGAGCTCGCGCACCGCGTCGGCGTCGAACTGCGCAAGGCCGCGCAAGCCCCCGCCGGTCTGGAAATCCGCAGCGAGCATGCGCACCGGGCCTGATCCGCTGGCTTGCACGATCAGCTTGCCGTCGAACTTGAGCGAATGGCCGACCAGCGCCGCGATCAGCACCGCTTCGCCCAAGAGCGCGGCGACGGCGTCGGGATAGGCGTGCGCCGACAGGATCTCGTCGATCGCCGGACCGAGACGGACGATCTGGCCGCGCACCGGCGCATTCTCGATCTGATAGCCGGCGACGATGTCGTCGCGCTCGGTCAGCGGATCCAGCGGCGGTTCGCTCACGCGGGCGCCCCCGTCTTCGACTTGACCTCGGCCAACGCCGCGTCGACGACCGACAGCGCCTCCGAAGCGTCCTCAGACGTGATGATCAACGGCGGGGCGAAGCGCACGACGTTGTCGCCAGCGACGCCGATCAGCAGCCGCTTGGCCCGCGCGGCGTCGCGCACCGCCTTGTTGTCGGCTCCGGTCTTGAGCTTGAGCCCGAGCAGCAAGCCCTTGCCGCGCACCTCCTCGACGATGTCGGCGTGCGCGTCGGCGAGACCGTGCAGACCCTGGCGCAGATGGTTGGCGACGTCGTTGACGCGATCGAGGAAGCCCGGCGCGGTCAGCTCCTTCCACACGGCCAGGCCGACCGCCATGGCCAGCGGATTGCCGCCGTAGGTCGAGCCGTGGCTGCCGACCCGCATGCCGTCCGAGGCCGCTTCGGTCGCCAGGCAGGCCCCCAAGGGGAAGCCCCCGCCGACGCCCTTGGCGACAGCCATGATGTCGGGCTCGGCGCCGTCGGCCCATTGATAGGCGAACAGCTTGCCGGTCCGGCCCGCGCCGCACTGGACTTCGTCGTAGATGACAAGCGCGCCGCGCTCGTCGCAGAGCGCGCGGATGTCGCGCAGCATGGCCTCGTCAAGCGCGCGCACTCCGCCCTCGCCCTGCACCGGCTCGAAGAGCACCGCCGCAGTGGTCTCGTCGACGGCGGCCTTCAAGGCGTCGAAGTCGCCGAAAGGGATCTGCTCGAACCCCGGCATCGCCGGACCGAAACCTTCAAGGTAAGACGGATTGCCGCCGGCGTTGATCGCCGCATAGGACCGGCCGTGAAAGGCGCCGGTCATGGTGACGACTTTGATCCGCTCGGGCCGTCCGTTCACGAAGTGATGCTTGCGCGCGGTCTTCAAGGCGCACTCGATCGCTTCGGTGCCCGAGTTGGTGAAGAACACCTTCTCGGCGAAGGTCGCATCGCAATAGGCCGCGGCCAGCTCGTCGCGCGCGGGCACGGCGAACATGTTGGACAGGTGCCAGACCTTGTCCGCCTGGTCCTTGAGCGCCGCGACCAGCTTGGGGTGACTGTAGCCGAGCGCGTTGACCGCGATGCCGGCGATGAAGTCGAGATACGCGTCGCCCTTGGCGTCGAAGAGCCGCGCGCCCTCGCCCCGCTCGAACACCTCGGGCGGCGGGGCGTAGACGCTGTACTGATGCTCGAGCATGACCGTGCTTTTCTCCAGAGCCCTCGTCGGCGCGCCCGGGCGAGGCGCGCTACGACTTCATCCGCCAGCCGGACTTCATCACTAGGTAGACCACAGCGACGACGGCGATGTCGACAACGCCGACGTAGATCGCGCCGGCGAGCACGCCGCCGTCGGCCTGCCCTATGAAGCCGTAACGAAAACCGTCGATGAGATGGAAGAACGGATTCCACCGCGTCACCATCTCAAGCGTGTCGGGCAAGACGGCGACGGAGTAGAAGGTGCCCGACAGGAAGGTCAGCGGCGTGATCACGAAGTTGCCGACTGCGGCGATGTGGTCGAACTTCTGCGCCCAGACGCCCGCGAGCATGCCCGCCGCCCCCATCATCACCGAGGCCGACACGGCGAAGTAGACGATCGCCAGGGGATGATGAAGCGCGACCGGCGTGAACGGCAGGATCGCAACGAAGCTCGCCGCGCCGACCAGCAGCCCGCGCGTCGCCGCGCCGCCGACAAAGGCCGCCGTCAGTTCGGCGGCCGAGAGCGGCGGCATCATGAAGTCGACCGAGATGCCCTGCATCTTGGCGACCATCAGCGAGGACGAGGAGTTCTGAAAGGCGTTGCCGAGGATCGCCATCATCACCAGGCCCGGGCCCAGGAACTGGGTGAACGGGACGCCGAGGACCTCGCCGCGCGCCTGCCCCCAGGCGAGCGCCAGCACGGCCATGAACAACAGCGTCTGGACCACCGGCGCCAGCACCGTCTGGATGAAGACCCGCAGGAACCGCTGGACCTCCTTGGAATAGAGGGTGGCGAGCCCGATCCAGTTGACCGCGCCGATTGCGCGGATGCTCGGGCGCTGCAGATCCTGCTGCATGGGGTTCACTCTCTCGTTCAAGTCGGGCCCGTCCGGCCCGCGCTCCCTTAAGTCGGCGCTCTTACGCGCTTTCCAAGCCTCGATCGATCTCGACTTTGGGGCGGATGTGCAGCGCTGGTGCTGGGTCCGGCGGGCGTCACAAAGCGCGCGGCGCGTCCGACTGTGGGCAGTTCTGTGATTCTGGGGCCACAAGATGTCGTTCTCTGGGGATAAGAGGCGCCCCGTATGTTGTGGTTTTGGTTACCTTTAGTACGATATCTAGAGGAGCCGAACAGAGCGGCGGCGCTGGCGACACAAGATGTAGTTCAGCGCTCGATTCGCCGCTCTGACCGAGGAGAATGCGATGTCTTGGACCGATGAGCGCGTCGAGGTGTTGAAGAAGCTGTGGGCCGAGGGCCTGTCGGCCAGTCAGATCGCCAAGGAGCTTGGCGGGGTCACCCGCAACGCCGTCATCGGCAAGGTCCATCGGCTCGGGCTCTCGGGCCGCGCGACGCCCTCGCGTCCGCCGAGCCGCCTGACCAGTCCGCATCGGCCCCGCGCGGCGCTCAGGCCCGCCTTGCGCCTCGCCGGCGGCACGTCGGCCCCCGCCGCCGCGCCTTCGATCCCGGTCGATCCCGCGCCGCTGCCCAACGGCGAGTTCGCCACGGTGCTCGATCTCTCCGAGCACATCTGCAAGTGGCCCGTGGGCGATCCGTCCGATCCGAACTTCCAGTTCTGCGGCCGCAAGACCAAGGTCGGCGCGCCCTATTGCGAGGCGCACTCTCAGATGGCGTTCCAGCCGCCGAAGAAACGGCGCAAGACGGCGGAGAACGCCGAGGCCGCGCTCGACGCGATCGCCGCACAGCGCCGCGCGAGCTGGTAGCCGATCATCCTGCCTTCAAGAGAGCGAGCTAGCTCGCCGCCATCAGATCCTGGGGCCGGCCGGCGACGGCCGGCTCGTCAGGGTCGAAGGCGTAGCCCGCCGAGCGCACAGTGCGGATGAGGTCGGTCTCGCCGGTCTGGTTGAGCGCCTTGCGGAGCCGCCCGACGTGCACGTCGACCGTTCGCGCCTCGACGTAGACCTGCGAGCCCCAGACCGCGTCCAAAAGCTGCTCGCGCGAGAACACCCGGCCAGGGTGCTGCATCAGATGCTCGAGCAGACGGAACTCGGTCGGGCCGAGCCGCACGTCGCGATCTGCGCGGCGAACCCGGTGGGCGACACGATCGAGCGTCACGTCGCCGACCTGGATCTGGTCCTCGGCGAGGCCGGGACGGATGCGGCGGAGGACCGCCCGGATGCGGGCGAACAGCTCGCTCATCGAGAAGGGCTTGGTGACGTAGTCGTCCGCGCCCATGTCGAGGCCGCGCACGCGCTCGCTCTCCTCGCCCCGCGCCGTCAGCATGACGATCGGCACGTTCTGCAGGTCCTGGCGCTGGCGCAGCCGGCGGCACACCTCGAGCCCCGAGACCCGGGGCAGCATCCAGTCGAGCAACACAAGGTCCGGCGCCTCTTCGTCCGCGAGGATCAGCGCCTCCTCGCCGTCGCGCGCCGAGCCCACGCGAAAGCCTTCTTTTTCGAGATTGTACGACAGCAGCGTGCAGAGCGCTTCGTCGTCCTCGACAATCAAGACATATGGCGTCGTCATCTCAAGCTGCTCCGTTGACGTCTAGATCTTATCGGATGGATGAGCCGGGGGGATGGCGCTCTTGCCGCGCGGGCGATCGTGGGGGAGCTCTTCGCCGGTCACGCGGTAGTGGACGACTTCGGCGACATTGGTTGCATGATCGCCGATGCGTTCGAGGTTCTTGGCCATGAACAGAAGGTTCGCGCCCGATCCGATCTTGCGCGGATCCTCCATCATGTAGGTCAGGAGCTCGCGCAGGAGCGCGTTGTAGCGCTCGTCGACCTCTTCATCGCGCACCCAGACGCGCTTGGCCGCGGCCGCGTCGCCGCTGGCGTAGGCATCGAGCACCTCTTTCAAGAGCGCGGTCACGTTCCGACCCATGCGGTCGAGGCTCTTGGACGCGGCGACCGGCTCGATCTCGACCAGCTCGACGGCGCGCTTGGCGATGTTCTTGGCGAGGTCGCCGATCCGCTCGAGGTTGCTGGAGATCTTCAGCGCCGCGATGGTGTCGCGCAGGTCCTGGGCGAACGGCTGGCGCAGCGCCAGAAGCCGGATCACCTGGCGTTCGATGTCGCGCTGCATTTCGTCGAGCTCGGGATCGCGCTCGACCACTTCGCGCGCAAGAGACGCGTCGCGATGGGCGACCGCGTCGAGCGCGCCCGAGACCATGTACTCGGCAAGTCCCCCCATGCGCGCGATGTCTTCGGACAGCTCGTCGAGCTCGTCTCCGAAGGCGCGTACGGTGTGTTCGCTCATGTTCCGCATCCTAAGCACGCCGCTATTAGCCAAAGCGGCCCGTGATGTAGTCCTGCGTGCGCGCATCCTTGGGGTTGGTGAACACCTGCTCGGTGTCGCCGAACTCGACGAGATGGCCCATGTGAAAGAACGCCGTGCGCTGCGACACGCGGGCCGCCTGCGCCATCGAGTGGGTGACGATGATGATGCAGAAGTTCGCCCGCAGCTCGTCGATCAGCTCTTCGATCTTGGCCGTCGCGATCGGGTCGAGCGCCGAGCACGGCTCGTCCATCAGGATGATCTCCGGGTCGATCGCGATCGTCCGGGCGATGACGAGCCGCTGCTGCTGGCCGCCAGAAAGGCCGGTGCCGGGCTGATCGAGCCGGTCCTTGACCTCTTCCCAGAGCCCGGCGCGGGTCAGCGAGCGTTGCACGATCGCATCGAGATCGGCCTTCGAGCGCGCCATGCCGTGGATCCGCGGTCCGTAGGCGACGTTGTCATAGATCGACTTGGGAAACGGGTTGGGCTTCTGGAAGACCATGCCCACCCGGGAGCGCAGCTGAACCGGGTCGACAGACCTGTCGTTGACGTTCACTCCGTCGACGAAAAGCTCGCCTTC
>JASFUX010000136.1:0-9400 GCA_050050115.1 Maricaulaceae bacterium | reverse complement strand
CGGCCGTGGCGGCGCGGGCTTCCTCTTCACGACGGCGCGCTTCTTCGTTTCTGGCCCTTTGCTCTGCGGCCTCTGCTTCCATGCGCTCGCGATCCGCGTTGGACTTGTCGAGCGCAATGGCGGCGTCTTTGAACACGACGACAGCTCGGCCCATCTCACCGAGTTCGTCTGATCGCTTCGCTTCGGACGCGCCGATCGACTTGTCGCCTGCAGCGAGCGCGTTCATGTCGCGCGTCAGCGCGGCGAGCGGAACGGTGATCGTGCGGCTGACGAAGACCGCGACGGCCACCGAGCCGAACGCGGCGAGCAGCGCCAGACCGGCGTTCAAGAACAAAGAGCTGCGGGCGCGGCTGCGCGCAGCTGCGGCCAGTTCGATGGAATCGTTCGCGATCGTCGTCTGGATCGCGCGCATGGCGTTGATCCGCTGCGTCGCGGCGTCAAACCAGACCTGCGACGCGATCGGCGGCGGCGCGCCAACCGAGCTGCTAATCCGCGTGCGCATTTGCTCGACGTTGAGATGCTCGGGCGAGTTCAGGAACCCATCCCACAAACCGGTGTGACGCGGCAGTATCCAAGTGTGCACCGAGGCGAGCGCAGCCTGCTCGCTGCTGGCGAGCCGCGCGACCGTCAGTGCACCCTCCTCGGAGACGCGCAAGGCGTTCAGCACCGTCGCGCCGTTTGCGCGCTCGAGCCCCGCGTATTCCTTGCCCGCGCCGATCGCCGCGTAGGTCGACAGGGCGTAGCCAACCTGCTCGTCGACGCTCGAGCCGGCATGCGCGATCAGCTCCACGCCTTCTGACCCCGTAGCGACAATGGCCGTATAGCGACGAACCGCCTCCGGTCCTGGAATCGCCTGCGTCTCGACGTCGCGTCGAATCGACGGGACCGCCTCCAGCTCAGATCGAAAGTCATCGACGATCACGGCGAGGGCGGGATCGTGCGCCGCAGCGCCCGTCTCGCCAAGCAAGGTCTCGAGCGCATCGATCGCTTCATCGACCGCTGCGCGTTGCCCGGTCAGCTGCGTGGCGTTCGCCCCGTTCGAGCTCAGGTAGCTCGCCGACATCCCGCGTTCGATCTGCATCTGATGCACGACATCGCCAATCCCGACGGCGACAGTGGTGGCGACTTCAAGCTGCTCGGCGGCTTTGATCATCGACCAGCTTTGAGCGATTGAGAACCCGGCGAAGCCGACGAGCGCCACCAAAGGCGCCAACGCGATCGCCAGCACTCGCGAACGAATCTTGAGCATCGTCTTACGTCCTCGCTTCAAATCGACTTTGTCTTTGCCAGCGTCGCGGCGTTGATCCGCATCCGCCATGAATTGATTGCCGGGTTCAACGTCGCCAGCTCATTCCAAGCCAAAACTTGTCCCGATCGGCGAAGCCGTTGTCGCCCTCGAACCGCGCGCCCTTCGCCTCGAGACTGAGACCATGCGGCAGGCTCGCCACAAGGCGCAGATCAAGCTCGCTGCCGAAGTCGCGCGTGTTGCGATCGCTCTCGAAATCGTGCGCGACGCCCGTCAGAGCGATGCGGCTGACCGGTCCATCCAGATCGAAAGCGTATTGCGCGGAAACGGCGGTGTCCGCCAAGCCGTCCGCGGGCGTCGCAAGGAATGCGTCCGCCCACCCCTGAAACGCATGCAGCGTCGCGAGCGGCGTTGAGAAGCCGCGAACGCCGTCCCCGGACAATTGCTCGCGCCGCGCCGAGAACCCGAGCGGGCCGCGCCGCAGCCCGCCTGAAACGCGCCAATAGTCGAGGTCGCCCGCGCCAGCGGCGGCGGGGCTCTGATTGGCGAACTCTCCCAGCCCTTCAATCCGCCAGTCGCCATTCAGCTCGTGCTGGGCCGACACGCGCGCGCCGTAGGTGTCCGAAGACGGCAAGGCCGTTTCGAAATCGAGAAGATAAGCGTAGGCGACGACTTCAACGTCGTCGGCCGGGCTCACGCTGGCGCGCAGGGCGTGGGAGTCGGAATCGACTGAGCCGACCGGACTCTCGGGCCCGAATATCCGCTGCACGCGATTGATGTAGGCGTAGTTGACGTCGATGCGCTCAAGCACGTTCGCGTTGACGTTCAGCGCATCGAGCGTCTGCTGATTTTGTCTGAAACCAACGTCGCCGAGAAACCGCGCGTCGTCGTGCACGAGCCGCTGGCGGCCCACGGCGACCGAACCAAACGGCGCCGTCGTCCAGGTCAACTGCAGCCGATTTAGCTCGGTTCCCTCCGGATCGGCGATTACCGGACGCGTCGTTACGCCGTTCGTCGTGGAATTGTAGTCGTCGACCAGCGTCTCGACCTGTTCGAACTCAATGAGGCCAACCACGCCGTGCAGCGGCGCCGTTTCGTAGCCAAGACGCAGGCGCAGAGTCAGCGCCGAGGCATCGTCGGCAAAGCCTTCTTGATCGACGAACTCGGAGCGCAAACGCGCGTTGGCGATGACGGTCCCCGCCTCTGCGTCCGCCGGTTCATCGCCGTCCGCGGGAATTGCGAGGATCACAGCGGCGCACGTCGAATAAAAAAGGATTGAAGGACGCACGAGCACCCTCCCCATGCTGAGAGGCCCGAAAAGTCCCGCCATTCGCCTAACAAGCGTTTAACGTTCTCAGGGTGCGCGGCCCCTAGCCCCAATCTCCCAGAACCGCCTGCCACAGCGTCAGCGCGGCGATCGCGGCGGTGTCGGCGCGCAGGATGCGCGGGCCGAGCGAAGCTGTGACGACGAACGATTCGCTGCGCAGTCGGGCGCGCTCCTCCGGCGTGAAGCCGCCTTCGGGACCGATCAGCACCGCCCACGGACCTTTCGGATGGCCAGCGAGCGCCGCAAGAGCGGGCGGCGCGTCCTGGTCTGTCTCCCGCCACGGCGAGCCCTCCCCGCCCGACGCCTCATCAAGGAACAACAGCTTGCGCCCGCCCTCTTTCTCCGCCCAGCCGTCGAGCGCGACGTCGAGCTTCTCCGCCTCGCGCACCTGCGGCAGGTCGAGCCGCTCTGACTGCTCGGCCGCTTCGCGCGCGATCGCTTCGAGGCGGTCGAGACGCACCCGTTCGGCGACCGTGCGCTGAGTGAACACCGGGCGGATCGCAGAAACGCCGAGTTCAGTCGCCTTTTCGACAATGAAGTCGGTGCGCGTGCGCTTGACCGGCGCGAACAGCAGATGGAGGTCTGCCGACAATCGCTGCGGCGCGCGGGTCCGCTCCTCGATCGCGAGCCGTGCGCCTTTGCGTCCCGCCCCGCTCAGGCGTGCGCGCCATTCGCCGCTCTCGGCGTTGAACACACGCACGCCGTCGCCCGCCTTGAGACGCATCACCTGGACGAGGTAGCGCGCCTGACCCTCGTCGAGCGCGATCTCGGCGCCGGTGGCGAGGTCGTGGTCGAGATGAAGACGCGGGACAGCCATGGCGCGATGTGGCGGGCGGCTCTAGCGCCGGTCAAGAGCCTTCCCTTGACATCCTCCCCCCGCAGGCGAACCGTACGCTCAATAAAGAGCGGCGCCGCGACCCCGAGCGGACGACCGCCGTCGCCGAAGGCTCCGCAGGAGCCGCCTCGGCCTGGGAGGGATGGGCATGACTTTCACGACGCTGAGCCGTCGCGGCGCGATCCTGTCCGGCGCTGGGCTTCTCGCCGCCTGCGCGGTGACGCCGAGCCGCGGCGGAGCGCCCGTCGTCGAGACCAACGCCGGCCGCGTGCGCGGCTACCGCGAAGAGGGCGTCAACGTCTTCAAGGGCGTGCGCTACGGCGCGCCGACCGCGCGCTTTCAGCCCCCGCGCGCGCCCGAGCCCTGGGCGGGCGTGGTCGAGACGGTCGAATACGCCGCCGCCGCGCCGCAGATGGCGGGCGGCTCGGGCGGCGGGCTATTGGGCGGGTCTTTCCGGGAAGGTCCGCGCCGGGTCGAGGGCAATGAGGACTGCCTGTTCTTGAACGTCTGGACGCCGGGCCTCGACGACGCGCGCCGGCCGGTGATGTTCTGGATGCACGGCGGCGGCTTCTCCACCGGCTCGGGTTCGTCGCTGTGGTACGACGGCGTTCGTCAGGCGCAGAAGAACGACATGGTGGTGGTGACCATCAACCACCGCTTGAACGGCTTCGGCTACTGCTTCCTCGGCGAGGCGACGTCCGATCCGCGCTTCGCCGACAGCGGCAACGCCGGCCAGCTCGACTGCGCGCTCGCCCTCGCCTGGGTGCGCGACAATATCGACCGCTTCGGCGGCGATCCGAGCCGGGTGATGATCCACGGCGAGTCCGGCGGCGGCCGGAAGACTTCGACCATGATGGCGTTCGAGCCCGCTCAGGGTCTGTTCCATCGCGCGGCGGTGCAGAGCGGCTCGCAGCTGGTCAAAGACACCATGGACGAGGCCGCGCGCCGCACCGCGCGGCTGATGGCGGTGATGGACGTCAGCGGCGTCGAAGGCTTGCTCGCCGCATCGACCGAAGAGCTGGAGCTGGCGATCGCCGAGGCGACGTCCGGGACCGGTCAGTTCCTGCCCGTGGTCGACGGTCGCAGCTTGAAGCGCCAGCCGTTCGACCCCGACGCGCCCGAAATGACGGCGAACGTGCCGATGCTGATCGGCACGAACCGCACCGAGGCCTCGCTGTTCATGGGTACGCAGCCGGGGATCACCGAGCTCACGGACGCCGAGCTGCAAACCCGCGCCGGCTCGATCGTGCCCGAAAGCGAAGCGGCGCGCGTGATCGCAACGTACAAGGAGATTTATCCCAGCTCAGGCAACGACGAGATCCTCTACATGATCTCGACCGACCGCGGCTATTTTCTCGACTCCACCATCCAGGCCGCGCGCAAGGCGGCCCAACCGGGCGCGCCGGCCTACTACTATCAGTTCTATCGCCAGACGCCGGTCGAGGGCGGGCGCTACTTCACTCCGCACGCCTCGGAGATCGCCTTCGTGTTCGACACGCTGCGCTATGCGGAATCGATCAACGGTCCGGTGACGCCGGAAGCCCAAGCGCTCGCCGATCAGATCTCGACCGCTTGGGCGAACTTCGCGCGCAACGGAGTTCCCTCCGCGCCCGGACTGCCCGACTGGCCCGAGTACGACGCCGAGACCCGGCCGGGGATGATCCTCGACACCGAGTCTCGCGTCGAAAACGATCCGCGCGGGGCGCAGCGCCAGCTGATGGCCTCGTTCGGCTCGCAGCAATTCGCCTAGATCACCGACCTTTGAGGGGAGACCGCCATGTCATTGTTCACCCTGAGCCGCCGCGGCGTGCTGATTTCCGGAGCCGGCTTGCTGACCGCCTGTGCGACCACGAGCACCGGCGGTGAGAACCCGGTCGTCGAGACCACCGCCGGCTCGGTTCGGGGCTTCACCGAGGAAGGCGTCAAGGTCTTCAAGGGCGTCCGCTACGGCGCGCCGACCAAACGCTTCCAACGTCCTGAAGCGCCGACGCCTTGGGCGGGCGTGGTCGACGCGCTCGATTATGGAACCTCTTCGCCGCAGATGTCGGGCGGCGCCGGCAACCGCCTCTTGGGCGGCGCCTATCGCTCCGGGGAGCGGCGGGTCGAAGGCGGCGAGGACTGCCTGTTCTTGAACGTCTGGACGCCGGCGATCGACAATCGCCGCCGGCCGGTGATGTTCTGGATGCACGGCGGGGGCTTCACCACCGGCTCGGGCTCCTCGCCCTGGTACGACGGCGTCCGCCAGGCGCAGAAGAACGACATGGTGGTGGTGACCATCAACCACCGCCTCAACGTCTTCGGCTACACCTACCTGAATGATCTGACCCGTGACGACCGCTTCGCCGACGCGGGCAACGTCGGCTCGCTCGACTGCGTGCTCGCGCTCGAGTGGGTGCGCGACAACATCGCGAACTTCGGCGGCGACCCGAACCGCGTGATGATCCACGGCCAATCCGGCGGCGGCGCCAAGACCTCGGTCATGCTGGCGATGGAATCAGGAGCGGGCCTTTATCATCGGGCTGTGGTGCAAAGCGGTTCGTCGCTGACGATGACCACGCCGGAAGAAGGCGCGCGCCGGGCGCGCAACCTGATGAACGTCCTCGGCCTCGAGAACGACGTCGAAGCGCTCGCCTCGATGCCTTACGAAGACCTCGAGCGCGCCACCGAGCAAGCCGGCGCCTACGGCCCTGTCGTCGACGGGCGCAGTCTGATCCGCCATCCCTTCGAGCCCAATGCGCCCGCAGTGAGCGCCGACATTCCCGTGATGATCGGCACGACCCGCACCGAGCAGTCGCTGTTCATGGGGCTTCAAGACGGGATCACTGAGCTGACCGACGCCCAGCTGCGCCAGCGGATCGCCAACACCGCGCCCGACGGCGAAGCGGACAACGTCATTGCGATGTATCGCAGCATCTACCCCGGCTCGCGCAACGACGAGCTGTTGTACATGATCACCACGGACTCCGGCTTCTTCACCAGCTCGACGATCCAGGCCGCGCGCAAGGCGGCCCAGCCCGGCGCGCCGGCCTACTACTACCAGTTCTACTGGGAGACGCCGGTCGACGGTGGACGCTTCTTCTCCCCGCACGCAGCGGAGATTCCGTTCGTGTTCGACACGCTGCGCTATGCGCAGTCCCTAAACGGCGTCGTCACGCCGCAGTCCCAAGCGCTCGCCGATCAGATGTCGACCGTCTGGGCGAACTTCGCGCGCAATGGCGTTCCCACTGCGCCGGGCTTGCCCGAATGGCCCGAGTACGACACTTCGACCCGCCCAACGATGATCTTCGACGTCGACAGCCGGATCGAGAACGACCCCCGCGAACGTCAGCGCCGGCTGTTCACGAGCTATCGGGAAGCGGCTGCGCGGGCGTAGCCGAAATGATCCCGCTCCTCCTCTAGGAGGAGCGGGGCTCGCGCTTTTTGTCCGTCGCCGAACTCCGCTTGCGACGCGCCCCTACTCGCTCGCCTCCGCCGCTGCGCGGAGGATCGACAGAGCGGCGAGGCCGGCGGCCAGGCTGCTTTGATCCGCAGGCGGAAATTGCTCGTAGTCCTGCAGCGAGATCGCCAGGCCCATTCCGGCGGATCGGGCTGCCGACTGCAGAGCCGTGCTCGCCGCAGGCTCCACCGACGTCACCTGCTCGGGCTTGAAGAAGCACAGGCCGGGCGTCTCCGGGAAGCCGGCCGACACGTTGCGCAGCGCGTTGAAGCCGACCAGGAGGCCCATCGTGGTCGCAAACTGATCGTCGTTGGTCAGCCGCGAGACGAAGTCCTCCTGCTTGAACTGGGCGACCGCGATCAGCATCTCGGCGGCGAGGTTGGCGCATTGGCCGGAGAACTCGTTGTCGAGGAAGGCGCCGGGTGACGCGAACAACAGTTCGCCCGCCGCGCCGCCCAGAGGATCACGCAGCATTTCGCCGAACATCGCGTCGCACTCAGGGTTGTCGGCGCCGAACTGCCAGTAGCACCGATCGTGCGCGCGGCAGGCGCGGTCGAGATCGTCCACCGGCTCGATCGTGGCGATGAAGGCGACGTTCTCGGCCGGCGTATTCTCGGCGGGATACTCCGGCCAGCCGCCGCCGCAGAAGTTGCCGTATTGATAAAGCCGGCCCGACTCGCCGCCCCCGAAGTACTGGCTGGTCAGTCCGCCCCCGGTCGTCTCGCAGCCTGCGGCCGCGACGCATCCCGCGGCTGCAGCCAGTCCGGCCGCCAGCCGCCGCGCTAAGTTCGAAACGCGCGCATGTGAAAGCCCAAGCATCCCACGTCCCCTCGACAGCTCGACCGGCGCGGCGCGCGCCGGCGCGGATCGACTCTTACGCCCGCGGCGAGGCGTTTCCAATCTACTTCGCGCACGAGGTGCGGGGGTCAATCGTGCTCTTGCGTTCCAACCCGTCATCCTCGGATCTCGCTGCGCTCGCCCGAGGAAGACGGTGAAAGGCAAGAGAAAGAACCTTTCTCGCGCCGAAAAGCTGCTCTAGGGACGAGAGCCATGAACACCGCTGCCGACCGTCCCGTCGCCGACACCGTCCCGCGCACCTGGGTCGACCGCGCGCCGCTGCGCGCCCGGCCGTTCCTGCGGCTGGCGCGCTATGATCGGCCGATCGGCTTCTGGCTGCTGGCCGCGCCGGGTTGGTTCGCGATCGCGCTGGCCAACATCGACGGCGTCTGGCGGCCGGTCGAGCTTGCTTACCTCTTGCTGATCGGGATCGGCGCAGTGGCGATGCGCGGCGCGGGCTGCACCTTCAACGACATCGTCGACAAGGACCTCGACGCCAAGGTCGAGCGCACCGCCGAGCGGCCCCTCCCCGCCGGCACGGTGACGATGCGGGCGGCGTGGACTTTCCTGATCGCGCAATGTCTGGTCGGGTTCTTGGTGCTTCTGTCGCTGCCGCGTCCGGCGCAGGTCGTTGCGCTCGCCGCGATCCCGGTCGTGGCGGCCTATCCGTTCATGAAGCGCATCACCTGGTTTCCCCAGGCGTGGCTCGGGATCGCGCTCAACTGGGCGACGCTGGTCGGCTTCGCGGCGACCGCCGGCCGGCTTGAGACGGCGGTGTGGCCGGCTTACCTGGGCTTCGCCGCTTGGACCTTCGGCTACGACACCATCTACGCGCACATGGACAAGGAAGACGACGCGCTCATCGGCGTGAAGTCGACCGCGCGGTTCTTCGGGGAAGGCTCGCGCCGGGCGATCGGCGTCTCCTATGCGCTGGCGACAGCGGGCGTGCTGCTCGGCGGGATCCTCGCCGCGCTCGGCGCGCCCAACCGGGCCGTCGCGCTTGCCGCGGCAATCCTCGCGGCGGGCGTATTCGGCGGGCTCTTGGCGCTGCAGCTGCGCCGCGTCGACCTCGACGATCCGGCCTCGGCCTTGAAGTGGTTCAAGTTCAACCGCGACGTGATCGTCACTGCGGCGCTCGTGCTGGCGATCGTTCCGGCGGTCGGTCGGCTGCTGCCGTGACCGGCTCACCTCATCTCGATCGGCGATGACCCGCATCCCTCTCTACGCGCGGAGGAGAGCAGCTATCTCTGCAAAGGCACGACTTCGTGGAACTTGCCGCTCGCGGTGAATTCGGGAGGTTTTTCGCTTTCTCGCACCTCGACGTCGCCCAGGCCGTTATCGCGAAACACTCGTTTCACCGACTCGATGACCTCCTGAAAGACATCCCCCGCCGCCTCATTGGCCACTTGTATTCGCACTTCGAAATCTCTCTCACCAGTCTGGACCAACTGAACGCGCCGGGCGCGCTCGTGCTCCAGATCGAAGACGAGCGGCGACAGCGTCACCTCGCCCACATGAACGAGCGTCGCCTCGCGCCCCTTCACCTGAAAACTACGGAACGGCGACCCACAGGGGCATGGGTCCGTATAGAAACGAACACAGTCGCCGAGGTCATATCGGATGAAGGGTTGAACATCGTTGGCGAGCACCGTCAGCAACACGGTGGCCGACAACGCGCCATCGGGAACGGGCCGCCTCGCTTCGTCGACCGCTTCGAGG
>JASFUX010000135.1:0-9412 GCA_050050115.1 Maricaulaceae bacterium | reverse complement strand
CGAGGGGGACGTTGATGGGCGAAGCAGTATTCCCGCCGGCGCAGCGTGTCGGCGTGGGAGAGGTGGAATTGTCAGTCCACGCCGCCGGACCGGCGGACGGTCCGGTCGTCGTGCTGCTGCACGGCTGGCCCGAGCTGGCTTATTCCTGGAAGCATCAGATCGGGCCCATCGCCGAGGCCGGCTTCCGCGTGCTCGCCCCCGACGGGCGCGGCTTCGGCGGCTCGGACGCGCCCGACAGCGTCGCCGCCTACGGCATCGATCATCTCGTCTCCGACGTCGAAGGGCTGCTCGACTGGGCGGGCGCTGAGAAGGCGGTGGTCGTCGGCCATGACTGGGGCGGCATCGTCGCCTGGCACTTCGCCATGCTGCGGCCCGAGCGCACCCGCGGGGTCGTCGGGGTGAACACGCCGCATCTGCCGCACGGCGCGCGCAAGACCACCGAGTCGATGCGCGACTACGGCGGCGAAGACCACTACATCGTCCAGGTTCAGGAGCCGGGGCGGGCCGAAGCGGCGTTCTCGCGCAACTTCGAGGACTTCTTCGCGTTCATGTTCGCCGGTCCGCCGCCTGCTGAAGACCTCGACAAGCTGCCGCGCTCGATCACCCATCTTCTGAAGCGCTTCGCGCGCTACGACCGGAGCAAGGCGCGGGACATCGTCGTGCCTGAAGAGGACCGGCAGGTGTTCATCGACGCCTACGCCAAGACGGGGCTGACCGGCGGGCTCAACTGGTACCGCAACATGGACGCCAACTGGGCGCGCATGGACGGGGTTGATCACAACATCGACAAGCCGGCGTTAATGATTTCCGCGCAATGCGATCCCATATTGCCTCCGAGGCTGACGCGGTGGATGGATGATCTGACGCGCGACCTTGAACGGCACGTCATTCCGGACATCGGCCACTGGACCCAGTGGGAGGCGCCGGACCAGCTGAACGCGCTCCTGATCGATTGGCTGGAGCGCCGCATGAAAGACTGATGAGCGAACGCATCTTCTACGCGATCGGCGACATTCACGGCGAATGCGAGCGCCTGCGCGAGCTGCATCGGCAGATTCTCTATCACAGGCGCGGGGAGGGCGCGGGCCGGCCGGCGACCCTCGTCCACCTCGGCGACTACGTCGACCGCGGGCCCGACAGCGCTGGCGTCGTCTCCTATCTCATCGAGTTCGAGCGCGAGCATGCGCGATCGGGCGATCTGGACGTTCGCTTTCTCATGGGCAACCACGAGCAGCTGATGCTCGACGCCCTCTTGGGCGAGGATGCGAGCGCGGTGTCGCTTTGGCTCTCGAACGGCGGGCAGAAGACGATCGATTCCTACGCCGCGGCCGCGCCGCCGGGCACGCCGCTGCACGAGTCGGTTCCGACCGCGCACGTCGACTGGATGGAGAACCTCCCCACGCTGATCGAATACCAAAACGAGGGCCTTTTGTTCGTCCACGCCGGGGTGCGGCCCGACAAGTTCCCCGACTGCGACGATCAGGTGCTGCTGTGGACCCGTGCGCGCGCTTTCATGGACGACAGCCATTGGCCGGCGAACGCGCGCCTCGACGGCAAGGTGGTTGTGCACGGCCACACCCCGACCGACGACGATAAGCCTTATGTCGGACGGCGGCGGATCAATCTCGACACCGGCGCGGTCTACGGTGGCCCGCTCACCGCCGGCGTCTTCATGGTCGACCGTCCGCTCGAGTTCTTTTCCGCTTAAAGCGCGCCGTACACGGCGTTGATCAACCGCTCGGCCCGCGCGTCGAGGACGAGGGCGCTGCTTTGCCGGTTGGGCGCATAGGCGAACGTCAGCCCGCGGTCGGGATCGGCGAGCACGCAGGAACCGCCATGTCCCGAATGCGCCACCGTGCGGACGCCCGGTCCGAAACGCGGGCCTTCAAGCGCCGCGTCGGACGGGTTCATGATCAGTCCGACGCCGCGGGCGTTGAGGCCCGGCAGCACCAGGTCGGGACCAATGAAGCGCGGCTTGATCGCCTCTTCGATGGTCTCCGCGCCGATGACCTGCCGCGCGCCGATGCGGCCTTGCCGCGCGTAAGCCTGCATCAAAGTCGCCAGTCCGCGCGCCGAGGCGACGCCGTTGGCCGCGGGCAGCTCGGCGGTCAGGAGCTGGGTGCGGTCGGCGGCGCGGCTCGACGACCAGGGCTTTAGGAAAGCGACGCGGGTCGCCTCGTTCATCTCGCCGAAATTCGGCACGGCCGTGGGCTTGCGCACGCCGCAGACGCGCTCGTGCTCCGCCTCGGGCAGGCCGAGCGCGAAATCGATCCCGTCTTCGTCCGTGAACGCCTCGCGCAGGATCGCGCCGATCGTTCGGCCGTCGGCGCGGCGCGCGATCTCTTGGGCGATCACGCCCCAGGAGATCGGGTGGTAGCCCGCCGCAGTTCCGGGCGGCCACATCGGCGCCATCGCGGCGAGGCGGGCCGCGGCCTTGTCCTGATCGAACCAGTCCGCGCTCGACCAGTCCTCGGCGATCCCGGGCAGGCCGGCCTGGTGCGACAGCGCCTCGGCGACCGTGACCTCGGCTTTGCCCTCGGCGGCGAATTCCGGCCAGAGCGCGGCGACCGGCTGCGCGTAAGCGAGCTTGCCCTGATCGACCAGCCAGGCGATCGCCAGCGCTGAGATCGCCTTCGAGCAGGAGAACACCGGGACCAGCGTCGACCGCGTCATCGGCCGGGTCTCGTCGCGGGTCGCGAAGCCGGCGGAAAGATCGCAGACGAATTCGCCCTCGAGGCTGACGGCGACCTGGGCGCCAAGCTCCAGATCGTCGGCGAAATGCGCAAGCAGCTGATCGCGCACCGGCTCGAACCCGGAAGCGACCTCGCCGTCAATGAGCGGAGAGGAGGAGACGGTCATGTTCGGCAATGTCGGCAGGTGCGCCGCCCAAGGCAAGTGGGCGGCGGGAGCTGCGTCGCCCTAAACCACGATCTCCATGCGCAGACCCTTGGCGTCGACGGGCGGGCTCTCGGGCACGCGGCGCGCTTCTCCGCGGGCGATCCGCACCGCCGAGAGCGCCACGGCGGCCGCGTCGATCAGATCGTCGCGCGCCGCCCGGCCTCTCAAGACCGGGTGCGCCTTGGGATCGAGGAAGTCGCGGGTCAGGCCGAAGCCCGCCCCGGCCGTCTCCAGCACGGCCACGCGCTCGACCCGGCCGTGCGCGGTCTTCTTCGCCGAGCGCATCGGCCGGCCGCCGTTGAGCTCGGTGAACGCCAGCTCGGGATGGCTTTCGCGCACGAGGGTCTGGCGCGCGGGGCTCATCACCGCGTCGATCTCGTTCATCTTCCGCATAAGGTGAAAGCTTTGCAGCGACAGGCCGACGCCGCCGCTCGCGCGGTTCGCCTCGAGTGCGGCCTCGTAGTCCTCCGCGTGCGCCAGCGCCGGTCGGCTGGGCGCGGAGAAAACGCTCGACCGCCGCGGGCCAAGGAGCGCGCGGGTCATGCGCTCGCAGGTTCGCCCGCCAGGGGCCGCGCTGTCGAGAAAGCCGATCGGCATGTCGACCGCGATCGCCGCCGGCCGGCCGGCGGTCTCGAGCGCGTCGGCGAAGTTGGCGAAGAACAGCGCCGCGGGCGGCGCGGCCTCGTCGAGGTCGAGCTGCACGCCGACCCAGCCGCCTTTGCAGCCGTCAAGTCCGATGACGAAGCGGCGCGGCAGGCTCATCGGTCAATCGCCTCGATCTTCGCCGGCCCTGCCGTCTCCTTGCAGATGAGATGAAGCGGCAGCTCCGCGCCGCCGTCGGCCTCGGCCGCTGTGAGCGCGCCTTCGACGCAGCGCACTGCATCGAGCAGCGCTTCGGCGGGCGCCGCGCCGCAGGCGATCGCGCCGACGAAGGCACCGGTGAGAAGATCGCCGGTGCCCTTGGGAACTTGGGCGCGTTCGGGCGCATGGGCGAAGAGGGCGCGCTCGGCGTCGGCGTAGACCGCGCCGATCCGGCTCTCGGCGCGCACCGAAGAGATCAGCGCGGGCATGTCGAACACCGCGGCGGCGGCGCGCGCGCCCTCGGGGTCGCCCGCAGGAACGCCGGCGAGGCGCTCGGCCTCCCAGGCGTTGGGCGCGATCATGTCCGCGAGCGGGATCAGCTCGTCGGCGATCGCCTCGGCCACGCCTTCGGCCGCATAGAGCCCGACGTCGGCGTCGCCCATGATCGGATCGACGCAGATGCGCGGCGGGGAGGGACCGGCCTTGAGCCGCCTGATCGCCTCGGCCGCGACGGCGGGCTGGTCGGGATGGGCGAAGTAGCCGGTGACCGCCCAGGCGATGCGCGTTGCGTCGGGATGCGCGAGTACGCCTTCGAGCACGTCCTTGAGATGATCGGCGGGCAGGGCGCGTCCGCCCGGCGCGCCCCAGCCCGGATGCCGGCCGAGCACCGTGGTCGGAACCGGCCACGCCGCCGCCCCTGCGCGCTCCACGCCCGCCGCCGTCGCGCGGGCGCCCACGGCGGAGGCGGCGACATGCGAAGATATGATGAGGACGGGTGGCGTCATGGCGCGGATCAGACCATGTTGTAGGTCATCTTGCGCCAGAAGGCGCGCGGAGTTGCAGTCCGGTCAAGAGGCCCGCTGAACGTGTCGGTCAAGCTGCGGCGATCAATACTCTACGTTCCCGGTTCGAACGGGCGGGCGATCGAGAAGGCGCGCGATCTCGGCGCCGACGTGGTCGTCTACGATCTCGAGGACGCCGTCGCGCCCGACATGAAGGCCGAAGCGCGCGCCAACGTGGTCGCCGAGCTGGCGCGCGCCGAGGATGACCGCTTCGAGCGCGTCGTTCGGGTCAACTCGGTCGACAGCGCCGAGGGCGTGGCCGATCTCGAGCAGATTCTGCCCGCCGCGCCCGATGCGATCTGCATCCCCAAGGTCGACGACGCCGAGACCATCGCCGACGTCTGCGCCGCTTTCGACTCTGCGCACGCCCAGCGCGGGTTGGCGCTCTGGGCGATGATCGAGACGCCCAAGGCGCTCCTGCATTTGCGCGAGATCGCAGAGACCGGCGCGCGCCGGCGGCTGGCCGCTCTGGTGGTCGGATCGAACGATATCGCCGAAGCGCTCGGCCTCGGGCCAGGCCTGCATGACCGCCGCGCCGCGCTGCGCCCGCTTCTGATGCAGGTCGTCGTCGCGGCGCGCGCGCACTCTTTGTTCGCCTTCGACGGGGTCTACAACGACTACGCCGACGCGGCCGGCTTTGATCGCGAGACGCGCGAGGCGCGGGCGTTCGGCTTTGACGGCAAGACGCTGATCCACCCCAGCCAGGTCGAGCCCTGTCATCGCGCCTATGCGCCGACGGCCGAGGAGCTGGGCTTCGCCCGCGGTGTCGTCGCTGCGTTCCAGGAGCCGGAGAACCTGAAGCGCGGCGCGATCTCCGTCGACGGCAAGATGGTCGAGCGGATGCACTACGACGCCGCCCTGGAAGTCCTCGCCCGCGCCGGCGAGACCGTCGAGCGCGCGTTCGCGCCGGCGGAGTCGAGCTAGAGGCGCAACGCTCTACTTTCGCTCCAGTCGCTTGAGCCCGACGATCCGCGCGATGATGCGGTCGACGAGGCGCGCCGGCAGCACGCGCGGCAGCACCCAGTTCACCAGCGGGTTCTTCGCGATCGCGTAGCGCACGCGCGGGCGGCGGACGGTGAGGGCGCGATGAACGAGGCGGGCGACGCGCTCTGGCGGCAGGCCTTCGCGACCGCGCGCGATGAAGCCGCGCCCGCCGCCTTCGACGATCGGTCCGTAGTCGGTCTCGCGGTAAGCGGACATGTCGATCTTCTCCGCCTTGTCCCAGATCGGCGTCGCCACCGCGCCCGGGCCGATGATGATCACGTCGATCCCGTAGACCATCAGCTCACGCCGCAAGGACGCCGAGAGGCCCTCGAGACCGTGCTTGGCCGCCACGTAGGCGCCGCCGAACGGATAGCCGATCTTCCCGCCCTGCGACGACATCATCACGATCCGCCCGGGCGGACCCGAAAGCGACCGGTCCGCGCCGAGAAGCGGCGCGAACGCTTGGGTCGCGCGCAAGACGCCGACGAGATTGACGTCGAGCACCTTCTCAACCTCTTCGATCGGCAGATGCAGGAGAGGGCCGGCCGAGGAGATTCCGGCGTTGTTGACGAGGCCCGCGAGCGTTTCTCCGCTCAGGGCGGCGCGGACGGTCTCGGCCGCCGCGGTGATCGTCTCGGGCTTGGTCACGTCGATCGTCAGCGGCGACGCGTTCTCGCCCAGCGCCTCCTTCAGCTGCGCGGCGTCGGCCTCGGATCGGACGCCGGCGAAGACGTGAAAGCCGCGCGCGATCAGCTCGACCGCGCAGGCGCAGCCGATCCCGGTCGAGGCGCCGGTGACGACGATGCTGCGGCGGTGCGGTTCCATCCGAGTTCCTCAGGGCGTTCGATCGTAGCGCTTTACGCGGATTTGCGCCGGTTGGATGAGAACGAATGAGAACATCGCCCCCGCGAACGACTCGCGTGAAGAGTTCTTCCCTATAAATGCTCCGCTCGTCTTTTCCTTTGCTTGACGATGCGCGCGGCGGGACTAGGCTCGCGCCCGCTTCCCGCGTTCGCCCAGTTGTGAAGGCTTTCCCGCCGATGGCGTCCTCTTCGAACGACTCCAAGCCGCTCTCGCCGCACCTGTCGATCTGGCGATGGCACCCGACGATGCTCACCTCGATCCTGCACCGCGCCACAGGCGTCGCGCTCTACGTCGGCGCGATCGTGTTGACGATCTGGCTCGCCGCCGCCGCCATCGGGCCGGGCGCCTATGAGCAGGTCGAAGGCCTTCTGCTGTCGCCGCTCGGCCGGCTGGTGCTGTTCGGCTTCACCTATGCGGCGATGTTCCATCTGTTGAGCGGCGTGCGCCATCTGATCTGGGACGCGGGGACCGGCTTTTCGCCCAAAGGCGCAAGCGCCGCCTCGGTCTTCATCCTTCTCGCCGCCGGCGTTGCGACCTTCGCGGTCTGGCTCGCCGCCTACTTCGTCTGAGGCCCGCCCATGTCGAGCCAGTTCCAAACCCCGCGCAAAACCACCGTCGGTCTGGGATCCGCCAAGTCCGGCACGGGACATTTCATCCAGCAGCGGGTGACCGCGATCGCGCTTGTCGCGCTCGTCGCCTGGTTCGCCGTCGCGGCGGCGACCGCGATCGGCTCGGGCTACGACGGCGCGCGCGACTTCATCTCCAACCCCGTCGCCGCCGTGCTGTTGCTGCTGTTCGTCTCGACGGCCTTCTATCACATGCGCATCGGCATGCAGGTGGTGATCGAGGACTACATCGAAGGCCACGGCGCGCGCATCGCGCTGTTGATCTTGAACACCTTCGTCGCTGCGGCGCTATGGGTCGCGGCGGCCTTCTCCATCCTGACGATCGCGCTTTAGGAACGATTGCCGATGTCTGCGTACGAATGGAACGATCACACTTATGACGTCGTCGTCGTCGGCGCCGGGGGTTCGGGACTGCGCGCCGCGCTAGGCTGCGCTCAGGCCGGGCTTCGCACCGCTTGCGTGTCCAAGGTGTTTCCCACCCGCAGCCACACCGTCGCCGCCCAGGGCGGCATCTCGGCGGCGCTGGGGAACATGTCCGAGGACGACTGGCGCTGGCATATGTTCGACACCGTCAAGGGCTCGGACTGGCTCGGCGATCAGGACGCGATCGAATATCTCTGCCGGCACGCGCCCCAGGCGGTGGTCGAGCTTGAGCACTGGGGCGTGCCGTTTTCGCGCACCGAAGACGGCAAGATCTACCAGCGCGCCTTCGGCGGCATGACCAAGAACTATGGCGAAGGCGGTCCGATCCAACGCACCTGCGCGGCCGCCGACCGCACCGGCCACGCCATCCTGCATACGCTCTACGGACAGTCGCTGAAGAACGACGCGACCTTCTTCATCGAATACTTCGCGCTCGATCTGATCATGGACGCCGAGGGCGCCTGCCGCGGCGTGACCGCCTGGAAGCTCGACGACGGCACGCTGCATCGCTTCCGCGCCCAGATGGTGATCCTGGCGACGGGCGGCTACGGGCGGACCTATTTCTCTTGCACGTCGGCGCACACCTGCACCGGCGACGGCAACGCCATGGTCGCGCGCGCCGGGCTGCCGCTCCAGGACATGGAGTTCATCCAGTTCCATCCGACCGGCATCTACGGCGCGGGCTGCCTCATCACCGAGGGCGTGCGCGGGGAAGGCGGCTACCTCACCAACTCCGAGGGCGAGCGCTTCATGGAGCGCTATGCGCCCAGCGTGAAGGATCTCGCCAGCCGCGACGTGGTCTCGCGCTCGATGACGGTCGAGATTCGCGAAGGCCGCGGCGTCGGCGAGCTGAGGGACCACATCTACCTTCACCTCGACCATCTCGATCCGGCGATCGTCCATGAACGCTTGCCCGGCATCTCCGAGAGCGCGCGCATCTTCGCCGGCGTCGACGTCACCCGCGAGCCGATCCCGGTGATCCCGACGGCGCACTACAACATGGGCGGCATACCGACGAACTTCCACGGCGAGGTGTTGACCAAGAAGGGCGATGATCCGGATTCGGTGGTGCCTGGCCTGATGGCGGTGGGCGAGGCGGCGTGCGTGTCCGTGCACGGCGCGAACCGTCTGGGTTCGAATTCCCTGACCGACCTCGTCGTCTTCGGCCGCGCCGCGGGGCTGCACGCCGCCGAAGTGGTCGAAGCGCGCGCCAGCCAGCCCGAGCTGCCCGCCGACGCCGGCCAGGCCAGCCTCGATCGGCTCGACAAGTTCCGCAACGCGTCGGGCGGAACGCCGACGGCCGATCTGCGCCTTAAGATGCAGCGCACGATGCAGACCAACTGCGCGGTGTTCCGCACCGGCGAGGTGCTTCAGGTCGGCGTCGAGGGCGTCGCCGCCGTCTACGCGGAATCGGCCGACATCTCGGTCTCCGACCGCGGCATGATCTGGAACACCGATCTCGTCGAGACGCTCGAGTTCGACAATCTGCTGGTCAACGCCGCGGCGGCGGTCAACTCGGCGCTCAATCGCACCGAAAGCCGCGGCGCGCACGCGCGCGAGGACTACGCCGAGCGCAACGACGAGGAGTGGATGAAGCACACCCTCGCCTGGGTCGACGCGAGCGGGAAGGTGAGCCTCGATTACCGCCCGGTCCACACCTATACGCTGTCGAACGACATCGCCTACATCGAGCCCAAGGCGCGGGTGTACTAGGCGCGCTTTGCGCTTAATCTTCAGCGCCTTGTTCAAGTTCGCGCGGTGAGGGGCGCGCCTTCGCCCGACAGGCGAGCGCGGTGATGAATCTCTTTCTGGCCCGGAGGCCGCCCGTCCGCTAGGAGACTTCAATGCCCTCCACGCGGCGGAGCGCTCTTGCATGATGGAATGGTGGCTGCCTTACGCCGTGATCGCGGCCGCGCTGCTCGTGACGATGATCCCGCTTCCGGCGGTGCGCAGACGGCGCGGTCGCGGCCGGTC
>JASFUX010000134.1:0-9528 GCA_050050115.1 Maricaulaceae bacterium | reverse complement strand
CCAGGACGCCCCAGTCGATCCGCAGGCCGATCCTGAGAACTGGCGCGAGGTCGATCCAGCGCGGTTGATCGTCATGGACACCACCAAGGGGCGGGTCCTGATCGAGACGGCTCCCGAGTTCGCGCCCAACCACGTCTCGCGCTTCACCACGCTGATGCGGACGGGCTTTTACGACGGAATCATCTTCCACCGGGTGATCGACGACTTCATGGTGCAGGGCGGAGATCCGGACGGCACCGGGATGGGCGGCACCGGAACCAACATCGACGCCGAATTCTACATCGATCGCGGCGAGGACCTGCCCGTGGTCGAGGTCTCCGACCGCGACTACAACCGCGGCGGCTTTTGGCATGGCATGCCGGTGGTCACGCAACCTTCGGCGCAGCTCACGGTGCTTGAGAACGCGACCGTGGAGTCCTGGATTTCGCACTGCCCCGGCGTCATGTCGACGGCGCGTTCGGACAACCCGAACTCCGCGGACAGTCAATTCTTCATGATGCGGCGCTACATCAACGACCGGGGTCAGGCGAACACCTTCCTCGACAAGCAGTATACGGCGTGGGGTCATGTCGTAGGCGGGCTCGATGTCGTCAGGTCAATGAACGTCGGCACGGTCAGAGAAACGCCCGGCTTCGAGCCCGACGCGATCGTGACCGCGAAGATCGCCGCCGATCTCGACGAGGCCGAGCGTCCGCGCGTCTGGGTCCTGCGTGAGAATGGCCCAGCATTCGCCGAACTCATCGACGAAGCGCGCAACGAGTACGGCGATGCGCCGGACGTGTGCGAGATCGAAATCCCGACGATCGTCGAGGATGGATCCCAGTCATAACGCAGCAAGCAGCAAGAAGGGGGCGCAGATGAGCGATCCGGAAAACACCCTGATCCTCGAGCTTGAAGGCGGAGAGGTGACGATCGCGCTTCGCCCGGACCTGGCGCCGGGACACGTCGCGCGGATCAAGGAGCTCGTGCGCGAGGGTTTCTACAACGGCCTGACGTTCCACCGCGTCATCGACGGCTTCATGGCTCAAGGCGGTTGCCCGAACGGCACCGGCATGGGCGGCAGCGGCCAGAAGCTCGCCGCCGAGTTCAACGAGGCGCCGCACGTGCGCGGCGTTTGCTCCATGGCGCGCGCCGCTGATCCCAATTCGGCCGACAGCCAGTTCTTCATCTGCTTCGGGCCGGCGAACTTCCTCGACGGGCAATACACGGTCTGGGGCGAAGTCTCGTCGGGAATGGAGCACGTGGACGCCCTGCCGCGCGGCGAGCCGCCGGCAAACCCCGGCAAGATCGTCTCCGCCCGCATCGCCGCGGACGCCTAGGCGGGTTTCTTCGACGCCGGCCGAGCTGTGGATAACCAAGTTCGGCGCGAGGACCGTTCAAATCGAATCTGTCCACCCTCCCGTCGGCGCGCCCGCATCCGGGCGCCTCGCGAGAGGGAGAAGCCACCTTGGCGCGACGGTCACGGCGGAAGACGAGTTTTCTTGAGGGTCTGCTCGCGGTTTACATCGCGGGCGTCGTCCTGGTCGCACTGCTGCTGAACCTCGGTCTCGAGGTGTCGATCGACAGCTCGGTGCGGCTCGCGGGGGTCGGGGTTGCGGCGCTGTTGGCGGTGCACGTCCTGTCGGTGGGCATCGCCAAGGCGAACGCGCGCTTCGCGCCGCGGCGTCGATCGACGAGCCGGCGTTCGTCCTCCGGCTCGAGCCGCCAAGGGTCGTCTTCGAAGAGACATAGGGTTCCGCGCGGGCTGGTGCGCCGCATCGATCGGCGATCGGGCAAGCGCATCCGCAAGCACGCCGCGGAGCTTTCCGTGGCGCGCAGCCGCTGCTTCCGCGGCGACGGCCGGGGCATAGTCGATCAGGACAAGTGGCGGCGCGAGCAGGACGAGTTCATCGACAAGCATTTGCTCGACGACGTCGAGGAGCGTCACGCCAAGGCGCTCAAGCGGCGCACCGGCCTCATCAACGCCTGGCGACGGCGCATGGACGCGGCGGTCAACGACTACGAGAACTCGCGCGCCAACGTTCACGGCGTCGACTTCCGTCCCGGCATGGACGGCTTCGAGTACGAGGCCTACTGCGCGCGGCTGCTCGCCGAGCACGGCTGGAAGGTCTGGAACAAGGGCGACACCGGCGATCAGGGCGTTGATCTCATCGCGGAGAAACGCGGCACGACTCTGGCCATACAGTGCAAGAGATATCGCGGATCGGTCGGCAACAGCGCCGTTCAGGAAATCTTCGCTGGCCGGCTGACGGTGTCGGGAACGGCGAAATCGGCGGTCGTCTCCAACGCGTCCTATACGCGCTCGGCGAAAGAGTTGGCGGACGCGACGGGCGTGCTCCTGCTGCACCATGACGAGCTCTGCCACCTCGACGAAATCCTCAACGGCTCCGCCGCGCCGCTGGCTGAAGCCGCTTAAGCCGGATCGACACGCCGCCGCCGTCGTTCTAGATGCGGCGGCGATGAACCTCGACGACTTCGACTTCGACCTGCCCGAAGAGCGGATCGCGCTCCGCCCCGCGCGCCCGCGCGACGCCGCGCGGCTGCTGCACGTCGGCGCGGCGGGGGCGCTCGCCGATCATGTGATGACCGACCTGCCGTCGCTCTTGCGTCCCGGCGACGTGCTGGTGGTCAACGACGCACGGGTGATCGCCGCGGCGCTTCAAGGCGTGCGCCCCAAGCGCAGCGCGGAAGGCGAGGATGTCGCGGTCTCAGCCAATCTGATCGAGCGTCTCACGCCCGATCGCTGGCGTGTGCTGGCGCGCCCGGGACGACGGCTGCGCGCCGGAGACGTTGTCGTGTTCGGCGACGGGCTCGAAGCGAAGGTTGCGGTCAAATCCGACGGCGCTGAGCTCGACCTCGTCTTCAACCGATCGGGCGATGCGCTCGACGACGCGATCGCTGCGATCGGCGCTGCGCCGCTGCCGCCCTACATCGCTCGCCGCCGGCCGGCCGACGAAGCGGACGCTGCGGATTACCAGACCATGTTCGCTCAGGACCGCGCGCCGAGCGCCGTGGCCGCGCCGACGGCCGGCTTGCATTTCACGCCGAAGCTCGAGCAGGCGCTGACTGACGCCGGCGTGGCGATCGAGCGCCTCACTCTCGACGTCGGCGCAGGTACGTTCGCGCCACTTGACCAGTCGGCGCTCGATCGCGGCGCTCTGCATGCCGAGCATTGCGTCTTGTCCGGAGAAGTCGCCGATCGTCTCAACGCAGCGCGCGCGGAAGGCCGACGCGTCGTCGCGGTCGGAACGACAGCGCTGCGCGTGCTGGAGACGGCCGCCGACGCGGAGCATCGCTTTGCACCGTTCGAGGGCGAGACCGACATCTTCATCCGCCCCGGCTACGTCTTCCGTGGCGTCGACGCGCTCGTGACCAATTTCCACCTGCCGCGCTCAAGCTTGTTCATGCTCGTCTGCGCGTTCGCAGGAATCGAGACGATGCAGCGCGCCTATGCGCACGCGATCGCGGCCGAGTATCGTTTTTATTCGTATGGAGACGCGTGTCTGCTCGAGGCCTCGGCCTAGGGCCGATATTGCGGCGGGCGCCCGCGCGGCTCCCGCAGCGGCGCGGCGAGGTTGGCGAACTCGCACAGGAGCTTGCGCGTGTCGGCAGGGTCGATGATCTCCTCGATACGGAACTTCTCCGCAGTGCGGAACGGCGAGGAGAGGGCGCGCATCTTCACGTCGAGCTCTTTTTTCAGCTCGTCCGGATTGTCGGACTCCGCCAGCATCGACTTGAACGCCGCTTCGAGGCCGCCTTCGATCGGCAGCGAGCCCCAATCACCCGACGGCCACGCATAGCGGTACTTAAAGCGCGTGTGATTGGTCATCGCCGCGCCGGCGACGCCGAACGCCTTGCGCACGATGATCGAGCACCAGGGCACGCTCGCCTGATAGATCGCCGCCAGCGCGCGAGCGCCGTGGCGGATCGTGCCGGCCTGTTCGGCGCGCACGCCGATGATGAAGCCGGGGATGTCGACGAAGTGGACGACCGGCAGGCGGAAGGTCTCGGCGAGGTCGACGAAACGGGTGGCCTTTTGCGAGGCCTCGGCGGTCCAGCCGCCGCCGTAGACTTGCGGGTTCGAGGCGAGCACGCCCACGGGCCAGCCGTCGATGCGCGCAAAGCCGGTGATCACCGAAGCGCCGAAGTTGCGGCCGATCTCGTAGAAGGAGCCGCCGTCGAGCGTCTCACGCAGGATCGCGCGCATGTCGTACGCCATCCGCTTGTTGCGCGGCACGATTGTGCGCAGGTCGGGCGAGGTGCGCGTCGCTGGATCCGAACATGGCGCGCGCTCCGGCAAGTCGTGCACTGAGTTTGGCAGGTAGGAGAGAAACCACTTCGCGGCGTCCATCGCGGCTTGTTCGGTCGGAAAGGCGTCGTCAGCGCCGCCCGCGGCGAGCTGGAGCGCCGCCCCGCCAAGCTCTTCCTTGGTGACGTTCTCGCCGATGCCGGCGACCACCGGCGGTCCGGCAACGAAAATCTGCGACAGGCCCTCGACCATGACGCAGTAGTGGCTCGTCACCGCCCGCGCGGCGCCGAGGCCGGCCACCGGACCGAGCGCGAGCGAGACGACAGGGACCGTCGACAGGTTGGCGACCACATGGTCCCAACCGGGGTTCGCCGGCACAGACGTGTGGCCGCGGTCGAGGATTGATTTGACCGAGCCGCCCCCGCCGGTGCCTTCGATCAGGCGCACTAGCGGCAGGCGCAGCTCGCGCGCCATCTGCTCGGCCATCACCTGCTTTTCGTAGATCGCGGCGTCGCCGGCGCCGCCGCGCACGGTGAAGTCGTCGCCGACCACCACGATGCGCCGGCCATTGATCGAGGCGCGGCCGAACACGCAGTTCGCAGGCGTGAAGTCGACAAGCTCGCCGTTCTCGTCGTAGGAGCCCTTGCCGGCCACTGAGCCGACTTCGAGGAACGAGCCTTGATCGACGAACGCTTCGATACGCTCGCGCACATTGAGCCGTCCCGCCTCGCGTTGGCGGGCGAGCTTCTCCGCGCCGCCCATGCGGCCGGCGAGCGCCTTGCGCCGCTCAAGCTCGTCGAGTTCGTCCTGCCAGCTCATCTGAGGCTCCCCCTCCAAACCGCTTTACATAGCCGAGCCGCGCTCGCGCCGCGAGACCCCCGTAAATCCTCTGGCGGCGCACCATGAGCGCTTTCGGCTTCGAGATCGACGCGCGAGGCGGCGCGGCGCGGAGCGGTCGGCTCTCGACGCCGCGCGGGATCGTGCGCACACCGGCGTTCATGCCGGTCGGCACCGCGGGCTCGGTCAAGGCGCTGATGATGGATCAGGTGAAGGCCGCCGGAACCGACATCATCCTCGGCAACACCTACCATCTGATGCTGCGCCCAGGCGCGGAGCGAGTGAAGCGCTTGGGCGGTTTGCACGCGTTCTGCGGCTGGGACGGCCCGGTCTTGACCGACTCAGGGGGCTATCAGGTCTTCTCTCTCGCCGGGCTGCGGAAGATCGAAGAAAAGGGCGTCACCTTCCAAAGTCACATCGACGGCTCGACGCATTTGCTTACGCCTGAGCGCGCGATCGAGATTCAGAGCGACCTTCTGGGCGCCGACATCGCGATGCAGCTCGACGAATGCGCGCCGTTTCCGTGCGAGCGCGATCCGGCGGCCGCAGCGATGGAGCTGTCGCTGAGATGGGCGCGCCGCTGCAAGGACGCCTTCGGCGCGCGCGAGAAGCAGGCGTTGTTCGGCATCGTTCAGGGCGCGACCTATCCCGAGCTGCGTCAGGCCTCCGCCGAAGCGCTGATCGAGATCGGCTTTGACGGCTATGCGGTCGGCGGCTTGGCGGTGGGCGAAGGCAGAGCGCAGATGCTCGAAACGCTTGAGGCGACGATCGCACATCTGCCGGCGGAGCGGCCGCGCTATCTGATGGGCGTGGGCAAGCCAATCGACCTTGTCGAGGCGGTTGCGCGCGGGGTCGACATGTTCGATTGCGTCTTGCCCACGCGTTCGGGCCGGCACGGTCAGGCGTGGACGGACGAGGGGGCGATCAACCTGAAGAATGCGCGGTTCGCCGAGGATCAGGGTCCGCTCGACGCGGCGATCGACTGCCCGGCGAGCCGAGACTATTCGCGCGCCTATCTGCACCACCTCGTCCGATCGGGCGAAATGCTCGGCGCAGTGCTGCTCTCCTGGCACAACGTCGCCTACTTCCAGTCGCTGATGGCGCGCGCCCGCGCGGCGATAGCGGCCGGGGAGCTGGACAAGCTCCGCAAGGTGGTCGGAGGAGCGAGCGAAGGCGAGGATGCGACCGAGCGTTGAGGCGTGATACGACGGCTGTTTGCGGACGCCTGGGGAGGGCTGCGCCATGCCGGACATCACGCTCGCCGCGCTGGGAGTCTGCCTTCTGCCAGTGCTCGGCGTGGCCTGGATCAGTCATCGTTGGAGCGAGGGCGGCCGCGAGACGCTGCTCGCCACTGGACGGATGCTCGTTCAGTTGATCGGCGTCGGCTTCGTGCTGATCTTCGTGTTCGCCTCGGACAACGCTGCGGTGGGGTTTGGCGTTGTCGCCGTCATGGTCGCGGCGTCGAGCGCGATCAGCATTCGGACGGTTAAGCACGACCGGCTTTTCGCACTGTGGAGAGCCCTGGTCGCGATCGGGCTGGCCGGCGGCTTCACCCTCGCGCTCGTTCTCTTCGCCGTGCTGCGGCTTTCCGATCCCTGGTACCAGCCGCGGGTCATCATACCGATTGCGGGGATGGTCTTTTCGAACGCGATGACCGCGATCACGCTGGCCGCCGAGCGGATGGCGCGCGAGCGCGTGGGCGGCGCTGCACCTGAAACAGTGCGGTCCGCGGCGTGGTCGGCGGCGATGATTCCGCAGATCAACGCTCTTTATGCTGTAGGGCTCGTCTCGCTGCCGGGGATGATGACGGGCCAGATCCTTTCCGGCGTCGATCCGCTGGTCGCCGTGCGCTACCAGATCGTCGTCATGGCGATGATCCTGCAGTCGGCGGGCTTCGCCGTTGCGATCTTCCTCTGGCTGTCGAAAGCGGCCGATCGGTCACCGGCCGGCTGAGCCGCTCATCAGGAGGGTGGCAAGGTGGAGTCGTCCCAGGTGTCGTTCGCAGGCCGATCGCGCGTCTCGCGCTCGTCGACGCGCGGATCCTCCTCGGGCGCGGTGACGACCAGCGGCGCGGCGGGCGGCGCGCAGCCGCGGCCGAATGCGACGCCCTTCAAGAAGGCGCGGCGCGCATAGCCGGCGGCGAAAGCGCGCGAGCGTCGCCGTTCATAGGACGCTGCGCCGGACGCCTCGCGCACGACCGAGCGGAAGGGGATGATGTCGGTGGTCACGCCGCGAATGGTGTCGACGACGAGGTCGCCGGCCGCCACGCCCCCGCGCTCGCCAAGGCTGCGTTTTTCCTCTTCTTCGACGTCATAGTCCTGGCTGAGCACCATATCGAGCGCGGCCAGCTCTTCACGAATTTGCCGGCAGTTGGGCCGGGGATCGGCGAGGTAGACGTATTCGACGTCTTCGAGCGTTTGGGGGATCTCGTTCCGTCTGAGGTTGAGATCCTCGAGCGGCGCAGTCGCTGCGCCGGGCACCCCTTCGCGCGTGGTGCGCCGCGCCGCGCTCACGGCGTCGGACGCGTTGCGCCCGGTGCTGGATCCCGAACCGTCGCTCGACTGCACGCCCGGCCCGCTTACGGGCGCAGGCTCACGGCTGGCGCATCCCGCGATTGCGAACGCCGCCAGTGCAGCAAACACGAGCCCATGTGACTGACGCAGAACCATTTTCCACCTCCGAAGCAAAGATTGCCATATCACCTGGGCTTGTGCGTACAAGTGGTTGCAGCCGCCTCCGCGACCAAGTTGCATCATGACTGAGATGTAAGCAGGATGGGTCGTTCTGGCGGAGTAAGACCGACATGCGCGGTTTGCGCGCGAGCAGCTATTGGCAGGCGTTCTCATGAAACGGATTGCAGCGGCGCTTCTCAGCTGTGCGGCGCTCGCCGCATGCGGCGGGCAGTCGAGCGCGGTGTCTCAGGCTGAGCGCACCAAGGAACTCATGAACGAGAGCATCGATCCGCTCGCCTGGGTGGTGTGGCGAAACGCTGGCTACGTGATCACCGAAGAAGGCGAGCAGAACCTCGCGCCCACGACCGACGAAGGCTGGGAGGAAGTGCGCCAGGCGGCGCTGGACCTCGCCGAAGCCAGCCAGCTTCTGCTCGAGCGCGACGTCGCACGCGAGTCCGACACCTGGGGCGTGTTCGCCAACGGCTTGGCGGCGCAGGCCGGCGTTGCGGCGGAAGCGGCCGCGGCGCACGACGATGACCGTCTCTTCGACGCCGGCGGCGCGATCTACAACGTGTGCAGCGGCTGCCACCAGCAGTTCTCGCCGGAAATCGCCAGTCGATGACGTCATCTCGCGGGCTGGTCGCTCCAACGCTGTCTGGGGCGCTGCTTGGGTCGCTGGTTGCGGCGCTGTTCGTAGGGCTGACGCTCGCCGGCGCGGCGTGGGGGCACGACATCTCGGCGAGCAACGCGCGGTTCGTTGAGGGGATAGAGGGCCCCGCGATCGGCCCGTTCCTCTACCTTGGCGCCAAGCACATGGTGACCGGGCTCGATCACGTCTTCTTTCTCATCGGCGTCGTCTTCTACCTCTTCCGCCTGCGCGACGTGGTCACCTACGTCTCGCTGTTCACCCTCGGCCATTCCCTGACGCTGATCGGCGGCGTGCTCGCCGGCGGGGGCGCGAACGCCTACATCGTCGACGCGATCATCGGTTTTTCGGTGGTTTATAAGGCGTTTGAGAACATGGGCGGCTTCAAGTCTGTTCTGAAGCTCTCGTTCGATCCGCGCATCGCTGTGTTTGCGTTCGGGCTCGCTCACGGTCTCGGTTTGGCGACCAAGCTGACCAATCTCACAGTGTCCGAGGACGGACTTTTGGTGAATCTCTTGAGCTTCAACGTCGGGGTCGAGCTGGGCCAGGTCCTTGTCCTCGCCGTTGTCGTGACCTTCCTGAACGTCTGGAGAAGTCATCGCAGCTTCGAGCGTCACGCGTTTCTTGCGAACGCGTTGCTCATGACCGGCGGCTTCATCCTGGCGATTCAGCAAATCGTGGGATACGTGACGTCATGAGCGAACCAGCCGCAGCCAAGCGCATACTGATCACGACCGGGGTCGCGCTCGTCGTCGGCGTTGTCGTCGTCTTCGGCTTCGTAGCGCCGGCGGAGTATGGGGTCGACCCGTTGCGGACGGGCCGGCTCCTCGGCTTGACCGCACTGTCCGATCCGGGCCGCGAGAACTTCGCGCTCTACGAAGGCGAGATGCATCACGACACCTACGAGCTCGAGATCGCGCCGTTCGAAGGCTTCGAGTACAAGCTCGACATGGAGGAGGGCGCGGGCGTGGTCTTCGAGTGGACCGCTTCGGGCCCTCTGCACATCGAGATGCATTCGCATCCCTATGACGCGCCGCCGGACGTCGCCGAGTTCTTCGACGTCAGCACCGGGTCCGAGCGGCGGGGAACCTACATCGCGCAGTTCACCGGAGAGCATGGCTGGT
>JASFUX010000133.1:0-9550 GCA_050050115.1 Maricaulaceae bacterium | reverse complement strand
GTTCCAGACCGGCGCGACCGAGGGTCCGGCCCGCCGGCTCGCCAGCTGGTCGGACCGCGCGCCGCGGCTGACGATGCTGGGGCTGTTCCTGATCGTCTTCGTGATCAGCGCGTTTCTGAACAACACCCCCGTCGTCGTCATGTTCATCCCGATCTTCGCCTCGATGGCGCGACGGATCGGCATGTCGGCTTCGAAGGTGATGATGCCTTTGAGCTTCGTGTGCATCCTCGCCGGGATGACCACGCTGATCGGCTCGTCGACGAACCTGCTAGTCGCCGATTCCGCGCGCCGTTTGTCCGACGTCGATCTGCAGTTCTTCACCCAAAGCCAGCTCGGTCTGCTCCTCGCGGGCGTCGGCCTCGTCTACCTGCTGATCATCGGCGGACGCCTGATGCCGGCCCACGCGCCGACGGAAGCCGAAGGAACCGACGGCCGTCAGTTCATCGCCCAGATCGACATCACCGCCGATCACCCGCTCATCGGAGCCAAGCCTGTCGCCGGGATGTTCGCGGAACTGCCGAACGTCACCGTCCGTCTGATCGAGCGCGGGGGCAAGGTGCACCGCCCGCCCTATGACGACATCGAGATCGCGCGCGGGGACTCCCTCATCATAGCCGCGACGCGTCAACGGCTGACCGAGCTGATCTCCTCGCGCCCAGGCTACTTGCGCGGCGCGCTGCGCGCACAAGGTGCCGACCCGAGCACGGAGCCGGGCGAGTCCTTCGCCGTGATCGAGACAGTCGTCGCGCCGGGCGCGCGGATCATCGCACGCTCGATCGAGCAGTCGGGCATCCACGCCCGCACGGGCGCCATCGTCCTCGGCGTGCAGCGCCGCAGCCGCATGGTCCGCGGCCGGCTCGCCGACATCCGCCTCGAGTCTGGCGACGTGCTCTTGGTGATGGGACCGGCCGAAAGCCTGCAGGCGCTGCGAGAGCTGCGCGATCTGCTGCCGCTTGAAGGCTCGCTCGAAGACGTGCCCGACATCCGCCGAGCCGTCGCGGCGCGGCTGATCTTCGGCGGCGTCGTCGTCGCAGCGGCGAGCGGCCTGGTCGACATCTTAGTCGCCGCGGTGATCGGCGCCGTGGCGATGATCTTCACGCGCTGTCTCAATGTACGCCAGGCGACGCGGGCGCTTGATCTCAATGTCTATCTGCTGATCGCCGCCGCCTTCGCCATGGGCGCGGCGCTCGAGGCCACCGGCGGCGCCGAAGCGATCGCGCATGCGGTCGTCGCCTTGACCATGCCGCTCGGCCCGCTCGCCGTGATGTCCGCCCTCTTTCTCGTCGTGGTCGTGCTGACCAATCTGCTCTCCAACTCCGCAACCGCCGTGCTGTTCACGCCCATCGCGGTCAACGCGGCGGCGCAGGCCGGCGTCGACCCGCTTCTGTTCGTCCTCACAGTGCTGTTCGCCTCGAACTGCTCGTTCGTCACGCCGATCGCCTATCAGACCAACCTTCTCGTGATGGGGCCGGGGCGCTATCAGTTCGCCGATTTCGTGCGCGCCGGTGCGCCGCTGGCGATTATCATCTGGCTGGTCTTCACGATCGCCGCCCCGATGTGCTTCGATCTCACCCCCGCTCTCGAGCCCTGACCGCCAATACCGTGACCAAGCCTTTCTCCACCCGGACGCTGCAGTTCTTCCTCACCGCGCCTGCGCCGTGTCCCTATCTGCCCGGCCGGCGGGAGCGGAAGGTGTTTGCTCATCTCGGCTCGGCCGACGGCGCGGCGCTCAACGACGCCCTCACCCATGTCGGCTTTCGGCGCTCGCAGGGCATCATCTACCGGCCGGCCTGCGAAAGCTGCGACGCCTGCCTTTCCGCCCGCGTCGTCGCCGCGGAGTTCTCGCCGAGCCGCAGCCAGAGACGGATTCTGCGCCGCAACGGCGATCTCGCCTTCGAACCCCTCAAGCCGGTCGCGACCGAAGAGCAATACGAGCTGCTCTCGCGCTACCTCTCGGCGCGGCATGCGCGCGGCGGCATGGCGGGCATGGGCTTCGCCGACTACGCCATGATGGTCGCCGACACGCCGGCGACGACGACGATAGCCGCCTATCGCCGGCGCGAAGACGGCCGCCTGCTCGCCGCTGCGCTCGTCGATCACCTCAGCGACGGCGCATCGCTGGTCTACAGCTTCTTCGACCCCGAGGAATCCCGCCGCAGCCTCGGCGCCTTCATGATCATCGACCAGATCCAGCGCGCCGCCGCCGAACGGCGCGCCTACGTCTATCTCGGCTACTGGGTCTCCAGGAGCCCGAAGATGGACTACAAGTCCCAGTTCCGGCCGCTTGAAGTGCTGCGGCGGGGCGGCTGGCGGCGGGTTCAGGACCAAGCGTTCGACGAACGCGGGCCTTCCGCTCTATTCAAGACGCCTGAAGCTTCCTAATACTCGGGCCGCCTTTCGCACGGCCTCGCCGCGAAACATTCAGGGGACTTACGCGATGGAACGGATCGACCGCCGCACGCTCATCAGCCTCGCCGCCGCGGCCGGCGCCGCGGCGGCCTGCACGCCTGCGCCCGAGCAATCGGCCGGCTCCGGCGAAGCGCGCACGGCGCGCGCGACGCGGCGGCTGCGCATGGTCACGGCCTGGGACGCCAACTCGCAGGGCCTTGGCACGATGGCCGTGCGCACGGCCGAGATGATCGGACACCTGTCGAACGGCGAGCTTGAGGTCACGCTCTATCCGGCCGGCGAGATCGTCCCGGCGCTTGAAAGCTTCGACGCCGTCGCCTCGGGCGGCGCGGACATGTACCACGCGGCTGAATACTACTGGCAGGGCAAGTCCAAGGGCTTCAACTTCTTCACCGCCGTGCCGATGGGCCTGACCCATTCGGAGATGACGGGCTGGATCGACTACGGCGGCGGCGGCGAGCTTTGGAACGAACTCTCGGCGCAATTCGGGGTCATCGCCTTCGCGGCCGGCACCACCGGCCACCAGATGGGCGGCTGGTTCAAGCGCGAGATCAATTCGCTCGAAGACATGCGTGGTCTGAAGATGCGCATCCCAGGCCTTGGCGGAGAGGTCGTTCGCGAGCTTGGCGGCGCGGCCGAGACCATGGCCGGTTCGGAGATCTTCCAGGCGCTTCAGTCCGGCCGGATCGACGCGACCGAGTGGGTCGGCCCCTGGAACGATCTTGAGAAGGGCTTTCACACCGTCGCGCCCTACTACTACGGACCGGGCTTCCACGAGCCAGGCTCGCTGCTTTCTTGCGGGATCAATCTTGGTGTCTGGGAAAGCCTGCCGGCCGAGCACCAGCGGGTGATCCAGGCCGCCTGCGCCTGGGCGCACGCCGCGTCGATCGGCGAATACGAGCACTACAACGGCGTCGCGCTCGAAAGCTTGCGGAATGATCACGGCATCGAGCTGCGCTCGTTTCCCGAAGACGTCTGGTCGCGCGTGCGCGCGGTTTCGAGCGATGTCGTCTCCTCCTCCGTCGCCGGCGATCCCCTCGCCCAGCGGATCTACGATAGCTACGCCGCGGCGCGCGGACGCGCCATCGCCTGGTCCGGCGTCGCCGACGGTCCTTATCTGGCGCAGCGCAGCGCTGGCGAAACCTGAGCCCAATGGCGGAGTCCGGACGACCCCAGGACACCGACGCAACCGGTGCGCAAGGCCCGGGCTTCTGGGTCTTCGCCGGCTTCTCGATCGTCGCCATCGTCGCTTCGGCGTTTCCGGCCGTCCGAACCGTCGTTCTTTTCGTGATCACGCTGCCGGTTCGGGTCGTCGGCTGGATCGTCCCCGGCGGAACGCTTCATGACGACGCTGCACAGGTCGCTGCGGTGCTGGGTTGGCTCGGCTGGGGCTTGCTCGGAATTCTGTGGCTGCCCGTCATCCTCGCGGTCTTCGCCGTCGCTCTGAAGCTTGCGCCTGCCTCAGGCTCGCTCGGCGCCGCTTGGGCGAGCGCGCTGCGCGGCGCGCGCGGCCTGCCGTTGCGCGCCGGCGCCGCTGTCGTCGGACTTGCGCCGCTCGCCGCAGCGATTGTCTTCGTCGCGCTCGGGCGGCTGCTGCCTTGGGCGCTGAGCTTCGCCGCCGTCGCCACGCTCGTCCTGCTTTCGCCTTTGCTCACGCGCCCCGGCGGCCGGCATCCGATCGTCGCTCTGACCCGGCTCAGCGCCGACGTCGTCGACTATCTGACTGGCCTCCTCGGCGCGGCGACACGATGGGCGGCGCTGGCGCTCGTGCTCGTCGTCGCTACAGCGGTCACCCAGCGCTACGTCTTCGGCATCACCTTCACCAAACTCGCCGAGATCATCATTTATCTGCATGCGGCGATGTTCATGCTGATGGCCGCCGCGACGCTGAAAGCCGACGGGCACGTCAGGGTCGACGTCTTCTACGGATCGATGGCCCCGCGCGCGAAAGCGCTGGTCAACTTCATCGGCGTCTATGTGCTGCTCGCGCCGATGTGTCTCGTCGTGCTCATCTACTCGGGCGGTTATGTCGACATCAGCTGGAGCGCCCTTGGCGGCTCCGGCGAGCGTTCAGGCGAGACCGACGGCCTGCCGCTGGTGTTCCTGCTCAAGACCGTGATCCCCGCGTTTGCGACGATCCTTCTCGCCCAAGGCGCGTCCCTCGCCGCCCGCTCCGCGTTGATCCTCGTCGGCGAGGACGCCGGCGGCGAAGCGGGCGGCGCGCCGACGCATCCGGGCGCATAAGGCGGGCGCGGCGATGAACCTTCTCGAGCATCTCGATCTTCTGATGTTCCTTGCTGCGCTCGCGGTGCTGCTTTGCGGCTTCCCCGTCGCCTATTCGCTCGCCGGCGTCGCGCTGGTCTTCGCTTTCATTGGCTGGCGGCTGGGCGTCTTCGATCCGTTCTATCTCGCCAACACCCCGGCGCGGATCTACGGCGTGATGATCAACCAGGTGCTCATCGCCGTGCCGCTGTTCGTGTTCATGGGCGTGATGCTCGAGAAGTCGAAGATCGCCGAGGACCTGCTCGAGACGATGGGCGCGGTCATGGGCGCGGTGCGCGGCGGGCTCGGCATCTCCGTCGTCGCAGTCGGCGCGCTGCTTGCGGCTTCGACCGGCATCGTCGGCGCGACCGTCGTGACCATGGGGCTCCTCTCTCTGCCGACCATGCTCAAGCGCGGCTACGCGCCCAGCCTAGCAAGCGGCACGATCGCAGCCTCGGGCACCCTCGGTCAGATCATTCCGCCTTCGATCGTCCTGGTGCTCCTGGGCGACGTCATGGGCTCGGCCTACAGCGCTTCGCAAGCCGGCGCCGGAACAATCGCGCGCGACACGGTGTCCGTCGGCCATCTCTTCGCCGGTGCGCTCATTCCGGGATTGCTGCTCGTCGGCGCCTACGCTCTTTACGTCGTCATCACGGCGATTTTGAAGCCCGACGCCGCGCCGCACGTGCCGAAGGCCGAGCGCGAGTCCGTCCCCTTCGCCCGCGTGATGAACGCGTTGTTCCCGCCGCTCGTGCTCATTCTCGCCGTTCTCGGATCAATTCTCGGAGGAATCGCTACGCCGACCGAGGCCGCGGCGATCGGCGCCGTCGGCGCGATCTATCTGGCCGCCGCGCGCAAGAAGGACTCGCGGGCGGCGGGGCGGATGACGTTCGCTCTCGTGATCGCCGGGGCGCTCGCCGTCGGCGGCCTGCTCGCGCTCAACGCGGTCGTCGACCTCCGGCTCGGCCGAGATGCGCCGAGCGCGATCGAGCAAACCAGCATCTTTGCGGCTTTCGGACTCTGCCTCCTCGCAGCGCTCGGCGTCGCCGCGTCGCTGCACCGTCTGTGGCCAAGCAAAGTGGTTCACGACGTCACGCGCGACACGGCGCAGATCTCTTCGATGGTGTTCGTGATCCTGATCGGCGCGACGATCTTCACGCTCGTCTTCCGCGGTCTCGGCGGCGATGAGCTGATCGAGAGCATGCTCGCCTCGAGCACGGACGGGATCTCGGGACTTGTCGCGGGCGGACTGGAGACGTTCGGGTTCGCCGAGACAGCAGAAACCTTCAGGCAAAGCGATCAGGCCGCCGCCGCGATCGGCGTGCTGATCGTCATGCTGGCGATGTTCCTCTTGGGCTTCTTTCTCGACTTCATCGAGATCACGTTTGTGATTGTGCCTCTGGTTGCGCCGCCGCTCCTGACCTTGGGCGTCGATCCGGTGTGGTTGGGCGTGCTGATGGCGATCAATCTGCAGACGTCGTTCCTGACGCCCCCATTCGGTTTCGCGCTGTTCTACCTCAGAGGCGTGGCGCCGGACTCCGTGAGCACGATGGCGATCTACAGAGGCGCGGCGCCCTATGTGTTCATCCAGCTCGCCGCGATCATCGCCGTCGCCGCCTTCCCGATGCTCGCCACCTGGCTGCCTGAGGTGATGTTCTCGGACGGGCCGCTCAGCCCATGACCTGCCCGCCCGCGTAGGTCTTGAGCGCCTCGATCCGCGCATCGATCGGCGGATGGGTCGCGAACAAGCTGGCGAATCCTGCGGCCTTGTTGTCGAAGAACATCTCGCGGACCTCCTGCGGCGCGCGCTCGATCTCGGAATGACCGGCGATCTTCTGCAGCGCCCGGATCATCGCATCAGGGTTCTTCGTCAGCTCCACCGCGCCCGCGTCCGCAAGATACTCGCGGCGGCGCGACAAGGCGAAGCGGATCAGGATGGCAAGCAGATAGGACAGCGCGATGATCGCGAACGCCAGCAGCACCAGCACGCCGGCGTTGCCGCCTCCGCTGCGGCGCGACCGGCCCGTGGTGCGGCCGAGGTTGGTGTAGAACATCCCCCGGAACAGTACCTCGCCGACGAACGAGATGATCCCGACAAAGACGACGGCGATCACCAGGAGCCTGATATCTCGATGGCGCACGTGCGAGAGCTCATGAGCGAGCACCGCTTCCAACTCATCTGGCTCGAGCGTCTCCATCAAGCCGCGGGTGACGGTGATCACGGCCGCGCGCCCGGTCAGGCCGCTGGCGAAAGCGTTGCGCGCCGGGGTCTCGATAATCCGCAGGCGCGGCGTCGGCAGACCGCGCGAGACGCATAGATTTTCGAGCATGTTGTAGAGATCGGGCTCGTCGATCCGCTGAACGTCTTTCGAGCCTGTGGCCATGTTGATGATCGCCTGATGGCCGACATAGGCCACGGCGAACCAACCGCCCGCAACGGCGATCGCTATCGGCGCGGCGACCGGCATGGCCCGACCGGCCTGAGCGAACCCTTCGTTGAGCGACGACGCGCCGCCGGCGACGAACATCAGCACGAGCGCATAGGCGATCGCGAGCAGCAGCACCGGAAATCCAGCGAGCAGCGCGATGCTCTTGAGATTGTTGTTCCAGATGTAGGTCTGAAGCCCGACCGCCTGCAGCGCCACCGCTTTCGACCTCTGGTTTCGTCCTTAGTTGAAGGACACCGACGGCGGCGCCTCGACCGCAGCGCGCTCGGACGCGTTCACCTCGAAGAAGTCCCGCGGTTCGAAGCCGAACTGACTGGCGAACAGCGCGGCGGGAAACTGCTCCTGGGCCGTGTTGAACTCGGCGACCGCGTTGTTGAAGAAGCGCCGCGCCGCGGCGATCTTGTTCTCGATGTCGCCGAGGTCGCGCTGAAGCTGGAGAAAGTTCGTGTTGGCCTTGAGGTCCGGATAGGACTCCGCAAGCGCAAAGAGCTGCCTGAGGGCGCCGGAGAGCATGTTCTCCGCTTGCGCGAGATCCTTGGTGTCGCCCGCCGCCAGTGCGGAGTTGCGCGCCGAAATCACCGCATCGAGGGTCTCGCGTTCATGACTTGCGTAGCCTTTCACCGTCTCGACGAGGTTGGGAATCAGGTCGTGACGCTGCTTGAGCTGCACGTCGATGTCGCCCCAAGCCTGGTTGACCGTCTGCCTGAGCGCGACCAGCCGGTTGTAGACCAGCACCAGGACGACCGCGACGAGGACGATGAGACCGAGAATGATCCACATGAGCCTTCACTCCGCTTCTGAGCGGCGGAACATAACGCAATTCGGCTAAAGCGCCAGGGACGGGCCTTACCTCGGCTCAAGCAGCCCGGAGCGCGGAAAGCCGCGCGGCGCGATGCGGCCGGCCTGGGCGCGTTTGCCGAGCCAGTCCTGCCAGTCGTCCGCCGTCTGTCGGCGGTCCGATGCGTCGATCCAGAAGAAGCCTTCGGCCTTGTCGAAGGTCATCGCGTCGAGCAATCCGCCATCTTTGTAGGACTGCAGCCTTACGCCCTTGCCCCGGCTCATCTCCGGCAGGTCCTTGATCGGGAACAGCAAGAGCTTCCGGTTCTCGCCGATCACGGCGACATGATCGCCCTCGACCAGCTTGGCGACCGCCGCCTCTTCGTTGGCGGCGACATTGAGCACCTGCTTGCCGGCGCGTTTGAGCGCCACGAGCTCGTCCTCCGGCGCGATGAAGCCGCGGCCCGACTGGCTCGCGAGAAGGAACTTCCGCCCGCCCTCGAAGCGATGAAGCGCGATCGGCGCCTGATCGTCGGCGAGATCGACCTGCAACCGGATCGGCTCGCCGTGGCCGCGACCGCCGGGCAGCTTGTCGCCGGCGAGCGTATAGACGCGACCGTCGGTGGCGAACATCATGATCTTGTCGGTGGTCTCCGCGAACACTGAAAATCCGTGCTCGTCGCCTTCTTTGTACTTGAGGTCGGAGATGTCCTCGACCCGGCCCTTCAAGGCGCGGATCCAGCCCTTCTTCGAAAGCACGACGGTGATCGGCTCGCGCACGACGAGCGCTTCAATCGACATCGGCTCGCCGGCGGGCGCCTCGCCAAAATCACTCCGCCGCCGGCCGAGGTCTGACTTCGGGTCAAACAGCTTGGCGGTCTCAGCGAGTTCCCCGTCGATCGAGGTCCACTGATCCTTCTCGCTCTTCAGGAGCGCCTTTAGTTGCTTCTGCTCGGCCTTGAGGCGCTTGTTCTCGTCCTTGATCTCAATCTCTTCGAGCTTGCGCAACGACCTCAAGCGCATGTTGAGGATCGCTTCAGTCTGCCGGTCGGTGAGCGAGAAGCGCTTCATCATCACCGGCTTGGGCTCGTCCTCCTCGCGGATGATCGCGATCACCTCATCGATGTTGAGGTAGGCGACGAGATAGCCGGCCAGCACCTCAAGCCGGTCGGCGATCTTCTCGAGCCGCTTGGCCGTGCGGCGTTGCAGACATTCGCGACGGTGATCGAGAAACGCTTGGAGCGCGTCTTTTAGGTTCATCACCCGCGGCGCGCCGTCCGCGTCGAGAACGTTCATGTTGAGCTGCACGCGGGTTTCGAGATCGCACTGCCGAAACAGCGATTCCATCAGCATTTCGGGGTCGACCGTCCGGGCCTTCGGTTCAAGGACGATGCGGATGTCCTCCGCACTCTCGTCGCGCACGTCGCCGAGAAGCGGCGCTTTGCGCGTCTCCACGAGATCGGCGAGCCGCTCGATCAGCTTGGATTTTTGCACCTGATACGGAATCTCGGTGACGATGACCTGCCAGACGCCGCGCCCAAGCTGCTCGACTTCCCAGCACGCACGCACGCGGAAGGCGCCCTTGCCGCTCTCGTAAGTCGTCAGCATGGAGTCCGCGGGCTCGACGATCACCCCCCCCGTCGGAAGGTCCGGTC
>JASFUX010000132.1:0-9567 GCA_050050115.1 Maricaulaceae bacterium | reverse complement strand
TCCGATCTGTCGCGCCTTTCGTGCTGCTCACGCGCACCCACATCTGGCACTATTTTCCGCACATGATCTTCTTTATCAGCGCCGCGGCGCTCGCCATTCACACGTTTCTGGGACGGTGGTTCGCATACGCTGCGCTCGGCGCAGTCGGCGTGCTGACGTGCGCCGCCTACGCCAAGCAACTTCCCGCCTACGAAACGTCGATGCAAAAGCAGGCCGAGATCGCGGCGTTCGTGCGCTCGAACGCGCCCGACTGGTCCGATGTCGAGGCGGTCTACTTGTTGAGCGATCAGATCTATCCGATCTCCGCGCTGTCCGGCGAGTTTAGGAGCACGCCGTTCGGGCGCTACCTTATCGGCGATCCGGACTTTCCAGTCTTTGCGGTCGTGCGTGACACGCCGGAAGTCGTCGACGAGCTGTCGGCGTCCGTCGGTGACCGGCGCGTCCGCGTGTATCGCCTCGAGGACGCTGGGGCGGTTCCGATCGTCTTGCCGCAGCCGGGGCCGTAAGGCCCGACGCCTCCGCACTCAGCCTTCCTTAACCGTAATCAGCCTAGCGTCGCGGCCGACCGCCCGCCTGCTTGGGCGCCCAGGGGATGGCCGTACGATGGACCGCCTGCTTGACGACGACGCGCCGCCGCGCGGGCCTCGCCGCCCGCGCCGGCCAAGCGTCGTGGGCATGCTATTTCGCGCGGGTCTCGTCAGCGCACTCGTCGGCGGCCTGATCATCGCCGCCGGCGTCGGCTGGATGGTCCACGTCGCAGGCAGCCTGCCTCAGGCGGCCTACGTCGACCGCCAGCCGCCGCGCCCCTCGATCGTCGTGCTCGACCGATATGGCCGGGAGATCGCCCGGCGCGGCCGGGTCGCGACGACCGACGTCGCGATCGAGACGCTGCCCGCCTATCTCACCGGCGCGGTGCTGGCCGTCGAGGATCGTCGCTTTTACGAGCACCATGGTCTCGATCTGCGCGGCATGGCGCGCGCGGCCTGGGCGAACTTGCGCGCCGGCCGGGTGGTGCAGGGTGGGTCGACCTTGACCCAGCAGCTGGCGAAGAACCTGTTCCTCGACTCCGAGCGCACGCTGACGCGCAAGGCCAAGGAGATCACGCTCGCGCTGTGGATCGACCAGAACTACGACAAGGATCGCATCCTCGAGGTCTATCTCAATCGCGTCTACTTCGGCTCGGGCGCATGGGGGATCGAGGCGGCGGCGCAGCGCTATTTCGGCAAATCTGCCTCGGAGGTCACGCTCGGCGAGGCGGCGCTGCTCGCGGGACTTCTAAAGGCGCCTTCGCGCTATAGCCCGATCAACGACGTCGAGCGCGCCGAGGCCCGGGCGTCGGTCGTGCTTGAAGTGATGTACGAAGCCGGCGCGATCACCGAGGCCGAGCGCGACGCCGCCTTCGCTGAGCCGGTTCACGTGATGCTCGACGCCGAGCCGATGCACGCGGGCTACTTCGTCGACTGGGCGGTCGCCGAGGCGCGCGAGCGCACCGGCGGGATCACGCGCGATCTGGTCATCCATACGACCCTCGACGACCCGGCGCAGCTCGCCGCCGAGGCGTCGGTGGCTGAAGTGCTCGGCCGCGCCGAATCCCGCGCAGCCGGCGAGGCGGCGCTGGTCGCGCTCGACGGCGACGGCGCGGTGCGCGCCATGGTAGGCGGTCGATCGTATACGGAAAGCCAGTTCAATCGCGCCACGCAGGCGAACCGCCAACCCGGCTCGGCGTTTAAGCCGTTCGTCTACGCCGCCGCGATCGAGGCGGGGCTGTCGCCCTGGGACGTGCGCTCGGACGCGCCGATCACATTGGGCGATTGGACCCCGACCAACTACGACGAGGAATTCGTCGGTGATGTTGCTCTAATCACCGCGCTGGCGGACTCGATCAACACCGTCGCCGTGCGTGTCGCTGAGGAAATCGGCCGCGACCGCGTCGTCGATCTGGTCGAGCGGCTGGGGGTCGGCTCGCGCGTTCGGCCGACCCGCTCGATGGCGCTCGGCAGCCACGAGATGACCCCGCTCGAAGCGACCGCCGCCTACGCCGCTTTCGCCAACGGCGGCTACGCGGTCGAGCCCTACGCCATCACTTCGATCGAGGATTCGAACGGCGTGCTGTTGTGGCGCCGGCCCGAGCCGGCGTTCACGCGCGGTCTCGATCAGCGCACGAGCGCGCTGATGAACCTGATGCTCGCCCGCGTCGTCACTGACGGCACCGGCCGTCGCGCTGCGCTGCCGGGGCGCGAGGTCGCGGGCAAGACCGGCACCACCAACGATTTCCGCGACGCCTGGTTCATCGGCTACGTGCCGGGCTACGTCGCCGGGGTCTGGGTCGGCAACGACGATTTCACCCCGATGGACCGGGTCACCGGCGGAACCGCGCCGGCGGAGATCTGGCGGAGCTTCATGGAAGTTGCGCTCGAAGACGCGCCGGTCGCGCCGCTAGAGACCGAGCCCGATCCGATGGCGGCGCTGATCGCCGAGAGCACGGGGCAGGAGGCGATCGGAACGTCGTCGGGTCCGCTCGCCGGACGGGCCGAGCGCGGCATGGCGCAAGACGATCGCAACCAGCTCGAGTCGCTGCTCGATCAGATCGGATCGTTCTAGAACGTCGAACTAGCCAGAACTTAGGATTGAGCGCCGAGCGCGAACAGCAGCGCGGCGTTCTCGCGCAGCCAGATGCGCGCGGGCTCGGGATCGCCGTAGAGCTTTCTGACCACGGACCAGAACCGGCTCGAGTGGTTGGCGTGCCGCAGGTGCGCCACCTCGTGCGCGGCGACGTAGTCGAGCACCCACGGCGGCGCGCCGATCAACCGCCAGGAGAAGGCCAGTTCGCCGTTGGGCGCGCACGAGCCCCATCGCGTCGCCGTGTCCTTGACCCGCACCCGCGCTACCGGCACGCGCAGTGCGTCGGCGTGGATCTCGACGCGTGAGATCAACGTCTTTTCGGCCGCTGCGCGCAGGTGGCGCCGCACGCGGCCTTCGAACGCGCCTTCGGGCGCGGGCACCGACAGGATCAGCTCGCCGTCCTCGCGCACCACCTTGGGCCGGCCGCGCGAGCCGGGACGCTCAAGCAGGTGAGGCGCGCCGCGGAACAGAATCTCGCCGCCCTCGATGAAGGGCGAAGGCGGGGGCAGCTCGGCCCAGCGGGCGCGCACCCAGTCGGCGCGCTCGACCAGAAAGGCGTCTGCGCGCGCCTTGGCGACGCGGGCCGGCCGGGTGACCAGAACCCGCCGCTTGGCCGCATCGACTCGAAGGGAAACGCGCCGTGCGCGCGGATTGGCGCGATGCTCGATCGCGCTGGGAGGAGGAGAGATTCGACGCGAACGCCGCATGTTTGCCGAGCCCGACTTCGTTCGCGGGAGGAGGCCGCGAATCACTTCTGAAAGCCTAGCGCGATCCGGCCGATTCTGCGCCTGCATATTTCAGCTTGGGACCTAATTTTTCAGCGTAGAATCAGGCCCCTGAGAGGAATTAAAGCTTGCCTCGCGGCGATTCGGCCACGCCTTGCGGGGCTAAAGTGCTCAGCTGACGAAGGAATTTCCGAAACGGCTCCGAAGAAGCGCCGATCGAGGCTCGGCGAGGGCTGCGGCGGGCGCTCGCTTCGCTGGCGAAAGGCGGCCGGCGGGCGGGTCTCAATCGGGCCGCAATCGCACCCTAGCGTTTTTTGAGCTGTCGCCACAAAGCTGCCATATTTTATCGTAAAACAATAACATCTGACCGAACCTTCCTACGAAAGGGGGCCGCCATGCGCGCCGTAACCGCCGTTTCCGTATCCGCACTGCTCATCGCCTGTTCTCCCGATTCGGCGACGGCGCAATCTGAAGCCGAGCTCAACACCTCCGGCTCGCCCGCCGCGACCGCTGACGAGGCGCTCGCGGCCCTTGGGCTGGCCCAGTCCGGCTCGGGCATCTTGAGCTTCGCCAGCGTCGAGACGCAGGGATCGGCGCAGGTGTTCTCCAACGTCACGTTTGAGGCCCCGGACGGCGACGGCGGCTTCACCGCCGAGACTTTGCGGCTGGTCAACCCGCGCACGGACGGCGACGGCGTCGTGTTCGACGGGTTGGAGATTCTCAATCTGGCCGGCGGCGACGACGAGTTTCGGATCAACGTCGACCGCTGGGTGCTGGTCGAGCCGAACCCGGCGATCGCGCGCATCGTGGCGATGGCCTTCGCCGGCGAGGAGCCGGACGAGGACTACGACTGGGGTGCGCCGTCCGATTACGGCTTCGCGGCGTTCGAGATCTCGGGCGTGTCGATGGCCGGCGAAGGCGACGACGCGGACCTTGAGAACCTGTCGATCGGCTCGATCTCGCTGCGCGATTTCGCTGCCGGACAACTCGGCTCCTTCCTGTTCGAGAATCTCGACATCGCGGCGGTGTCCGAAGAGGGCGAGGACGTTTCGATCACGCTCGGAGAGTTCTCGATCAACGGTCTCGACCTCGCCGCGCTCGACGAGATCGCCGAGATGGAGGATTTCGACGACGAAGAGGCGTTCCAGAACGCGCTCCTCAACTCGGGTCTCTCCGACCCTTATAAGAAGTACTACGACGACTACGCCTTGCGCGCTTTCGCGCTGTCGGTCGACGGCGTGAACGTCGGACTCGAATCCTACGCCGGCGAGTTGCAGCAGACACGCGTCGGGCTTGAGTCGGTCGACACGCTGCGCGGCCTGACGGTGAGCTTCGACGACGCCTACGACAGCGGCGCCCAGGCGCTTCAGGCGCTCGCGATGCTCGGCTACGAAGGCTTCACCGTCGAGGGCGACTTCGTCCAGACGATGAACGAGGTCGAGGATCGCGTCGCTTCGGACGAGTTCTCTTTGCGCATCATCGACGCGCTGACGTTCGAGGCCGACTACGACTTCGGCGGCATCGGCGACTACGTGAAGAACGCCGCCAAGCTGATGGACGCCTCGGCCGAGATCGATCCCAGCGAGCTCAACGAAGCGATCGCGCCGCTGATCCTGTCGAACTTCGAGCTGCGCCTGACGGACGAATCGATCGTCGAGCGCGCCTTGAACGCGGTGGCCGAGCAGCAGGGCTCGACCCCCGAACGGGTCCGCCAGCAGGCGATCGGCATGCTCGCGCTCGGCTCGATCACGGCGCCGCCCGAGCTTCAACCGATCGTCAGCGACGCGATCGAAGCGGCCACGGCGTTCCTCGAAACTCCGGGCTCGACCTTGCGGATTGCGCTGGCGCCTGAAGAGCCGCTCCAGCTCTCCGACGTCGTCGCGGCGTTCGAGCAAGGCGACATCGAGGGCGGCGTGTCGTTGCTGAACGTCCAGATCGAGGCGAGCGAATAGCCGACGAGGTTAGGCTCCGGTCGCGGCGCTACTCCGCCGCGATCGGCCCGGCCGTCGGATCGACGCGGGTGTTGCGGTCGGTTTTCTCGTCCCAGTGCTTGCGAATGAAGCCGGCGACGATCGGTTGGATTTCCTTGCGGAACCGCGAGCCGTTGAACACGCCGTAGTGGCCGACCTTCGGCTGGACGTGGTCCAGCTTCATCTCGGGCGACAGCGCGGTGCAGAGATCGTGCGCGGCCTGAGTCTGGCCGATGCCCGAGATGTCGTCGTTCTCGCCCTCGACGGTCAGCAGCGCCGTGGCCGTGATCTTCTCTGGACGGACGAGCCGGTCGCGGTGGCGGTAGGCTCCGGTCGCCAGTAGGTGGCGCTGGAACACCCGGTCGATGGTCTGGATGTAGAACTCTTCAGTGAGGTCCATCACCGAAAGATACTCGTCGTAGAACTCGCGGTGCTTCTCGGCGCTGTCGCCGTCTTGCTCAACGAGGTGCTCGAAAAAGCTCCAATGGGCGTCGACGTGACGATCCCAGTTCATGTTCATGAAGCTCGCGAGCTGGATGAAGCCCGGATAGACGCGCCTCAAGACGCCGGGGTGCGGCGCGGGCACCGTGTGGATCATATTCGCTTCGAACCAAGAGATCGGGCGCGCCTCGGCGAGCCGGTTCGGCTCCGTCGGCGATCGGCGCGCGTCGATTGGCGAGCCCATGATCGTCAGGCTCGCCGGTGCGCTCGGATCGCCGTCCTCGTTCATCAGCGCTGCCGCAGCGAGCACGGCCGGGCCGGGCTGGCAGACGGCGACCACGTGGGTCTGCGGGCCGAGGACCTGCAGGAACTCGCGAATCTGATCGACGTAGTCGTCGAGGTCGAACCGACCGTCCGTGATCGGAACGGCGCTGGCGTCGGTCCAGTCGGTGACATAGACCTCGTGGTCGGGCAGGAAAGCCTCGACGGTGCCGCGCAGCAGCGTGGCGTAGTGCCCCGACATTGGCGCGACGATCATCACCTTGGGATCGAAGACGTCCTTGCCCTTGTGCGCGGCGCTCAAGGCCGCCGGGTCGCGCTGGAAGTGAACGAGGTCGCACCAGCGCCGGCTTACCGCCGCGTGCGGGATCACCGGCACGCTCGCGCCGTTGACCTCGGTCTCCGGCAGGCCCCATTCGGGCTTCAGGTAGCGTCGGGTCACCGACTCGAACACGTCCGCGGCGGCCGCCAGCGAGCGACCTTGCGGGGTGTAGGAGGCGGGGTTGAGCGGCGAGCGCAGGGTGCGCTGCGTGGTGCGGGCGACGAACCGCCAAGGCGCCAGCGACGCGCGTCCGAGCTCATAGAGGGTGTAAAGCAAGGCTAGGTCCTCCCTCGCGCCGCGGCGAGGGGGCCGTCAGCCCCTGTCGTCGAGGTATTGCCGCAGCCCCGCAGCGATTTCCGCCGGGGTCGAGGCGTGGGTGAAGGCGTTATAGAAGCTTCCATCATCAGCCATAAGATAGATGACGCTTGTATGGTCGACGAGGTATTGCGCTGCAGTATCGCCGGATTCGTCCTTATTAAAATAGACCCTGTATGCATCCGCCGCTGCCTGAATCTCCTCCATGTTTCCGGTTAACCCTACTAAATTGCTGGGAAATCCAGGATTTTCCACATAGCCGGCGAGGATCTCGGGCGTGTCGCGCTCGGGGTCGACGGTGATCAGCACCGTCTGAAATTCGTTCGCATCTGCACCATACTCGCTTTCGAGCATGTCATAGGCGACCGTCAGCTTGTTGAGCGACAGCGGGCAGACGTCCGGGCAGCTGGCGTAGCCGAAGAACACGACCATCGGCCGGCCGAGGAAGTCCGCCTCGGTGACCCGCGCGCCGGTCTGGTCGGTAAGCGTGAAGGGACCGCCGATCAGGCTCGCGCTCTGGTCGGCGGGCGCGGCCTGTTCCGCCGGCCCGCAACCGGCTGTGGCGGCGAGAGCGAGGAGGGCGGCGACGAGTTTCGTTCGGATCATGCCGCGGAACATAGGCGGCCTTGCGCGAGTTTGCACCGTCCGAACGTGGCGCGCTTTGACGCGCCGCTTCGATGCGTCGCCTGATCTCGACCCCATCAAGTCGCTATCCACGCATCGAAGCGGTTTCCACTTCGCCCGCTTGCGCTCTAAGACATGCGCCTCACCTCTGGCAGGAACCCGCCCGCATGTCTGAGCGATCGACCGCCGACCCTCTCGCGCCGACCGAGCGCCGCGTCCGCGCGCGCGTGCTCCTGCTGCTGCGCTGGATGGCGGTCGCCGGGCAGACCGCCACGGTGCTCGCCGTCGAGTTCGTGCTTCGCTTCGATCTCAATCTCGCGGCCTGCCTCGGGGTAATTTCGGCAAGCGCTTGGCTCAACATTTTTCTCGCCGCCGCATCGCCCGGTCAGCGGCTGATGGACGAGCGCGAGGCGGCGGCACAGCTCGCCTTCGACATCGTTCAGCTCGCCGTGCTGATCGGGCTGACGGGCGGGCTCGACAATCCGTTCGTGCTGCTGCTCGGCGTGCCGGTGATGATCGCCTCGACGATCTTGCGGCCCGCGCCGGTGATCGGGCTGGGCGCGCTCGCGTTCGCAGCCAGCCTGGTCATGGCCGCCGTAAGCGCGCCATTGCCGTGGGACGCGGCGGAGGCGTTCAATCCGCCTCCGCTCTATGCGGCGGGGCTATGGACGGCGCTGGTCTCGGGGACGGGCTTCATGAGCGTCTTCGCCTGGCGGCTCGCCGCGGATGCGCGCGCGATGTCGACCGCGCTCGCGGCCACCGAAGCGGTGCTGGCGCGCGAGCAGCGGCTGTCGGCCCTGGGCGGGCTGGCGGCGGCCGCGGCGCACGAGCTGGGCACGCCGCTCGGCACCATCCATCTCGTCGCCAAGGAGATGGCTCAGTCCGCGCCCCCCGGATCGGAGATGGCGCAGGACGCCGAGCTGCTGGTCCAGCAGTCCCAGCGCTGCCGCGACATCCTCGGCCAGCTCGCGCGGCGGGGCGACGCGGGCGACGCGGTGCACGCGCGCATATCGCTCGCCGCTTTGATCGACGAGGCGATCGAGCCGGTCGAAGGCGCGGGCGCGGCGCTCAACGTCGTCCTCCAGCCGCTCGAGGGCGCGGACGAAACCCCGCCGGCGCTCAAGCGCTCGCCGGAGATTCTCTATGCGATCGCCAATCTCGCGGACAACGCGGTCGACTATGCGGCCTCCGAGGTGATCATCACCGGCCGCTGGACGCCGGATTGGGTCGAGATCGAGATCGTCGACGACGGCCCGGGCTTTTCCGACCAGATTCTCACCCGGCTGGGCGAGCCTTACGCGGCGGCGCGCGAGCACGCCTCGCGGCGGGGCGGTCTGGGGCTGGGGTTCTTCATCGCCAAAACCTTCATCGAGCGCTCCGGCGGCGCGCTCGTCTACGCCAACCGGCGCGGGCCCCAGACCGGCGCGCTGGTGCGCGCCCGCTGGCCGCTCGAGGCAGTCAGAGATGAGTAAGGAAACGGTTGAACGCAGATTGCCATAGCCGCCGGAGCGGACGTATGAACAGACGAACCTCCTTCCTAGAACGCTTCTAGGAGCCTTAACTTACAAACCTGGGGGGCCGGTCGGTCAGCAGGCTCAGGAGAAAGGAAGGCGTCATGGAGTCGATGACGACTGTTCCCGACGACATCGCCGATCGCAGCTGCCTCGTGCTCGACGACGATCAACCGTTCCGCACCCGCTTGGCGCGCGCGCTCGCGCAGCGCGGCTTTGACGTGACCGACGTCGCCACTGTGAGCGAAGCGATGGACGCCGCCCGCGGCGCACCGCCCGCCTTCGCCGTGCTCGACATGCGTCTTGAGGACGGCAACGGCCTCGACGTCGTCGACGAGCTGCATCGTCAGCGCCCGGATTGCCGTGTGGTCATGCTGACCGGCTACGGCAACATCGCCACCGCCGTCGCGGCCGTCAAAGCCGGGGCGATCGACTATCTCGCCAAGCCCGCCGACGCGGACGACGTCGCCAAGGCGCTCATCGCCCAGCCCGGCGGCCAGCCCGCGCCGCCCGAAAACCCGATGTCCGCCGACCGGGTGCGCTGGGAGCACATCCAGCGCGTCTATGAGCTGTGCGACAACAACGTCTCGGAGACCGCCCGCCGGCTCAACATGCACCGCCGGACGCTGCAGCGGATCCTGGCGAAGAGGGCGCCGCGGTAGGCGTGTTTTTCCTCCCCCGTGGGGGAGCAACATCTAACCCCACGCCAACCTCTCGCACATGTCGCGCAGGGCGAGCGTCGCGGATGCGTCATCCGC